>JBEKPK010000390.1:0-5016 GCA_049520795.1 Bryobacteraceae bacterium
CCCCGTGATCGTATTCAGCACGTCGAGCAACGAAGCGGACATCCGCCGGGCCTACCAACTGGGGGCCTCTTCTTACGTGGTCAAGCCGATCGGCCTGCCCGAGCTGGTGAGCGCCGTCGCGCTGATGCGCGCCTACTGGCTGGGTCTCATCGAGGCGCCCGAATGAAACCGGAATCCGCCGCTCAGGTCCTGATGATCGACGACGACGAAAACGATGCCGTGCTGGTACGCCAGATGGTGGGCAAGATGCCCGACTCCGGCTGCCAGATCCACTGGGCCGGGTCCTACGATCAAGGGCTTAAAGCGCTGGGGGAAATCGACTGGGATCTGTGTCTGCTGGACTACCAGTTGGGCGCGCACAACGGCTTGCACCTGGTCATGGAATCGCGCACCCGCGGCATCGATTGCCCGTTCCTGCTGCTCACCGGAGCTGGGAGCCACGCCATCGACTTGCAGGCCATGCGAGCCGGCGTCATGGGGTACCTGGAGAAGAGCCGCCTCTGTCCGGCCGAGCTGGAACGGGCCATCCGTTACGCCATCGGCATCCGCCAGGCGAATCAACAGTCCGCCAGCCCCGCCTCCAGCCACGTGCCGCCCGACGCGGTGGAATTCCTGACCGCCAGCTATGCCTCGAAACTTCCTTTCGTGGTGATTTCCCTGGCGCTCGACCGCGAAGCCATCGTCCGCAACCACCTTGGCGCCCGCCAGGTGGAGGCCATCAACGCCAACCTGGAAGCCCTGATCCGCGCGCGGATCTCCGGCGGCGAAACCCTGTTCCGCACCGACGAAGATGCCCTCCTGCTGATCTCGAGCTCGCAGGAACCGCGCGATGGACGGCAATTCCTGTCGCTGCTGCTTTCCGAGCCGCTGGCCGTCTCCGGCGGCGACCGGAGCCGAACCGTCTCCTTGCCGGTCATCGTGCGGCGCAACGTCTTCAGTTCGGCCGGCTACCTCTGCCCCGCCGCGCTCATCGCCGACCTGGACGGCTTCATCGCTCCCGGCCCGCGGATCCCCGGCCCGGACTTCAAGAATTTCTGAGATCGCGCCAGCCAGGCCGGAACTATGGAGGTATCGAAGCAATTCGGGATGAGTCACGTGGCGCAGGCACTCCTGCCTGCCGCGTCGGCACTCATGCCGACGCTTGGCTACGACGCCTTATCGGAAACGCGAACACGTGCCGGTACAAGACCAAGCGTCCCGAGGAGTCGGGACGCGGCAGACACGAGTGTCCGCGCCACATCGGAGGGTGAAGTGCGACTGATCGCCATAACGGAACTGCCATGACCGGCGACGAGGTCCTCGCGCGCCCGCCCGCCCGGCTGGCGGCTGCTTTTGCGGTGGTCGCGCTGGCTCTGCTTTTCGCCGGCTTTCTCTTTTATCGAGCGCAAGAGCGCCTGCAACGCCATGACGCCCAGGAATCCCTCTTGGCGGTCTCGGCGTTGAAAGTCGACCAGATTTCCCGCTGGCGGCGGGACCGGCTCGACGATGCCGCCGTGTTGCGGGATTCCTGTCTGGCCGGGCCTATACTGCATTACCTCTCCGCGCCCACGCCGGCCAGCCGGGCGGCGATGCTCTCCGGTCTTCCGGCATGGACGGACCACAAGGAATACGACGATATCGCCGTCACGGACGCGCGCGGCACGGTGGTGTTCAGCCTCTCCGGTAAAACCGGCCCACTGCTCCCGGACGAGGCCGCTGCCCTCCGCGAGGCCCTCGGCCGGCATCGGCCGGTGATGACCGACCTATATCGCGGACGCGGCGTTTCGCCTCACATCAGCGTGGTCGCTCCGGCATTTGCCGGGGGCGCGTCCACCCTCGCCGGGGCCGTGATTCTGCGTTGCGACGCCGCCCTTTCCCTGTATCCGCTGATCACCTCGTGGCCCACCGCCAGCCGCACCGCCGAAACTCTGCTGGTGCGCCGCGACGGCGACGGCATGTTGTTCCTCAACGATCTCCGCCACCGCGCCAACACCGCTCTCGAAATGCGCGTCCCCCTGACGCACCGCGACGTCCCCTCGGTCATGGCCGCCCACGGTTCCACGGGCTTCGTCGAAGGCGTGGACTATCGAGGCCTCCCGGTGCTGGCCGACATCCGCGCGGTACCCGGCACATCCTGGTTCGCCGTCACCAAGATCGACACGGAGGAAGCCATGGCCCCCTGGCGCGCCAGCTCCGTCCAGATCGCCTGCCTGCTGGCCGGACTCCTGGCGGCGGTCTCGGCGCTCTTTTTCGCCCTCTGGCAGACCCGCGCCAAGACCCAGTACAAGCTGCTCCTGGAATCCGGGACGGCGCGTTTGGCCGCCACCGCCCGCCTGGCCGCCATCGTCGAGGGTTCCCAAGACGCCATCGCCGCCACCACCATCGATGGCTTGGTCACCTCCTGGAATGAGGGAGCCGAACGCCTCTTCGGTTACACCGCCGAAGAAATGATGGGCCACACCATGGGTCGCCTGGCCCTGGCGGGCGCGGAAGCGGAAGAGGGCGTTATCCTGGCGTGCATACGCCGCGGGGAGCGGGTCCAATCCCATGAGGCGATCCGCCGCGCCAAGGATGGGCGGCTGCTCCAGGTGTCGTTCTCGGTCTCGCCCATCAAGGACGCTTCCGGGCGCATCGCCGGAGCGTCCAGGATCTGCCACGACATTACCGAACAGAAGCTCGTCCGGCGCGACCTCGACCGCTTGCGCTGGATGCTCTCTCCCCTGACGCCCGCCGATTCCCCCGAGCAGCCCTCCCAGACCTCCGTCCGCTACCTGGCCGAGGGCAACACGGCGCGCGTGATCCTGGACGCCGCCGGCGAAGTCCTCCTGGCCGAGATCGCCGCCACTTTCCACGCTCTCATGGGCACCTTTTTCGCGGTGTACGAGGCTAACGGCGATCTCGCCTACAGCGTGCGGGCCGCCTCCTGGTGCCGGTTTCTGGATGCCAGTCCCGCCCAACGGTGCGCCTCCACCGGAGTCTGCCAGCCGCACGCCTGTAACAAGTGGCTCTGCCGCGAATCCCCCGGGACAAACGCCTGCATTCAGGCCATGGAGAGCGGCCAACCCGTGGATCTGGAATCCACCTGCGGGCTGCGCATCTACGCCGTTCCGGTCTACGCCGGCGGCGAGGTTGTGGGGGCCATCAGCCTGGGGTACGGCGACCCCTCCAGCGATCCTTCCCGGCTGGCCCGGTTGGCCGGGGAGTTCGGCGTGGAGGCCGCGGAGTTGGAACGGCGCGCCGACGCCTACGAGACGCGTCCCCCCTTCATCGTCGCGCTGGCCAAGCAGCGCCTGGCCGGCTCCGCCCGCCTGCTGGGCGAAATTGTCGAGCGCCACCGCGGCGACTCGCTCCTTCGCCAGGCCACCGAAGACCTGGCCCGCTCCAACCGCGAGCTCGAACAGTTCGCCTACGTGGCTTCGCACGATTTGCAGGAGCCGCTGCGCATGGTGGCCAGTTACACCCAACTGCTGGCCCTCCGCTACGGCGACAAACTCGACCAGGACGCGCGCGAGGCCATCGATTACGCCGTCGATGGCGCCGTCCGCATGAAGCAGATGATCGAGGATCTGCTGGCTTATTCGCGCGTGTCGTCGAAAGCCCGCCCGGCCGCCGTGGTGGATACCCAAAGCTCCGTCTCGCTGGCCCTGTGCAACCTGGGGACGGCCATTCGCGAGGCCGGAGCCGAGGTGGAGTGCGGCGACCTGCCTCCCGTGCTGGCGGATGCCGGCCGGATGGTCCAGTTGTTCCAGAACCTGGTGGGCAATGCCATCAAGTTCCACACTCCGGGCGTACCGCCGCGGGTCCATATCGAGGCGCGGCGCAACCCCGGCGAACCGCGCCAGTGGCTCTTTCGCGTGGAAGATAACGGCATCGGCATCGACCCCAAATACTTCGAGCGCGTGTTCGTGATGTTCCAACGTCTCCACACCCGCCAGGAGTACCCCGGCACGGGCATCGGCCTGGCCCTGTGCCAGCGGATCGTGGAGCGCCACAAAGGCCGCATCTGGATCGAATCCGAGCCGGGCAAGGGAACCGCGTTCCTGTTTACTATGCCGGAAGTGGATACGCAAAAGGTGGAAGCATGATCGAAGTATGCTTCGACGGTATGGTCATAGACATCCTCCTGGTGGAGGATAATGCGGGGGATGCGCGTCTCGCCCGGGAGGCCCTGCGCGAGGGCCGCTTCCGCAACGGGTTTCACCATGTCGGGGATGGCGAGGAGGCCCTGGCCTACCTGCGCCGCTCCGGGAAGTACGCCGCGGCGCCCCGGCCGGACCTCATCCTGCTGGACCTCATCCTCCCGCGCATGAGCGGCTTCGAGGTATTGGCCGAAATCAAGACGGATCCATCCTTGAGGAGCATTCCCGTGGTGGTCCTCACCACCAGCAGCGAGGAACAGGACGTCCTCCGCTCCTACGACCTCCACGCCAACTGCTGCATCACCAAGCCCGTCACCATGCTGGAATCCATCTGGGTGCTGACCGCCATTCAGGATTTCTGGATGACCATAGTGAAGCTGCCGGTTCGGGTCCCTCAGCTTCTGCGAGAATAACCGTGAGGGACCGCGGGCCGGGCATGCCCGGGCATGCCAGGCCCGCCGCTCGGCGCTGGTTCGCGCCTTTGAGGAATCCAAAATGGAAGACAAGAGCATTGTACGGCGCCGCTTTTTGAGCGGCTTAGCCGCCGCGCAGCTAGCCGCTTCGCAGGCCCAAGCGGCCGCGGCTCCCGTCAAATGGAACCTGGTGGTGGGATGCGATCACGCTGGTTTCCCACTGAAGGCGCCGCTCGTCAAAACGCTCCAGTCCTGGGGGCACGCCGTCAAGGATGTCGGGACTTACAGCATCGATCCGGTGGATTTTCCGGATATCGCCCAAAAACTATGTCGCGAGATATTGTCCGGGCGGTCGCAGCGCGGCATTATGATCTGCGGCACCGGCGTGGGCGCGGCTATCGCCGTCAATAAGGTCCGAGGCATGCGCGCGGCGCTTTGCCACGATACCTTCTGCGGACATCAGTGCGTGGAACACGATGACGTAA
>JBEKPK010000391.1:0-5012 GCA_049520795.1 Bryobacteraceae bacterium
AGCGGGTAGTCTGACTATAACTTCGTCAACCAAATGCGCCACAAACGCCAACCCACCCACCGCGTTGATAATGTCAATGAACTGCTGCTGCTCGGGCGTCAGCTTTCCTCCCGGCCGCTTCACCTCGATTGCGAGGTAGCGCCCCTGTTTGGGAATACAGCCAATGATGTCTGATACGCCTCGGGTGTGACTGGGAATGTATCGGCCCTCACGATAGATGCCAAGAATTGCTTTATAGCTTCGGAATCTGTCAAGTCCGTTCAAACCAAGGATACTTCCCTGAGGTTATTATTCTCATCCCGAACATAGGAAACTAGCTTAATCTCTTGCCCTTTCGCTCTTCGAAAAAGCGCTCCCGTGTATACCTGAAATCTACTGTTCTCTTTCTGGTTAGTTACGAACGATTTGGCTGTTGCTAGGTCTTTAAACCGCCTTAGTCTCGGCGAGTCAGATACGAGCATTGGGACACCCAAGGAATCAATGGAACAGTACCTCAAGTAAATCATCGCGACGCTCCTTGAGATATTGTACACCCGCTGTCAATCGCTCGCGGCGCGAAGCGGTCAAACCGGGCTTCCGCGGCTTCCGTGGCCCGAAAGACGCCGGCCGAAAGGCCTGACGCCACAGGGGCCCCTACTGCCCGTACAGCCGCCGGTAGACGTCCGCGTTGCGCAGCACCGCTTGCACGTAGTCCCGGGTTTCGGTGAACGGGATGGCTTCCACGAACTCGGCGGGCTCGCGGTAGGTGTACCAGCCCAGCCACTCGGTGGCGCGGTTGGGGCCGGCATTGTAGGCGGCCAAGGTGGGTTCCAGTTTGCCGTTTTGCCGGTCTAGCATGGAGCGCAGGATGGCGGAGCCGATTTTCAGGTTGGCGGAGGGCTGGTACAGCAGTCGGCTGCTGAATCGGGAGATTCCCACTTTGCGCGCGAACTCGCGGCCCGTGCCGGGGCGCACCTGGGTGAGGCCGTAGGCGCGGGCGCGCGAGACCGCCAGCGGATCGAACTCCGATTCCTGGCGGACCAGGCCCGCCACCAGGTAGGGATCCAGACCCAAAGCCTGCGCGTTCTGGAACAGCTCACCGCGATAGGGCAGCGGAAACAGCAGCTCCCAGAACTGGCGGGGCGCGGCGTTCAGCGGCAAGGCGAGGTAATCCGGGGCCAGGGATTTCATCAGGCGCATGGCGGTGTGGGTGGCTCCGGCGGCGCCGGCCAACTCCATGGCTTCGAGCGCCGGTTGGCCGTCCACGCGAGCGCCGAAGCGAAGCTCGGAATCGGCCAGTTCGCCCAGTCCCGCGGAGCGCAGCAGGCGGGACCGTTCGATCCGCGCCGAGGTGGCGGGAGCGGTCTGGGCGGGAACGGGGCGCGGCTGCGGCAGGGCCAGAGCATCGAGGAACACCCGCATCTTTTCGGATAAGGGCGCGCCGGCGACTTCCGTTCGGCGCGCTCTTTCCCGCGCCTGCATGGCGTAGTAAGTGTTCTGAAACGCGGCTGCCAGCTTCTGATAGCAGGCGCGCGCGGCGCCCAAATCGTTCTCGCGTTCGGCGCTCCTTCCCAGGAAGTAGAGGGCCGCGCCGGCGGTGGCGTGGGCGGGGTAATCGCGCAGGTGTTCGCGCAGCAGGGCGGCGGAGCCGGGCTGGTCGGACATCCATGCGTAGAAGGTGATTTTCCAGTGGCTCACGCCGGCCGCGGGGTCGCCGGGGAACCCTTCGTACACCGCCCGATACAGCGGAACGTACCGGTCCGGCCGGTTCGCCAGCAGGTAGCGGTTGGCGGAGGAAACCAGGGCCTTCAAGCGCCAGACCGAATGGGGATACCCCTCGCCCAGCTTCTGCACCTGCGCCGTCATGTCCTCGTCTTCGTTCATGCGGCGGGCGCATTCCTCGAGATAGTAGAGGCGCTCGGCGCCGGCTTCCGGCTGGGATGGCTCAAGACCCTTCAGCCAGGCGCAGGCGTGGGAGAGGTTGCCGTTTTGAAGCTCGGCCGCGCCCATGCGAACGCGCGCCTGCTCGCCCTCCAGGCCGGAGAATTGCGCGGCCACGGCCTGGTACTCGGCTCGCGCCTGCTTGTAATCGCCCGATTCCATCAAGAGGTCGGCGCGCCTGAGGGCCAGTTGCGGCGAGGGCGCTGGAAAGGCGGTTCCCATGGAGCCTCTGAGCGCCAGCAGAGCGGCGGCGGCGCGGGCCGCGGCGTCGCCCGCGAGGCGTTGGTAGTAGACGCGCTGATAGAACTCGGCGGCGCGAGGAAAGTCATTCGCGGCCTGGTAGGAATCCGCCAGGGCGAGGTCCCCTTCGGGCTGCGGCAGGTCCGGGTAGTGATCGCGAAGCAGGCGGGCGGAGCCGCCGGCGTCGGAGGCCCTCAGCGCCCGCGCTTCGACGATCCATGCACGGGCGGAAAGCGGCGAGGACAATCCGAGGGCGTGGGCCGGCTCCAGGTCCTTGACCGCGGCCACGCCGTCGTTCGATTCCACGCGCGCCGAGGCCAGGTAGTAGGCCGCATAGTCGGCCAGTTGCGGGACTTTGGCGGCGCGGAGAGCGGCGATGGCGCGCTCGTAATCCCGGCCTTCGAAAGAGACTATTCCGAGCGACAGGTAAGCCAGGGCGCCGTCCCTGTCTTTGGCGTGTCTGGCGGCGTAGTTCTCCACCGCGGCGCGCCTGGCCGCAGTGGGGGCGTCGCGCCAGGCGCGCACCAGCGTTGCCAACTCGCCGCCCGATGCGGGATGCGGTTTGGCCACGGTGGCTGGGGCAGCCGCCTTCTTCTTGGGCGGGCTGGCGCTCGCGCCCGACAAGACCGCCCAGAAGGGCTGCCCTGCCACCGCCAGCGCGGCCAGGAGCCTAAGCCAGCGGACCGGGATAGTCTTTGCCGAGCAGTTCCGGATCGTCATGGGCCAGAGTGCGTACCAGCTCCAGATGGAGGTAATCGACCATGTTCGGGCAACGTTCGAAGTAGTTCTCGCGAAACGCGGCGCGCGCGTCGTCGATGGGCTTGCGAAGAGCCCCGTAAAGATCCCCGTGCGCGCGGCCCGCCTGCACATCGGCGGCCTGGTAGAGCCGCATCTGGGAAACGCGCACGCGCGCCGCGCGCTGCGCGCTAAGGTGAATCCGCCGCTGTTCGGCCGAGAGAAGATCCCAAGCGGCCGCGGACCCTTCCCGCGGCGCGATGGTCACCAGGCCGGAAGGCGCGGCGGGAGCGAATCCGTTCCACACGGCCGCGGCGGCCTCAGCCAGCAATTCCAGAGGAGGCCCTTCCACGGCGCCCCAGGCATACAGGAGAGCGGCGACCCGGCCTCGCGGCGCGACCGGAAACAGGGACACACGAGCATTGGGTTGATGCTCCAGCAGGTCCGCCAGCGCCGGGGACACCTCCGATGCAGTGGCCGCGGCCACCACCGGCTCGCCGTCGTCGACCAAGCCGGCCAGAGCGGCGGCGTCGCACAGCGGGACTTCGAGCGCCCCGAAGCGTTCGGCAATCTCCTCGGGCACGCCGCGCGCGCGCACGCCGCGCGCCATTTCGCCTTCTACTCGAAACAGGGCCACGTGGGAGGCGAAAGCTCCCGCCACATCGGCCAGTGTCATGCCCAGGTCCTCCAGGTCCGCGGCCCGCCGCAACTGGCGCACGGCCTGGTTCAGCTCGCCGGCGGCATGGCGGCGCGCGCGGTCGACCGCTTCCGCAGCCTGGGCGTCGCACAGAGTTTCCACTTCGCCTAAGAGTTGGGAAAAGCGTTCCTCCCAAAGCTGGCGCAAAGAAGACGTGGGCGCGCTAGGAGGCATTCTCAGTTTTATTTTAACAGCCGTTGCGGCGCGCCATCCGAAATCTTCTCCGGCGAGCGAGCCGGCCGATGTTACGGATGTTGCACAAGTGCGCAGATTTTTCCTCGCGGCCATTTCTACTGTTCCTGGGAGGCGTTCTCCCGATTTCCACAGCGCGGCGGCGGGTTCACCGTGACCCTCTCCAGCCTGGCGGGCAAGAGCTTTCGACGGGGGCGCGGGACACAACGCCTAAAGATGATGCTTGATCGCTGCTATGACAATGTGCGCGTTAGCTATATCATGCCGGCCAGCGCAGACACCGGATTGACGGGCGATCCCGCCAAGCGCGAGAGCGGTCGTCATGGTGAGCCGTATCGAGACGCGCCTTTCGCGTTTGAAAAAGTAAGTTTCGAAACAGTGGTGGAGATGCCGGCCGGGTTTTCGCGCGGTATTCGATCCTGGAACGTCAGTTGCTGCGTCAAACTAGTCAGAAGGGATGCAACGGCCCCCGTGGGGCTGGGGACCTGAGGGGGAAAAGAACGTATGGGGCGGCTGAGCAAGCAACTGGACCCGACGCAAACTGGTTTTGAAGCCGAGAAACTGGAGTCGGACCTGCGGAAGCGCATCGTCGGCCAGGACGAGGCCATCCGGCAGATCATCAATATCTATCAGACACACCTGGCGGGAATGAGCGGCGTCGGACGGCCCATCGGCAACTTCCTGTTTCTGGGCCCTACCGGTTCGGGGAAGACGCGCATGGTGGAAGCCGCCGCGGAAAGCCTGGTTGGCGACGCGCGGGCTGTGGTCAAGATCGACTGCGCGGAGTTCCAGCACAGCCATGAAATCGCCAAACTGATCGGCTCGCCTCCGGGATACCTGGGACATCGTGAAACCCATCCCCTGCTCAGCCAGGATGTGCTCAACCAGTACCACAGCGAAACCATGAAGCTGAGCTTCGTTCTGTTCGACGAAATCGAAAAGGCGAGCGACGCTTTGTGGAACCTGCTGCTCGGCATTCTGGACAAGGCTACCCTCACGCTGGGCGACAATCGCCGCGTGGATTTCTCCCGCGCTTTGATCTTCATGACGAGCAACCTGGGCGCGGGGGAGATGAATTCGATACTGCGGCCGAACCTGGGATTCGCGGCCGGCGACCTCAGCCGGCGGAGCGCGGCGGGCCTGGTGGACGAGAAACTGGCCGGCAAAGTCTCGCGCGCGGGATTGGAAGCCGCGCGGCGCAAATTCTCGCCCGAGTTTATGAACCGCA
>JBEKPK010000392.1:0-8527 GCA_049520795.1 Bryobacteraceae bacterium
GGAAAAAGTCTGTTTGGTTAGTGATCGTTTCGGGTTTACGCTAGGATCATGCCGATCGGCACAGGCATCCGGACGCTTACATTGCTGGCGGGAGCCGTCACTTTCAACCTCGGATACTCCGGCCAGGATACGCCGCCCGGAGGACTTCCCACTTTTCGTTCCGATACTCAACTTGCTCTAACTGCATTTCACGTTGTCGTGGCCAAGTGAAATGTCACGGGACTCACTGCCTCCGATTTCCAATTGCTGGTGGACGGCCTGCCGCGCGCAATCACGACATTCGAACAGGGCGGCGGCGTCAACACGCCTGTTGAGATCGTCCTGGTGTTCGACTCCAGCGGCAGCGTCCGTGGGGCGGGGTTGCTCGACGAAAGATTGTTCCGCGACAACCTGCTCGCCGGCCTCCCGGGGGTGACTCTGTCCGTCTATGCATTTGGAGGCCCCCCGGTTACCAGCCTGGTACGCGCCTGCGGCCCCACGTCTGATCCGCTCGTCCTTCGGCGAGCCTTCCAGTCTGTTATCAAGAAGTTGCCCGGGGAAGCGGCGTTCGATCTTCACAAACCACGTAAGGACTCGCTGATCTATGAGGCCATTATCGAGACGCTGAGGGACTGCGCGCGGCATCCGCAGCCAGTCGCGCGCCTGATGCTGGTGGTCTCGGACGGATTGCCAGGGGGCGAATTGGACCCTGCCCAAGCTGCGAGTGCTGCGCTGCAAATGGGAATTCCGATTTATCCGCTGCTGGTAGGCCATGAGGCTCGCATCGCGGAATTCAATATGCGGATGGCGGCCCCACCGCGGCCGTGGGAAACTCCCGAGGATGCCGCGGCTCATGCCAGATACGCACAGACGGTTTTCGACAGCGAAGACGCCCAGGCCAGCTTGTTTACGGGTCTTGGCGGGGCTACCGGAGGCCGGTCGTTCGACCCGCCGGAGCTCAACCCTTCCGCCGCACGCGACGTTATCGGATTTCTAGCAGGAGAAGTGCGGACCGAGTACATCATCGGCTTCTCCCCTGAACCTGGTTCTACACCCAGCCCTCATAAGATCGAGATTCGCCTTCTTGGGGGCAATCGTGGCGCCAAAATGATAGGCGGCTCCCGAATGGCTGCTTACTAAGACTAACGTTTATGAGTCACAAGTAACATCGGAAGCGAGTGGGGTTCATGAAATCTGTAGCTGCAGTGTGCCTGGTTGCCAATGGCTTGATGGTATTGGCCGGTAGGTGTGGGTTCTCGCAGACGCCCACGTGGAAAGATCCCTCGCCGCATCAGGTGCAGTTCGTCCAGGTCGGAGATGCCGTTCAAATCGAAGCGCTCGATTGGGGAGGGTCGGGCCGCGCCGTCGTGCTGTTGGCCGGTTCTGGAAACTCCGCACACGTCTTTGACGATTTCGCGCCCAAGCTGACCGGCTCCTGTCACGTTTACGGCATAACGCGGCGAGGATACGGAGCCTCCTGTTGACGCCGGGATAAAACAACAGCAGTTTCGCCGGTTTTGTGTTCAGAGCTGGGGAGCGGATACTCCCTGGCCTATTTCTTTGAGGAATAGGGTCGCCCGAAAATCGGCATCGGCCGGTGGGAGTTCCGTGTTCAAAGAACCTGCCATCGGCCAGGATGCAGTACCGACTCTATAGCAGTTTCTAAACCTCGCTCCTCACATTCGCGCTCCGCAGGATGCGACAACCGCCGGTATGGTCGAACGGCGATGCCACTACTGCGAGCGGATTTTCCAGCCCTCGAAATATCAACCGGCGCAGGTGGTCTGCGGCGATCCCGGTTGCCAGCGCCGCCGCCGCGCTGAGTATCACCGCCGGAAGATCGCCGCGGACCCGGTATACCGCCAGGTATGCCTGGACAGCCCACGGAAATGGAGGTCCCGCAACCCGGACTATTGGCGGCGGTATCGGGAGCAACACCCAGCCGCCGTCAAGCGGAACCTCCAACAGCAGCACGTTCGGGACCAAAAGCGGCGTCTGCGCGATCTTGCAAACAACAACTCAGCTGTCGACCTAAAGCATTCCGCCTCAGGGGTCTGGCTGGTGGGGGCGGGACTCCAGAATCTTGCAAACAACAACGCAGCTCCAGCGCAAGTCTGGGTCCTGGAAGCACTTCCACCCCGCAAACCCCCGCAGTCGGAATCTTGCAAACAACAACGTCCTGGCGCCCAGGCGGCTTCTGCCGGATAACTGAAATCGCACCCATGCTCACCGCCGATCAGATCAATGACCTGCATCGTCTGTACTGGAGCGAGCGCTGGCCGATCCGCAAGATCGAACGTCACCTGCGCATGAGCTGGCGGACCATCAAGAAGTATCTCGATGCGCCGGCGCAAGCTCCGGCCCAGCGGCAGCGCGAAAGCAAGCTCGATCCCTTCAAAACCACCATCGCCGAATGGCTGGAGAAAGACCCTACCGTGACCGCCGCGGTGATCGAACAAAAACTGCGGCCGCTCGGCTACCGCGGCGGACACACCATTCTGCGCGAGTATGTGCACGGCGCGCGCCCGCAGTTGAAACCCCACCGAGCCTTTCTGCGCATGGAGCCACCGCCCGGCGAGCGCTTCGAAGTCGATTGGGGCCACTTCGGCGTGCTGGATTACGCCGGCGACAAGCGCAAGCTCTATGCCTTCGCTCTGGTGGAGGCGCACAGCCGTATGCTCTACCTGGAGTTCACCCACAGCCAGACTTTTGAAACTTTCGTCCGCTGCCACGTCCATGCATTTACCGCGCTCGGTGGCATCACCCGCGAGATCGTTTATGACAACCTGGCGACCGCGGTCGCCGAGCACGACGGCCGGCTGGTCCGCTTCCTGCCGCGCTTTCTCGCCTTTGCCCGCGAATACAACTTCTATCCGAAAGCCTGCAATCCAGCGGCCGGTTGGGAAAAAGGAAAAATCGAGCGCGCCATCGGTTATGCGCGGCAGAGTTTCTGGCCTTTGCGCGAGTTCACCGACCTGCATGACGTGAACCGCCAGGTGCGGCAATGGCTGGCGGAAGTCGCCAACCGACGGCTGCACCGCGAAACGCGTGAGCGCCCCATCGATCGATTCCAGGCCAATGCTCTACGCCCGCTGCCGGTCATTCCGTACGACTATCGCGATACCGTGGAGGCACTCGTCTACAAAGATCTCCGCCTGCACTTCGATGGAAACCGCTACTGTGTGCCCCCGCGTTTTGTGGGTCGCCGCCTCACGCTCAAAGCCGATTCCTCCTCCGTTACCGTCTACGACCGGGTGAACGAAATCGTCTCTTATCCGCGCTGCTGGCGCCGCGGCCAAACCTTCGGCGCCGATCGCTTTGAAGCCGAGGTGGCCGAACAGCGTCCCGCCGCCAAACGCTCGCGGGCGCAGCAACGCCTCTTCGCGGTCCTCGAAACTTACTGCTCCCAGGCCATGCTGGAAGCCTACCTGCGCGACATGGCCGATACCGATCGCGCCCTCTCGCGGCAACTTGCAGAGTTACTGGAACTGATCCGCCAGTATGGGCCCGAACCGGTGGCCGATGCCATCGAGAAGGCCTCCGCAGCCCGCGCGTTCGGCGCCGATTACGTTGTCAACATTCTTCGCCAGCAGCAGTCCCCGCGCGAGGTCCAGCCGCCCCTGCATCTGCGCGACCCGCGGCTGAACGACCTGACCACTGATCCCTTATCTCTGCTGGAATATGACGCCTTCATCCTCGACTCCGGAAAGGATTCCGATGACCTCCCTCGAACAGAAACTGAATCAACTGACTTTACCGACCATGAGCCGCCACGTCGAGACGACTCTGACTGAAGCCGCCGCCAAGAATCTCAGCACCTCCGCCACCCTGGAATGGCTGGCTGACATGGAACTGGAAGCCCGCAAACAGCGGGCCATCGAACGCCGCTACAAGTACTCGCGCCTCCAAGCCCAGCCCAGCATCGATGCTTTTCAGTTCTCCCATCACAAGACCCGGCAGCAAGCCAGACCTCGTATCCTGCGCCTGCTCGATCTGGAGTTCCTCACCAAAGGAACCAATCTCGTGTTGATGGGCAACCCCGGTGTCGGCAAAACCTTCCTGGCGAAAATCATTGCCTGGCGCGCCTGCCAGGCCAATCAGCGCGTGTTGTTCACCGCCGCCATGGATATGCTCAACCACCTGCTGGCGTCCCAGGTCGATCACTCCCTGGTCCGCAAACTGAAGGCCTATACCGAGCCAACCCTGCTCGTCTGTGACGAGCTAGGCTATCTGGCCTTGGATCAGCAGACTTCCAATCTCTTCTACCAGGTCATCTCCACCCGCCACAGCCAGAAACGCTCGACAATTATCACTACGAACACACCCTTCTCCGACTGGGGGAACATCCTCTTTAATACGACCATAGCCGCGGCGATCGCCGATCGGCTGGTGGAGAACTCCGAGATCTTCCTGCTGGGCGGCCCCAGTCTGCGCAAGCCCCAGAACCCCAATCCGCCGGCCGAAAAAGAGTAGCGCCGGCTCCGATGACACGCCGCGCTGTGATGATAAACCGGTCGGAGGAGTCCGCCGGCTAACTCCACAACGGCGCTGCCGAGGCGGGCGGGAGTTCCATCTCCCGCCCTTTCTCTCCCTCCATGTTCAACTTCAGCGCCAATCATCTCCTGCTGATCTCACGGACGGAATATCCGTCGTACGCCGTGCTCCTCATGCGCGACCTCGACACGCAGCGGGTTTACCGGCTCTATGACTTCTCGAAAGCCCAACTCATCCAGCCCAACGTGGCCTACTGCGTAGCGGGCAAAGTCAACAGCGCCGACAAACTCTATCTCGTGATCGAATCGGTCCGCCTGGATACGAAACCCCGCCGGGATTCCACTGCTCCTGCCCCTGCTGACGGCGCGGGAGGTTCTAGGGTGCGCTGACGAAACCGTCGTTCCGAATACGACTCCACCGGACGGCCGGTTCCATCGCCGGCGGCCAGCCCATCAGTCTGCGCCTTCGCGCGAACCGGCGCTCCTTCTGGCGTCAAAGCCGGCGAAATCGCTGCTCTTCCAAACCGGCGTCAACACCATGGACAGCAACTTCGGGATCCCTACAAAAGGCAGCCTGAAAACGAGGCGGCCCGGCGATATCTGCCAGAAAATGGAAAGTGGATTCTTTCACGGCTTCCTGTTCCCGAAACTCCCGTTCCCGAAACCCGTACACTCGGCCCCAAACCGCCCTCGGGGACATCGTCGACCGGGCTGAAGCTGCTGTCCCGTGGTGCTGTCTCTGTGATTGCTCGGCCTGCACCGACGTTCGGGAACAGGCGTCCGGCCTCGTTGCCCGTTGGCCGACAGGCTGGGGCGGAAACAGAACTCCTTTTCTGGCGGCAGATGTCCGCATAGATTCGGTTTCCCAAGTTTCTAGGGTTTTCGAGGTAGTGATAGTTGATGAAGTTTCGGTTATACTCTTCGGTATGGCGGAAAAGCAAAGAACGGCCAGAACCCGGCCCGCGCCGCCGCGTCGATCCGCCCAGGACGCTCCGCGGGAATGGCCGGAGTGGATACTCCGGTTGTGCCAACGACTCCAAGAGGAACCCCCCGGCAAACGCGAGTGGGCCGAAAAGGCCGGGACTTTCATTCTGCAACTCATGGACTTGTCCGAAGCATCGTTGGCTGATGCCGCCGCGGCGCCCGACAACTGGCACGCTATGCTCCGGGCAATGGGCAGCCCCGAACTTCTGGAGCATATGCAGGCCTCCGACCCTTTGGCAAGAGCTTTTCTGGACGGCCTCGACGCGCGCGCCCAGTTGATCGAACAAAACGGAGGCGTGTTCAAGACGGAGCAGGTCGCCGAATATCTGGGTATCAGCGCTCAAGCCGTGAACAAGCGGAGATCCTCCCGGCAACTGCTCGGTTTGACGTTCCGCCGACGCGGGCACGTCTTCCCGGCCTGGCAATTCGACCAACACGGCACGGTAGCCGGCCTGGAACAGACCCTTCTGGCCCTTGCGGAACACGATGAATGGATGCAAAATGTCTTTTTCGTCACCCCGAACACACGCTTAGGCGGCCGGCGGCCGCTCGAGCTGCTCCGCGACAGGAAGATCGCGGAGGTGGTCGAAGCGGCGAGGGATTTCGGACAGCACGGAGCTGCATGAATGTCTGAGCCGGGCCCGCACCCGGAGCCTCCGTCGGATTTTAGGGACCGAACACTGCCGATGCTCTCTCTAGGCGGCAGTTTGTTCCGTACGCATCATCGCGACCACCTCCCGCTCCATTTTGGGCGCACCGGCAGAAACAGGTTTGACGACCCATTAGGGAGCTATTCGGTCCTGTATGCAGGCCGCGACCTCTTTGCTGCCTTCATCGAGACTTTCGGCCAGGAGACTGGAATCCGAACCGTCACGACCGAAGAGCTTAAGCTGCGCTCTCTTACTGAGTTTTACCCGGCGGAGCCACCTGTACTCATCAATCTTGTGAACCAGGGCTGTTTGGCGCGGATAGGAGCCGACAGCCGCCTCTTCGCTGGAGACCGCCTGATAGCCCAGCGCTGGTCGAGGGCGATCTACGACCATCCAGCGTCTAAAATACACGGCATCCACGGCATCCTCTACCCAGCGCGGCACAACCACACCCGTCACGCGGTGGCAGTCTTCAGCCGGGAACGGTCGCCGCAACTGCAGGTGATCCGCTCGCGCTCCTGGTACGGACAGGATGCAGAGAGTCGGAGTACGCTCGCGGCCGTACTGAATATGTACGGTTTCAGTCTCGTGGAAATGACCACGCATCCGGAAAAGAAGAACCCCGGTAAAGCCCACGATTCCCAGGGCGACCTACAGTTCGAGGAATGACCTTCGACTCAGATCCGACTGGCGGACCTGAGATCCCCTGAGGCCAGAGCCAGGAACATTGCCCTCGAGAGGCTGCTCAAGCGCCGTGGCATGGGTTCGAACCTTGAACACCGGCTGCAAGCGATGCAGTCGGCCTTCCTACCAAGCTGGCAACTCTTGAATACGCTTCGAAACGCCCTTCCGGGCGTTTACGCCCGCGCAGGCGCTGTCCGGCGCTTCGATTTCGGGTGCACGGACAGGACCGCCGGGGATCTCTTATTGCACCAGGCGAACAAAGGGATGCCGTCCCTCCCCGGCCCGGAAAAGCCGGCGGTCGGCGGTGAGAACCGGACAATCGTGTTCCAGGGCAAGCGCGAGATACACGCAATCCCATTAAGGACAGTTGGCACTGCAAAGACATTTCGAGCGCAGCGAAAAGGCGCGGGCGCATGTCGAACAGCCGAGGCGCGCATTTCACCATCAAAGAGAAGGCCTCGCGAGCCTGCTCCGCCGAAATCTGTTTTCGGAATTTCGGGGTTAAATCCGGAGCTATTCGGCCCCGCACTCGCGCCGCGCCGATCCCCCGTCAGCGCACCCGCTCCACCACCATCAACGTGAACGTCCCCGGCAGCACCGGCGCTCTGCCCCTGCCCGCCGGGGCCGGTCCGAACTTGCCTGACACCAGGAACACGCGGTGGTTGGTTGGGTCGAGCCCCATATTGCGCGCCCCCTGCGGCGTTTGTACGTTCTCCACAACGTGGTACTGGTCCGGCGCGTCCTCATGTATCACGGTGAGCGTGCCATCCGCATTCGAAGCGAAGGCGTCGCCGGAGGCCGCGTCGTACCCGGCGCCGTCGACGCCGGTCCCGATGGGGACGGTGGCGACTATCTTGCCGGCCTGATAGTCGGAGATGGCCATCACGCCGCTGCGGCATCCGCTGAACAGCCGTTTGTGCGCGGTATCGAGGGCCATGGAGACCGGCTGCTTGCACGGGGCGGTGGGCCAGCGCCGCGTCACGGCCGCGGTCTTGGCGTCGATCTCCACCACCTCGCTGTTGTCGGTGATGTTGGCGTACACCTTGCCGTCGCCGGCCGACGCGCCGGATTCCGGTTTGCCGCCGAGCGGGATATTGGTAATCAGGGTCCCCGCCCGCGGGTCGATCACCGTCGAGGAGTGCGCGTCGCCATTCAGCGTGAAGACGCGGTTCGACGCGCCGTCGTAGAGGATCGCGTCGGCGTCCTCGGCGGCCGGGATCCGGCCCAGCGTCTGGAATGTCTTCAGATCGAACATGACCACGGACTGGTCGTTACCCGAGGTGGCGAATCCATGGCCCGTGGCGCGCGCCAGCGCGGTTCCGTGCGCGCCTTGGATGCCGGTGACCTCGCCGAGCAGCGTCCCCCGGTCTTCATCGACCACCATCACGCGATTCTCGCGAGCGATAAACAGACGGTGATCCGGCGGATCGGGTACGACGTAGTCCCAGCGGCCATCCCCGCCCAGCGTGTAGGTTTGCGTGATGCGGTAAGACGACGACTGCGCGAGGAGCGCCGTCACGGCAGCCAGTGTGAGGACCAGCTCGATGTTGCGCATGGTTCACCTTCCCGCCTGAGTATATCGCAGCCTGATGAGATTCTGGCCTTATGTCGTACCTAACCGGTTTTCGTCACGCGGCCCTCGGTTTTAGCTTTTTGGAGGCTCCCATCGACGGCAAGTGGCGCGCCTGCAATAGCGGTTCGCGAAAAGCGCGATGTAGTGCAGACCTGCCCTCTTGA
>JBEKPK010000393.1:0-4991 GCA_049520795.1 Bryobacteraceae bacterium
CTGCCCACCACGGCCGCTACCGTGCCCACCAGAATGGTGTTCTTCCAGGGCGTCCGAAAGCGGGGATGGATGGCGGCGAAGAACTTTCTCGGCAGCAGTCCGTCGTTAGCCATGGCATACAGCACGCGTGTCTGCCCCAGCAGCATCACCAGCATCACGCTAGTTAGCCCCGCCAGGGCGCCCAGGGTAATCACATGGGAGGCGGTGGACAAGCCCCGGTCCATGAAGGCCCGCGCGATGGGCGCCTCGATGTTGACTTCGCGCCATGGGACCATCCCCGTCAGCACCGCCGCCACGGAGATATAGAGCACCGTGCAGATCAGCAGCGAGGCGATAATTCCGATAGGCAGGTCGCGCTGCGGGTTCCTGGCTTCCTGGGCGGTGGTGGATACCGCGTCGAAACCAATGTAAGCGAAGAATATGTACGCGGCCCCCGCGCCGATTCCCGAGAAGCCATAGGGCGCGAACGAAGACCAGCTATGTCCCCAATTGCCGGCGTTCACATAGTGGATGCCCAGGCCGATGACGAAGACAACCACCGTCACTTTTATGGTCACGATGGTGGCATTGAACCGGGCGCTCTCTTTGATGCCCAGCGTCAGGACGGCCGTAATCACCATGGCGATGGCGAAGGCCGGAAGATTGAACCCGATCTCCACGCCGAACAGGCGCGGCGCGCCCAGCAGGTCATGCGCCCGCCGCACCAGCTCCGGCGATTGCGCCGCCACAATGTCGGCGACCCGGGCTAAAAAGGCCTGCGTTCCGGGCACGAGCGACGAATCCGCCTGCGCGATCTGCCGCGCGATGGTCTTCTCCGCCATGCTCAGCGCCGTCCAATGATCGTACGCCAGCCATAGCGGCATCCGGATGTGCAGAATGTCGAGCAGCTCGATGAAGTGGTTCGACCAGCCCGAGGATACCGTGCTGGCGCCCATGGCGTACTCCAGGGTCAGGTCCCAGCCGATGATCCAGGCGAGCAGCTCGCCCAGGGTGGCGTAGGCGTAAGTGTAGGCGCTGCCGGCCAGCGGGATCATGGCGGCGAATTCCGCGTAACACAGCCCTGCGAAGGCGCAGCCCAGCCCCGAAAGCACGAACGACAGCATGAGGCCCGGCCCGGCGTAGTGCGCCCCCAGTCCGGCCATCACGAAGATGCCCGCGCCGATGATGGCCCCCACTCCCAAGGCCGTGAGTTGAAAAACCCCGAGGGTTCGCTTGAGGCTATGCGCGCCGGTTTCCCCGGCCTCGGCCGTAAGCATGCTCAGGGGCTTGCGAATGAATAGGCTGGGCATAAAAGGGTTAGATGGCTAGGATAGCATTGTGAAGGAGGATCGAAAGAAAAGCGCGCTTTGGGATCGTCGTGATGCCACTCCAACCGCTCCCTGACGGTCGCGGCTCGCCACAGTGTTATTGAGCCGCGACGGTCAGGGAGCGGTCGGCATGGTCGTTTGATGGCCTCAGAAGCTGTAGCGGAGTGCCAGCAGGCCGTGCGAGTTGCGGTGGAATTGGCCGAGGAAATCGGACGCGTCGCCGCGAATCCAGCCGAAGCCGGCCGTGGCGCGCCAATGCTGGCCAAAGGCCTGGCTGTATTCCGCCTTCAACCACAGGCCGCGCCCGTTCTGGCGCGCCACGGCTTCGAAAGCCAAACTGCGATTGACGTCGATGGTGTACCCGGCGTGAGCCACGAACGCGCGGGTGAAACCGCGCGTGGGAGAGAAGCCCGCCGCGTCGCCGTGTTGCGTGATCACCTGGCCGGCATAGCCGCCCACGAAGGACCACTCGCCCGCCTGCCGTTCGAGTTGCAGCACGTAGAGCGCGTATTGGTCGGCCTGCGGGGTGGACGAAGTGAAGTAGGCGGCCTCGCCCTTTAGGGTGACTCCCGGCAGCGGGGCCGCGGCGTCCGCGCCGTACATCCGCATTTGCGGATAGAAGGGCTGTATCTCCAGGGCCGTCCGCGCGGGCTGGGCCCGAAACAAGGGCAGGTTGTCGTGCCCGTTGTAGAACGAGAGCGAATACTCCACCGCGCGGCCCACGTGATTCCACCGCGCGCCAAGCTGCGGGCCGCCAGGGAAGCGCGCCGGCAGTTCCAGCATGGGAATCCCCGGCGGCAGCGGCGACCAACGCTGATCCAGCAGCGGCATGCGGCTGGGCGTGAGCCACGGCGCGTACACCGCCTCCACCGAGTTGGTCTGCCCGCCATAGGTCAAACGGGCCGCCGTAACGCCCAGAAAGTCGTTCTCCACCACGTTCAGGTAATCGCGCGGGGCGAAGCGGTCGGTGGGGTTGAGGACGTCCGCCTTGCCCCAGCGGATGAACTGCTTGCCCATTTCGAGCGACAACTTGCCGCGCGTGTAGGTCGCGCTCAGGCGGCGCACTTCGAGCGCCGGGCGCTGCCGTTCCCGGTCGCGCCAGGAGAGCCCGGCGTCCCGGTCGGTTTCCTGGTGGGTATCCGCGCGCGCATCCAGGCCTCCGACGATCTGGAGGCCGGGCAGCGGTTTGTAGAAAGCTTCGTATCGGAACAGGGCCGCGCCGTTGGCCAGGCTGCTATCGTTCGGCGCCGTCTGCGGGAACAGCAGGGCGCTGGTTTCGAAAAAACCGCGCTGGGTGAAACTCTGGGCTCCGGCGAGCGAGGCCATGGCAAACAAGAAGAATGCCGGCATGAATGCCGGCATGGCAGGCTGGAAGCCCGCTCTACGATGGAGAGTTCCAGGCATCCCGGATCACTGCTCCCTACGCAATGCCAGCACCGTGAAATCGTCGTCTTTCATGGGCGCGTTGTACTCCAGCTTTTCTATGCGCAGGATGGTGCGGCTGTTGCGGCGCAGGTCCGTCATTTCGAGCAGGCGCGCGGTCCATATTCCCTGCACGTTTTCGATTTGCGCTTGGTGCAGCCGCCGCGCCACCTGGTCTTTCACGAAGTTGTCGTACTCCGCCGGCACGTAGTTATCCTTGCGAATCCATACCCGCGAGAACGTATACTGCGAGACCTTGCCCTGGCGCGGGCGCGATTCGATGCGCCAGCAGGGCGCGGCGTCAATGCTCTCTTCGCCCTCCAGCTTGTAATCGAACTGGTTCACGTCGCGCTCCTCCAGGTCTTCGAAGCTGAAATCGGTTCCGAAGAAGCGGGTGGAGCGGTCTTGCAGTGCGATGCGCCGGTCGCGCCCGATGGCGGGCGTCCACATCCACTGGTCCGACGACCGTTCGGGATGGTTCACCACCAGCAGCGCGACGCCTTTCACTTCGGCCGGCGCGGTGAAGCGGATGATGGCCTTGCTGTTGCCGTAGGAGCCGATGCGCACGGATTGCCAGGACTTCTTGGCGACCTTGTTGTTGGCCGAAATTACTTCGAGCACGCCCTCATAGCGCTGGGAGTTGGCCCGCCCGCGGCGCTGGGATTCCTCGACGATCTGGCGGGCGTCCTGGGCCAGCGCGGGGGCGGCCAGCAGTAGGGCTATACACGGGAAGAATGCCCGCAAGAATGCGGGCATGGCAGGCTGGAAGCCCGCTCTACAGGGGTTATTCATATTCGAGAGCCTCCACCAGGGAGCCGCGCACCGCCCTTTCCGCCGGGAGAATGGCCGCGCCCAGCGCCGCCGCCAGAATCACCGGGACGAGCATGGCCACGATGCCCCACGGAAAGACGTAATCGAGCGCCATGCCATTGAAATCGCGCCGGATGGCCTGCAATTCGTAGTACAGCATGATGGCCCCGATGCCGATTCCGAGCGTCAGGCCGATCAGGCCGATGGCCGCCGCCTCCAGCCACACCGCGCCCCGTATCTGCGCCCGCAGCCCGCCCACCGCGCGCAGCACGCCCAACTCGCGCCGCCGGTCCGCTATCGAAACGGTCAGCGTGTTCACAATGCCCAGCACCGCCACCATCACCGCCACGATCACTTGCAGGTAAGTCATCCCCAGCCATTGATTGGTCAATTTCAACACGTAATCGCGCACCTCACGGTTCAGCAGCACAAACAGCCGGCGTTGTTTGCCGAGCCGCTCGACGATGGCCGCGCGCACGTTCATCGCCGAGGCGCCGCGCTTCAGGTACACGCGGTAGATATCCACCGTATCGTCCTCAAAATACCGCACGTACGTTTTGCGTTCCAGGAATATGCTGCCGAGCTGATTGGAATATTCGCGCACCACTCCCACCACCGGCAGGTGCAGCGGCTTGGTGGGCGTGGGAATCTCGATCATGTCCCCCAGCCGCAATTTGTTCATGTTGGCCAGGGTTTCGGACACAATTACCCCTTTTTCCTCACCGGCCATGCGATTCATCTCATTCGGATCGCCAGCCACCACGATGCGATGCACGCGCCGCGCCATCTGCTGCAGCTCGATGGCAATGATCATGACCGGCTTCCCTCGGAACTGCACGCGCGCGGTGCGCACGGGCTGCACTTCCTCCACGCCCGGCAGCGCTTCAATTTCGCCGCGCATGCTGGCGGGAAAATGAAAATCGCGCGCCGCGATGGTCTCCGAGGCGGTGACGAACAGGTCCGGGTTGAGGCTGGCGGTGAGCCACTGCTCGACGGATGCGTAACTGGCGCGCGCCATGCCGCCCTGCGCAATCACCAGCGCCAGCGAGAGCATCAGCGCGGCCACCGTGGCCGAGGTGCGGCGCGGCGCCTGAATCAGGCTGTCCGCGGCCAGCGCCCCTTCCACCGGCCGCAGCCACTTCATGGGCCGCCGCAGCAGCCTGGCCAACTCCACCGCCAGAAACGGCGCCAGCAGCAGGAAAGCCACCACGGTGAGCAGGAATCCGGCGTAGAACACGCCCCTGTTCGCGGACCCGGCGAGGCACGCCGCCGCGCACACGGCCGCCACCACCGCCGCCCGGCGCCGCACCCGGTTTTCCCCCGCGCCCATTACCTGGTACTTGCCCTTCTGCAACGCCTGCACTGGTTCGAGCCGCGCCGCGTTGCGCGCCGGGATGAAGGCCGCCGCCATGCTCACCGCCACGCCCAACGCCACAGCCATGGCCAGCCACC
>JBEKPK010000394.1:0-4921 GCA_049520795.1 Bryobacteraceae bacterium
AGGTCATGCCGAATTTGGCCAGCACGATGGCGCTCAACGCCGGGCCCACAATCACCGCCGCATTGAACTGCATGGAGTTCAGTGCGATGGCGTTGGGCATATCCTCCTTATCCACCAGCGTGGGGACCAGCGCCTGGTAGGCCGGGCCGCCGAACGCCTGGGCGAACCCCACTACCAGCGAACATGACAGCATGTGCCAGACCTTGATGACCCCGAACCCCACCAGGAAGGTAAGCAGGGTCGCGCAGGCCATCTGAATGTACTGCGAGATCATCAGCAGGTGGCGGCGCTCCATGCGGTCCGCAACCACGCCGCCCACCAGCGAGAGCAGGAAGATGGGCACGGTGGTGAGCACCGGGTCGAGGGCCAGCAGGAAGGCGGAATGGCTCAACTGGTAGATCAGCCATCCTTGCGCCACCATCTGCATCCAGGTGCCGATGCTGGAGGTGCAGGCGCCGATCCACATGAGCCGAAAATCGCGGTATTGGAAAGCCTTGAAGACCCGTCGGAGCACGTCGGTTGTCCAGAGGCCGCCTGTCGCCGGCTGCCCGGCCCGTCCGTGAGGCGGCTCAGGGCCGCTCCGTCCGCGGCGCAAAGGAGGATTGTAACAGTTCGCGGGCGTTCGCCTGCGCACTGTATTATACTGACCGCTTCTGAAGCTGTTCGGATCTGAAAAGGAGTGTGGCCATGTTGCCAGACTACATCGCCAAGGCTGTGCCGAACCCGGCGGAGAAGCGAGCTCCGTGGTATGCCAATACCGCGCCCAGCTATGCCGGCATCTTTCTGTGGATCGCATTCTACAGGTCGATGGCCGATGGTACTTTGAATCGCGGCGGCCTGCTGATCTGTTTGGGCGGCCTGGTTTTCGCCGCGGCGCTGTGCTACCTGTTCTACTACCGCGCCCCGGCCATGTTGGGCATGAAAACGGGCTTTCCTCTGTACGTCATAGGCAGCTCCACTTTTGGAACCAAGGGCGGCTATCTCATGCCCGGGCTCCTCATGGGTCTGTTGCAAGTGGGGTGGTTCGCGGTGGCCACGTTTATCGCCAGCGATTTCATCCTGAAGGCGACAGGCAGCGCCGCCGGGCCGGGCAGCGCGCCGTTCATCGTGGCCGGTCTGCTGTGGGGCGGCGTTTTCGCCTTCGTGGGGGCCAAGGGCATCCAATATGTCGCCCGGGTGGCCACCTTCCTGAATTTCATTCCGCTCCTGATGCTGATCGTGGTTTTCTTCAAGACCGCGGGCGGCGCGGCCTACCAGGTTCCGGTGGCGCAGGCGGACCCCTACGTGGCCTTCACGGCGATCATCGCCATCGTGATCGGCTTCTTCGCCACAGCGGGAGCGGCGGGCGCCGATTTCGGCATGAACTCGCGCCATGAGCGGGACGTGCGCTGGGGTGGTCTGGTGGGGGTGATGCTGGCGGCGATTGTGGCCGGCGGGCTTTCCCTCGCCGCCGTGGCCAATGCCAACGGCGCCAACCCGCGCGTGGGCTTCGACTATGCCAACGTGCTCCAGGGCATCGGCGGTCCCATCGCTACATCGATGTTTTTCCTGTTCGCGCTGGCTTCCATCCCGGCCACCTGCTTTTGCATTTTCATCGCCGGCAATAGCTTCTCGACCATGATCCCGGGGGTGCCGCGAGTGGCCTCCAGCCTGGCGGCGGGCGCCGTGGGCATCGTGCTGGCGGTGACGGGAGTGGCGGCGAACCTGGTGGGCTTCTTCAACATCGTGGGCGCCTCCTTCGGCCCCATCTGCGGGGCCATTACGGCCGACTATCTGCTCTCCGGGAAACGCTGGGCCGGTCCGCGCGAAGGCGTGAACCTGGCCGGATACATCGCCTGGGCCGTGGGCTTCGTGGTGGGCATCCTGCCCAGCCTGGTCCCCGCGGAAATCAAGCCGTACGTGCAGCCGGCCCCGCTCTACAGCTTCGTAGCCGGCGCGCTGGTGTACACCATTCTGGCGAAGGCCGGGCTGGAGCCCAAGGCGGCGGCAAAGTAGGCGCAGGCGGCAGGCCCGTCCCGATTCCGGCCGCCAGGACGAGCGCTCCGAATGCGCGATACTGTACTTAGGGCTATGGCGACAGAATCGGACGTCTTCATCTCGTATGCCGCGGATACCAAACCGCTAGCGGAGCAGTTGACGCTGGCGCTGCAAACGCAAGGATTCCATGCCTGGGCCGATTTTAAGGACCTGCGGCCGGGCCAGGTCTGGCAGGATGAGATAGAGCGGGCGTTGGATAACGCGAAGTCTTTCCTTATCCTTGTGAGCCCGAGTAGCCGGGCAAGTTCCTGGCAGGAAATCGAGTGGAGAGCGGCTCTCGCCAAAGTCTGGTCCGATTCCGACAAAAGGATGATTCCTGTTGTGGTCGGTGGAACGGAACCGCCGCCGTTCCTCCGTAATTGGGTCTCGCTCATGGTCGATCCAGCCGCCGAGCCCGCGAACTGGACGCGTCACGTCATTAGCGCCCTGTTGTCGGCGCCAAGTGAACCTGCCCCTGCTCAGATCGAGAGAAACCGGCTGGAACGTCTGCGGCGCTTCGACGAAATCAGCCGTATGGCGGAGCGGCTCGGCAGGAATGAACCGGACCAGCGCGCCTTTCCGCCGGGTTTGAAACGGTGAGTTTCGGACCTGTCCGGCGCCCTCGCTTCGGCGAAGGCGAACTGGCGCTTGACTCCGCAAAATCGGTTTTCATCAATTGTCCTTTTGACGCGGCATACTCGCCGCTGTTCGATGCAATTTTGTTTTCGACCGTCTGCTGTGGCTTTACGCCGCGGAGTGCGCTGGAAAGCGGTACGGTTGCGGAACCACGATTGGCGCGCATTACTAGCGCGTTGTTCAGTTGCCGGTACTCCATCCACGACCTGTCACGCTCGACGGGAGAGGGCAGCGAGAACCTGGCGCGCTTCAACATGCCCCTCGAACTTGGGATGGCAATGGCCCGCCGGTTTATGGATCCCGAAGAACACGATTGGCTGCTGCTTGTTCCGGCGGGTCATGCCTATCTCCGCTTCGTTTCGGATCTTGCCGCCTACGATCCGCGGACTCATGACGGCTCGGTTGAAAGCGTCATGATTCCAGTCATGGCTTGGCTGTCTACCCGGGATGACGCGCGTACTCCCGTCACTCCACGGGAGGTGCTATCCAAGCTGCCCGAATTCCAGGCAAGAAAGCGGGAACTGGACGCCGATTGGCGAGGGTTCCCACCCTGGGCGGACGTCGTTTTAGCGGCGATCAACGTGGCGAAGACACTGGGCTGATCCCTAATCCCAAGCTCAATCGTCCCCCGAAATTTCCACCAGGCTGCCTTCCGCTATGGACGCCGCCTGCTCGGGCGTGAAGCTCTCCACTTTCGCCGAGATATTCATCGAGCAGAATTTGGGCCCGCACATGGAGCAGAAGTGGGCGTCCTTGAAGCCCTCCTCGGGCAGCGTCTCATCGTGCATGGCGCGGGCCGTCTCCGGATCGAGCGAGAGCGCGAATTGCCGGTTCCAGTCGAAGCGGTAGCGCGCTCGGGAGAGTTCGTCGTCCCGGTCGCGGGCGCCGGGGCGATGGCGCGCAATATCGGCCGCGTGGGCCGCGATTTTATAGGCGATGATGCCGGCCTTCACGTCCTCGCGATTGGGCAGCCCCAGGTGCTCCTTGGGCGTGACGTAGCACAGCATGGAAGCTCCGTACCAGCCGATCATGGCGGCCCCGATGGCCGAAGTGATGTGGTCGTAGCCGGGGGCGATATCCGTGACTAGCGGCCCCAGCGTATAGAACGGGGCCTCGTAGCACATCTCCTCTTCCTTGCGGACCTGCATCTCGATCTGGTCCATGGGGATGTGGCCGGGCCCTTCGATCATCACCTGTACGTCGTACTCCCACGCCTTCTTGGTCAGCTCGCCGAGGGTTTTCAACTCCGCGAACTGGGCCTCGTCGCTGGCATCCGCCTGGCTGCCGGGACGGAGCCCGTCGCCCAGAGAAAAGCTCACGTCGTGCTTCTGGAATATCTTGCAGATGTCCTCGAAGCATTCGTAGAGCAGGTTCTGGCGGTGGTTCTTCACCATCCACTCGGCCAGGATGGAGCCCCCGCGGCTCACAATTCCGGTGATCCGCCGGGTGGTCAGCGGGATGTGCTGCACCAGCACGCCGGCGTGGATGGTCATGTAGTCCACGCCCTGCTCGGCCTGCTCTTCGATCACTTCAAGCATCACCTGCTTGTTGAGGTCTTCCACCCGCCGCACCCGCGAGAGGGCTTCATAGATGGGCACGGTCCCTATCGGCACGGTGGAAGCGTCCAAAATGGCCTTGCGGATGGCCGGAATGTCGCCGCCGGTGGAAAGGTCCATCACCGTATCGGCGCCGTATTTCACCGAATACTGGAGCTTTTCGAGCTCGCCCTGAGTATCCGAGGTCACGGCCGAATTGCCGATGTTGGCGTTGATCTTGCACGTGGACGCCACCCCGATGGCCATCGGCTCCAGGTTGCGGTGATTGACGTTGGCCGGGATAATCATGCGGCCGCGAGCGACTTCGTCGCGTACCAGCTCCGCGGAGATGTGCTCGCGGCGGGCAACGTATTCGATTTCCTCGGTAACCACGCCCTTACGGGCATAGTGCATCTGGGTGCGAACCGGATCGTTCCGGCGCCTGGCTACCCAATCGGTGCGCATTGGCGACTCCTGAAAATGTAATTGGAAAGACGGAAGGGCTGGGGTTCCCAGCCCCGGGACTACTTTTTCTTCTTTGGTTTTTTGACTTCCTTCTTCGGGCTTCTGTCTTTGGCCATTATTCCTCCCTTATGCAATTGAGATTAGCACTGTTCGAAACGCCCGGAGGCCACTCGAAATTCGAACGCGCAAAGCTGCGGGTCGGAGCCGCGACTGTCAAGGAGCGGCCGTTGCCGATTGCAGCGGGTTCCCGATGGTGGGGCGGCGGTTCC
>JBEKPK010000395.1:0-4914 GCA_049520795.1 Bryobacteraceae bacterium
AGATCGACGGGCGACTCGCGGACCACGGGAAACTCATCTTCAATGTCGCGCCGACCAGGGACGGGAACAGCAGGTTGTCCATTTATGCGGCGTTCGACTACAAGAAAGGCCACGGCTTTGCGGATAGAGTTCTGTGGGGAGTTGCCAGAGTGCTGTTTCCGGGATTCGTGCACGACGTGGTGTGGAATCATGCGCTGTGCACCATCAAGGAGGAGGTCGAGCGGAAGTCTGCTCGCACCGGGGAGCCGACCTCGCTAGATAAGGGACCCCGCGCGCCCTCCTCATCGATAGCCAGTGGGGCGCGGTCCTAAGCGGCCAGGGATTCGCGGCGCTCAGTGCGGCTCCATGTTAGAATGCGCCAGGATTGCAGCAAACTGGCCAAATGAACGCAGAGCAGCGGAGCAACGAGGCGCCCGGCCGGCCAAGTTGGCGGCGCCATTTGATTTGGCTCAGTGGGTTGTGGGCCTTGCCGCTTGGCTGGATACTGGGATGGGCGCTTCTTCCCTCGGCTCTGGTCACCGGTCTGGTCTTGGCGTTCGCTTGTTTGCTCGCGCCCCTTCCGGCGCTGCTGATTTCGCGCTGTCGCCAGGATGAGTCGCTGCGCGGCGCGGGTAAAGCCACGGAAGAGGCGGAACAACTGAAGTTGCAGTTGGAGACCGTGCGCTACAGAACGGCGAGATTGCGCGAAGAACTGTCTGCCGCAGACCAGCAGGCCCGGTTGTCTCACCAACTCACCCTTCTGGGCCAATTTACAGCCGGCTTCATGCATGAGTTCAACAACCCTCTGGCGATTGTGACCAGCCGCATCGAGGTATTGTTGGAAGAGCGCAAGGAAGACGCCGCGCTGTGCAGCGACCTTCAGCAGATGCTGAAGGAGACGCGCTACATGGGAAATATCGCCAGCACGCTGCTCCAGGCGTTGCGGCGCGAGCGTGGGGGCGAGGTTTTTGTCCCCTCGGCTCCATCCGGGGCTTTGAGAGAAGCGCTCACCGCCTTGCAGTCCTCGGCGGATGAGCAGGGCGTGCGGCTGGTGGAGGAAATCGCCGATGTTCCGCGGGTCAACGTTCCCGAGCATGTGGTGAGCGAAGTGGTCCGCTGCCTGCTGAGCAATGCTCTGGACGCGCTCAAGGGGCGCGAGGACGCCACGCTCTGGATGCGGCTGGAACCATACCGCGCCGCGGGCGCCGCGGTGGCGCTCAGAATCGAAGACAATGGACCGGGCGTTCCCGAGAGCATCCGGGGGCGCCTGTTCGAGCCGTTCGTTTCCCAGAGTCCCGGGCGAGAGCGGCTTGGGTTGGGACTTTTCCTGGCCGCGAGCCTCCTGGACATTTACGACGGCCGCCTGTGGTATGAAGAGAGGAACGGCGGCGGGGCCAGTTTCGTGGTCGAGATGCCCCCGGCCCGCTTTACGCGAGGCCAGCCCTACCATTGGTTTGTGGGAGGCAATCCATCGTGAATCGCATCTTCGTAATCGACGACGAGGCGGCGATGGGCGAGAACATCCAGCGGATGCTGAAGCTCCCCGAAACCACCGTGACGGCCTACGCGGATCCGGTCAAGGGCCTGGCGGATGCGCTGGTGAAGCCTCCCGACCTGGTGTTGCTGGACATGCGGATGCCCGGCATGTCGGGCGAAGAGGTCTTCGCGCGGCTGCACGAAGCGCATCCCGGAGTTCCCATCGTATTTCTCACTGCGTTCGGATCGGTCGAAAGCGCCGTGCTGGCCATGCGCAACGGCGCATTTGATTACCTTCAGAAACCGTTCAAGCGGGAAGATCTCCTGCTGGTGGTGAAGCGGGCGCTCTCACACGCCGAGTTGAAACAGGAGGTCGAGAGGCTGAAGGGAAGGCTGGAGGCGCTCGGCGAAACGGACCATCCCCAGAGCCGAAACGCCGCCATGCTGGAATTGACCGACAAGGCCCGGCGGGCCGCCGCAACCGATGCCACCGTCATGATTCTAGGGGAGAGCGGCACGGGCAAGGAGGTCATGGCCCGCTACATTCACTGCCAGAGCCGGCGTAAGAACAAACCGTTTGCGGCGGTGGAGTGCAGCGCTCTGCCGGGCTCGCTCATCGAGAGCGAGTTGTTCGGTTACGAGCGCGGAGCGTTCACTGGCGCGGACCGCATCAAGAAAGGACTGATCGAATCGGCCGACGGAGGCACGCTGTTTCTGGACGAGATCGGCGATCTGAGTGTGGAGCTGCAAACGCGCTTGTTTCGCTTTGTAGAGGAGCGCGAGCTGCGGCGCTTGGGAGGAATCGAGCCGGTGCGCGTGGATTGCCGGATTTTGTGCGCGACCAACCAGGACCTGGCGGCGAAGATCAAGGCCGGCGCATTTCGCGAGGAGCTCTACTACCGGCTCGGCGTGGTCGCGGTGAAGCTACCGCCGTTGCGCGACCGGCCGGAAGACATCCCGCACCTGGCTCGGTTCTTCCTGGAGCGGTTCTCCCGGCGCTACGGTAAGAGCCTGTCCGCCTCCCAGGGATTCTACGAGGCGCTTCTCGGGCAGCCGTGGCCGGGCAATGTCCGCCAGCTCAAGAACCTGATGGAAAAGCTGACGGCGATCCACCCCGGCGGCGTTCTGGAGCCGGAAGACATCGCCGACGACCTGCAACCAGCCGGCGCGGCTTGCCATCTTTCGAACCTTCCGTGGAAAGAGGCGCGAGAACGGCGCCTGGCCGGTTTCGAGCTCTCTTACGCCCAAGCCCTGTTGGCGCGTTGCAACGGTAACGTCAGCGCCGCAGCGCGCGAAGCCGGCGTGGACCGCAAGACGTTTTACGCCCTCCTCAAGCGAGACAAAGATCAGCAGGCTGGGGAATAAATTCCGCAACGGGCGAGTAGGCTTGGGGAATTGGCTCCCCATGTGAGTGTTTGAGCACACTTCTATCTAATTGAAGATAAAAGGAGTTCTTTCTTGGCGGTTAGCATGCTTTACTGGCCATCATGGCTCAACCGCGAAGAACGTCCCGGATCCTGGCGCTCATGCCTGTTTTGATGGCCCTGTGTTACGCTGTTTTCGCTCCCCAGCCGGGACGGGCGATTCCGGCGTTCGCCCGGAAGTTCGGCGTGAAGTGCTACGCCTGCCATACCATTCCACCAGCCCTGAATAAGACCGGCTACATGTTCAAGCGGCTGGGGTACCGGATGCCTCCAGACGAAATGGACGGAACCAAGCCGGCGCCGAAGATCGCCGACTTGGACAAGAAGATCAAATTCGATATCACCAACTCGCTCGCGGTGATCGCCCAGGGCAGCTTCACGGTGGACAAAACGAAGGGCGATGGCGTCAGTCCCACCTCCAGTTCCAGCTTCAACCTGGATGAAGCCGCGCTGTTTGCGGCCGGGGCTGTGCCGGACAGCGGCTTTTCCTACTTCACGCACTTCGAACTGTATCAGGGCGGCGGCAGTCCATTTCTGGAGCAGGCGGTGATGGGCTACACCGGGGGCCGCGCGAACAGCAGCTATTTCGTCAAGGCTGGTGAAATGCACATGCAGGAAGGAGAGGGCACGCGCGCAGCCATGTTCTACAACCTGTTCCCCGACCCCGCTCCCTTGCTGGAGAACATCAGTCCGATCGACTTTTCGCTGGACCAGCATCCGGTGGGCGTCAACGTGGGTTACACCTGGGCTTCGAACTACTTCAAGCAGGTGTTCGCGGTATCGGGCAAGGTTACCAACGGGCTGAACGCCGACGGCAGCGAGATCCTTTTCAACTCCACTAAGAATTCCAAGGATTACTGGTTCGACGCCGATTACTGGTTCGGCCCCGATGGCGGCGTCACGTTCATGACCTACCACGGCACAAAGGACCAGGTGCAGAACCAGGGCGCCCCCGATCAGTTCACCTACCGTCCCGATATTCGGCGTTACGGCGTCTTCGGCAACTACCTGTTTTTCGACAAGCTGGACGTTCTGGGCGGATATCTGCGAAGCAACGACGACTGGCAGGACGAGCCGGGCGCCAAGGTCGCCAACTCTATTTCAAATGGGTATCGCGGCGAGTTGGACTACTACATCCAGCGAGGCTTCGCGGTCATGGCTCGGTACGACCGCATGAGCCAGACCATCGCCGGCGGGCCGGCGAACCATACTGGGGCTTGGAGAATCGGCAGCGAGAAGGCGCTCACGGACATCGGCAACGTCGTGCTGCGCGCCACCTACGGTCAGGAGCGCGATCAGGACCCGGTTTCCAGCTCGACGACTACGGACAAGCTCCTGCAAATCGATGTACGGTTGATGTGGTAAAGGAATGACTAACATGAAAAGACTCATCCAGATTCTGATGCTGCTCGCGCCACTCTCACTTGTGTCGCAGACGAGCAACGTGACGCTTCCACAGGACAAGGGACCGGACAAAGTCGATGTCTCCGCCTATCCCGCGCCGACGCAGGCGGCATACAAGCTGTTTACGAGCAAGTGCTCCAAGTGCCACACTATCGCGCGGCCCCTCAATACCATGATGAAGCGCGATGAATGGCAGCGGTACGTCATGCGCATGATGCACAAGCCGAACTCCGGTATCAGCGACAGTCAGGGAAAGGAGATCTTCGAATTTCTGGTCTACGATCAGACCGAGCGGAAAGACAAAAACCCGAAGGCCTTTTTCCCGGCCTTGAGCGACGAAGAGATCGAAAACCTGAAAAAGAAGTAAAAGGCGAGCCGCCATGCGCTATTGCGTAACGGTCCCGGACCAGGAGTACTTCGACCGGAACATTCCGTGCCGTACCGCGTGCCCGATCCACACCGAATGCGGGCGGTACGTTCAAGCCACCGGGATATCCAGGAACGAAGAGGCTTACCTTCTGGCCAGGGCCCCGAATCCGTTCGCCTACGTGCTGGGACGAATCTGCGCGCACCCCTGTGAGGATGCCTGCCGGCGCGGCAAGATCGACGAGCCGATCGCGATCTGCGCTCT
>JBEKPK010000396.1:0-4887 GCA_049520795.1 Bryobacteraceae bacterium
GCCACGTCCCAGCCGCGCTCCTCGGCGATCTGCATGGCATTCACCAGGTTGGCCCGGTTCGATGTGGAGCGGCTGAGCGCGCCCGCCAGGCCGGCATTGCGCAGCAGGCCGGTGCCCATGCCGAACATCTTGCCGGAGTAGACCATGCGCAGGCGCCGCGGGTTGCCAGTGGCCACGTTGGCCGCGAATGCGCCCAGGCGCTCGGCCAGGGTGGCGTAGGGGCTCAGGGCGCGGTACTGCTCGGGCGACAGCGCCGGCATGTTCACCGCGTTGATGGCCACCCCGCTCTTCAAATACTCCATGACTTGCTCCGCGATCCGTACGCCCACGATTTCCTGCGCTTCCTCCGTCGATCCGCCGATGTGCGGTGTGGCCAGCACGGCCTCGCAGCCGAACAGGGGGAACCCGGCGGGCGGAGGCTCGATGGAGAACGCGTCGAGCGCGGCGCCGGCCACTTTGCCGGATTGGATGGCTTCGAAAAGCGCCGCTTCATCCACCAGCTCGCCGCGCGCGCAATTCACCACCCGCACGCCCTTCTTCATGCGCTCGAAGGCGGCGTGCGAGAGCATTCCCTGGGTCTCGGGAGTGGAAGCCACGTGCAGCGTAATATAGTCGCTGGCGGCGTAAAGCGCGTCGAGATCCACCAACTCCACGCCGACGTCGTGCGCGACCTTCGAGGTGACGTACGGGTCGTGCGCCACGATGCGCATTTCGAAGGCGCGGGCCCGCTTCACCACCTCGCGGCCGATGCTGCCCAAGCCGATTATCCCGAGGCGCTTACCGCGCAGCTCATTGCCCATCAGCTTCTTCTTCTCCCACTTGCCCGCGCGCGTGGAGGCGCTGGCTTGCGGAATATGGCGCGCCATGGCCAGCATGAGCGCAAGGGTGTGCTCGGCCACCGAGACGGCGTTGCCGCCGGGCGTGTTCATTACCAGCACGCCGGCTTCGGTGGCGGCGTCCAGGTCCACGTTGTCCACTCCCACGCCGGCGCGGCCAATCACGCGCAGTTTCGGGGCCCTTTCCAGAACGGACGCGGTAACCTGGACGGCGCTGCGGACCAGCAGTGCATCCGCATCAGCAAGATGTTGGGCGTATTCCTTGGGATTGGAGACGATGACATTCCAGCCGGGCTGCGATTTCAATAATTCGATTCCAGCCGCGGCGAGCGGTTCGGCGATAAGGATGTTCATGGCGTATATACCCTGCTTGGATTACTGTCTATCGATTTCCTCGTGAGCCGCCGACATTCAACCCCGAAGGGGTGAAAGAGAGTAGCCCACGGCGCGAGCCGTGGGAACCACGCGGCATTTGTGCAGCCCCACAGGGGCATAAGATCGCGTGACATGCGGTCCCGTTTTCTATACTCAGGCCGTTTCTTTCGCCCCTGACGGGGCTTGTGCGACTTCGGCCCGACCCATGGCTTGCGCCATGGGCTACTTTCTTCCACCCCTCCGGGGTTCGTCGCGGCTCGCCTACTTACTCACGGGTTTCACAGCCGCATTCGCGTATACTTCCTGCGCGGCGGCCACGCCGGCTCCGTAGGTCACCGGGTGGCCGTTGGCTTTGAGTATGATCTCCAGCTCGGCAATCACCGCGAACAGGTCCGCGAAATCGAAGTAGCCCAGGTGCGCGATGCGGAAGATCTGGCCTTTCATCGAGCCCTGTCCGTTGGCGATGATGGACCCGAAGCGCGTCCGGAACTCTTTCACAATCACGCCGGAATCCATCCCCGCGGGCGCTTTTATAGCGGTCACCGAAGACCCCGGCGAGCCTGCCGCGAAGAGCTCCAGCCCCAGCTTCGCCACCGCGGCGCGGGTGGCCTGGGCCAGAAGCTGAGCGTTCTCGATGAGGTTCGCCATGCCGATCTGCTTGACGTACTGCAGCGCCACGGCCAGGGCCAGAATCAGGGACGTGGCGGGAGTCCAGCTCGATTCCCCGCCGTCCCCGCTCTTCTTCTCTTTCTTGAGATTGAAATAGTAGTGCGGCAGCGTGGCCGTCTCCGCCAGCTTCCAAGCCTTCGGGCTGATGGCCATGAAGGCCAGCCCGGGCGGAATCATGAAGGCTTTTTGGGAGCCCCCGATGGTCACATCCAGGCCCCAGCCATCGATATCGAGCGGCATGGTTCCCAGTCCGGTGATGGCGTCGAGCACGAAAATGGCGTCCGTTTTCGCCACCGCGCGCGCAATGGATTGAACGTCGTGGACTGCGCCGGTGGAAGTTTCCGAGGCTTGCGCGAACACGGCCTTGGTGGCCGGTTCGGCGGCCAGCGCGGCTTCCACGCGCTCGGGGGCCACCACCTCTCCATAAGGCGCCGTCAGCACCGTGGCGTCCAGACCGTAGGCCTTGGCGATCTCGGCCCACCGCTCGCCGAATTTGCCCGCCGAGCAGACGATGACCTTGTCGCCCCGGGAGAACAGGTTCGAAACCGAGGCATCCATGGCGCCGGTTCCCGAGGCCGCGAACATGAGCACGTCGTGGGCGGTTCCCATGACTTCTTTCAGGTCCGCCAGGCAGGCGCGATAGGCCTTGCGGAAATCCTCGGTCCGGTGGTGGATATCCGAGGCCATCATGGCGTGCAGCGCCGGTGGATAAAGGGGCGTGGGGCCGGGAGTAAGGAGTCGTTGCTTGTGAATGTGCATCGGTCGCCCTTCTGAGTTGGGAATACTATTAGAATATCAGACAACATGCCCCTCATCGACCAAGTGCAAAAGGACATGGTCGCGGCCATGAAGAGCAGGGCGGAGGCGCGCCTCAGCGCGCTCCGCATGATCAAAGCCGCGCTCATGAAATTGAAGGTGGATTCGCCCAAGCCGCTCGACGAAGCGGCCGAAATGCAGGTGCTGAAATCGCTGGTCAAGCAGCGCATCGAAGCCGCCGAGGCGTTTCGCAAAGCGGGGCGCGAAGAGCAGGCGGCCAAGGAAGAAGCCGAGCGCGCGCTGATTGAGAGCTACCTGCCGGCGGCGGCCAGCGAAGAGGAGATGGACGCCGCGATAGCCGAAGCCCTGGCCGAAACCGGCGCGGCTTCGCTCAAGCAGATGGGCGTGGTGATGAAGGCCGTGCAGGGCCGCCTCGCGGGCAAGACCGTGGACGGAAAAGCGCTGAGCGATAAAGTGAGGTCGCGATTGCAATGATGCCCCCCGAACCGAGGCAGTTCCGGCCTTACGTGCCGGATAACACCACGATGCGCGAGTTCACCCTGCGCGCCATCATATTGGGCCTGATCATGACCGTGGTGCTGGGCGCGGCGAATCTCTACCTGGGCTTGCGCGCCGGCATGACTATCGCCGCTACCTATCCGGCGGCGGTGATCGGCATGGCGGTCCTCCGGCTGATGAGGGGTTCGGTGCTCGAGGAGAACATGGCGCGAACCATCGGCTCCATTGGAGAGTCGGTAGCGGCCGGAGCGGTGTTCACCATCCCGGCCTTCGTGCTTTCCGGCGTGTGGCCGGCTTTCGACCTGGAAAACGGATACTGGAAATCGGTGGCGCTGATGGCGGTGGGCGGCACGCTGGGCATTCTGTTCGTCACCCTGCTGCGCCGCGTCATGGTGGAGGACCCCGGTCTTCCTTTCCCCGAATCCGTGGCAGCGGCCGAAATCCATAAGGCCGGACAGCAGGGCGCGCGGGCAGCCAAGATCCTGTTCGCCAACATGGGCGTCGGCGCGGTGGTCTTCTTCCTTGGCGCCATCAACGTCTTCGACGCGAGCAAGGATTTCCTGGTACGCGTGGGCCAGTTGGGGCGCAGCGTGGTGAGGCTCACGCGGATGCCCGGCTCCCCCTCGCTGCCGGCCGGGGCCATGACCACGTTTTCCGCTCCGGCCATCAGCCCCGCCTACCTGGGCGTGGGCTACATCATCGGGCCGCGTCTCGGCGCCCTGAACTTCGCCGGCGGCGTCTTTGCCTGGGGCCTGCTGGTGCCGCTGCTGGTTTTCTTCCTGGGCCCGCAACTGGCGCCCAACGTGGCCGGCGAACGGGGTTGGGCGGATGTGGCCGGTTCCACCTGGTACAACGTCGTGCGCCCCATCGCCGTGGGCGGCATGTTGGTGGGCGCATCATGCACCCTTTTCAAGATGAGAAAGAGCCTGGGGATCGGCATGAAGCGCGCGGTGGCCGACCTGAAAAAATCCGCGGCGGCGCACGAATCCACCACCCGCACGCAGCGCGACCTCAACAGCAAGTTCGTATTCGGCGGGCTGGCGGTGGTGTTCGTGTGCATGGTGGCGTTGTACTTCTATTTCTCCAGGGTGATCGACGGCGCGGTTCTGGCGGCCATCGTCATGCTCGTGCTCGGGTTTTTCTTCGCGGCCGTCTCCGGCAACCTGGTGGGTATGATCGGCTCGTCGAACAACCCCGTATCCGGCCTTACTCTGTGCACCCTGGTGGTGGCGGCGTTGCTGATGGTGGCCCTGGGCCTGCGCGGCAATGCTGGCATCGCGGCCGTGCTGGGCGTGGCGGCGGTGGTGTGCGTGTCCTCGGCGGTGGCCGGGGAGATGCTGCAGGACCTGAAAGCCGGGCACATTCTGGGAGGCACGCCCTTCCGTATGCAGATCGGCGACCTGCTGGGCGTGGCGGTCTCCAGCCTGGCTCTCTTCTTCCCGCTGATGTGGCTGCATCGCGCCTACACTTTCGGCACGCCGCAGCTTCCCGCGCCGCAGGCCGGCCTGATGGCTTCGCTCGCGCAGGGCATCGTGGGCGGCAATATGGCGTGGCCGCTGGTGGTGGTGGGCATATTCATGGGCTTCGGACTGATATTGGTGGAGGTGAAAAGTCCCATGCTGTTCTCGGTGGGGATGTACCTGCCGCTCGAAACCACCTTTGCCATTTTCGTGGGCGGCCTGTTCCGCTGGCTGACGGATAAGTACCGCGACAAAGGCAATTTCAACGATGC
>JBEKPK010000397.1:0-4870 GCA_049520795.1 Bryobacteraceae bacterium
CCCGGCAAGCGGATGGAGTGCCACGTGATCTACCTTACCGCACTTGGTGGCGCGGGCTTCAGCCCAATGCCACATACTTTCGTGGTGGGGCGGACCCCCTGGTCCGCGGCCGACGCCCCCGTCGGCCTGCCGCTGGGACGCAAAGACCTGATTCTTTGAGCAAAAGCGGGTCCAGGGGGGTCCGCCCCACCGTTTCTGCGGTACTCCCATTTGTCGCGCAAAGTAAGCGCTATTGGCCTCCAGCCTGCCGCGCCGGCATTCTTTCCGCCACCCCGGCCCTCACGCCGGAGGCGCGGGCTCCAGCACGGGCTTGTACCCGTTGCGGCGCATCGCCTCGAGCGCCGCCGCGGCCGCTTCCGGAAGCACGTAAAAGAAGGCCCCCACGCGCACGGCGGCAAAGATAATCCCCCCGCGATATTCGTCGGTCTCCACCCCGTAATCCACGCCGGCCGCATCGAAGATGCCTTCCAAACGCAACGCGTCGTTCAGCTTTTTGGCGATGTAAACCAACACGGGTTCGCGGTTCTCGAAGAAGCCTGCCTCTTGTTTCATGGGCTACTCACCAGTGTAGCGGCACAGCTCCAATCGCGCCGGCGACCGCGTCCCAAGAACGTCACGGAATGCTAGAGTGAGAACAGGTTCCAGACGTCCCAAGGAGACACGGCCCATGACCGGAATCCAGTTCATCACCGACGCGAAAGGCCGCAAGACGGCAGCGGTAATCGACCTCAAGAAACATAGGGCGCTATGGGAGGATATCGAGGACGTGCTGGTTTCCCGGTCGCGACGGCATGAAAAACGCATCCCACTCGAAAAGGTAAAAGCGGACCTGATCGCAAGTGGAAAGCTCCATGGGTAGCTACGACGTCGCATTGACGTCAACCGCGGAGAAAGAACTCAAGAAGTTCGACGCAAGATTGCGGGCGGAGATGACTCGAATTCGTCACCGAAGCGAAGTATACGGACGATGATGGCCGCCCCCCTTCAGTACTTCCCCAGAAACTCCTTCACGCTCGCTTCCCGCGCGGCCTTTCCCGCGATGCATAGATCGATCTGTTCCAGCGTCTGGGCCAGCGTCCTGGGCGCGCCCGCGAATTGGCTCACCAGCGGGGCGAAGAAGTCTTGCAGTTCCTGCCTGGATTGAGGGTCGCAGAAGGCCCCGCCGGATTGCGGCAGGTAGGCGCCGAGGTCGTTGCCGAAAACGCTGGGGCGCCCGCGCACGATCTGGTCGAAATGCGTCCGGATGAACTGGAACGCCAGCTTGCGCGTCTCGGCATAATCCTGCCCCGCCAGGTACAGCCGAAAACCATCCACCAGGGCGATCCTCCCGGAAAGCACCGCCTGCATGGCGGCTTCAATCGCGGCCGGATCACGGAAGTCTCCCATCGCCGTGAGCAGCCGCCGCCGGTCCTGCCGGTCCTGGCTAACTCGCAAGGCGGCGAAGTACCGGTTGAACAGCGCCAGATCGCCGTAATAGGCCGCGGTTCTCAGAATCGCGCCGGCCACTTCCGGGTTCGCGGCGCTCCGGTCTTGCAGCCATTTCTCCGCAAGCTCGCCCGCCTGCCTGGCAAGCTCGGGATCGCCTCCATCGGCAGCCATGGCGCGCAACAGGACCGGCCGCAGAAGGCGGTCGTCGTCCGATTCGCCGGGCTTGGGGTTCCAGCCCAGCTCTCGCGCTCTTGCCAGAAAATTCGTCCGCAGGAAGCGCGCATAGTTCGGCAGGAGATTCGGCGGAACCTCGTCCTGGCGGATGGAAAGAGCCAGGTCGAGAATCAACTGGATTACCTGGCGCTCGGGATCGGCGTGAAACGCCGGAACGAGGCCCAAAGCCTCCGCCGCCGGAAGCTTGCCTCCATCCGCCATGGCTCGCGCATTGCCGATCAGATCCACGCGCTCGGACGCGCTGAGCCGCGAAACCACGTCCCCGGACGTCAGCTTGGCGAGCATCCCGCCGGCGTACTCCACGCGGTAATAGCCCATGGCGCCGGCGTTGGCGTCCAGCCACGTGGGGCAGCTCTTGGCCTTGAGCGCCCATCTGGTCTTACTCTGCGTCATCAGGGTGCATTCGGTTTCGCCCGCCGCCGCGCCATAGCGCACGCACAGAGGAATGCCCCACGCCTGCACCGCCGAACCGTGCGAGCCGATGGGCAGCGAGCGCTCTTGCGCCAGGCGCAGCGCCGGCGCCCCCGATCCGCAATCGAGGGCCACGGAAACCGCCGGCACGCCGGGCTTGTCCAGGAAACTGGAAAAAGCCTTGGTCACATCCCGGCCGCTCGACGCGCTGAGCGACCTCAAAAAATCCGCCGCGGTCGCGTTCCCGTTGGCGTATTTCCCCAGGTAGGCGCGCACGCCTTTCCGAAACGTCTCCGCGCCCAGCCAGTTCTCGAACATGTCGATGACCGCCGCGCCCTTGCTGTAAGTGATGTCGTCGAATGCATTGATGATGTCGTCTTTCGATTCGATCGGCTCCCGTATGCGCCTCGCCGTCACCAGGCTGTCTTCGTCTTCGGCGTTCAGCTTGGTGTCCACGGCGTCTATCCGCGTTTTCCATTCCGGCTTCCATTCGGCCACCAGCTTCTGCTCCATCCAGGTCGCGAAGGCTTCGTTCAGCCACACGTCGTCCCACCACCTGGTGGTCACCAGGTCTCCGAACCACTGGTGCGCCAGCTCGTGCGCGGCCACCGCCGCATAGCTCCGCTGGCGCGTGATGGTGTCGGTTTCGGGGTTGGCGAGGATCATGTTCTGGGCATACGTCACCATCCCCGCGTTCTCCATGGCTCCAAAGCCGGTGGTCACCGGAACCGCAACTTGGTCCGACTTGTCGAACGGGAACGGTATCCCGAAGTAGTCCTCCAGGCGGTTCAGAATGGTCGCGGTCACTTCGGCGGCGTACTTCGCTTCGTTGGCCTTGCCCTTGGGAGTTACGATGCGCACTGGAAACCGGTTCTTCCCCGCCACGCCCGCGTCCACGAATTCGAACGGCCCCACGGCGAAGGCCACCAGGTAGCTGGGCAGCGGCTTGGTCTCCGCAAACCTGTAGACGGCCTGTTTTCCCACGCTGGTCTTCGAGGCCACGGCGGTGTTGCTGACGGCCAAATTCGGCTCGCTGACCTTGAGAGTCAACTGCCACGGAGTCTTGTACGACGGCTCGTCGAAACACGGAAACGCATCCCGCGCGTCGGTGGGTTCGAATTGCGTGAGCAGGTAACGGTTGCCGCCGTCCTCCGCGCTGAAGACGCCGGAGCTGTCGCCCTTCCGGACGGCCCCCGTATAGTCGATCTTGATCTCAGCCGGGCCCGCGGGGACGGGAGTATCGAGCTCCAGGCCCAGAAAATCGTCGCCGCCGGGCACGGCCCTGGCCTGCCAGAGCTTCCCGCGGGCGGTCACCGAAGCCGAGCGGACCGCGATCCGATTGGCGTTGAGCCAGATCGTCTTGGCGGGCTTCCCCACCGTCACCTGGATCGCGATGGATCCGTTGAAGCCGCTCTCCGCCGGGTCGAGGGTCAGCTCCACGCGATAGGCTGTGGGGGCGATGTCCTGCATCTCCCCAAGCCGCAGCCTGGGAGGCCCGTCAGCCGCCAAGATGGCGCGACAAAAGACGGCGATGACCGCGAGGCGAATCGGGAAGTGGCCCATAAACAGTTATCGTTTCACAGAATCCGAGCGGGCGGACGAAAGCCAGTGGCCAGCCCTGGTTTTGTAGAGCGGGCCTCCGGCCTGCCATGCCCGCATCCTGCGGGCATTCTTGTCGGTCCGAAGCGCGTTGGCCGGAAGAACGCCGGCGTGGCAGGCCGGAGGCCCGCTCTACGGACGGAAACCACGGAGTTGTGAAGCACGGAGTTGTGAAGCCAGGAGTTCTCCGCTCGCCGCGCTACAATCAAAGCGGTCCGTGCGCAAACGCTGGCGACAAATTCGCGCCTCCGTGGTCCGCCGATTCCGCTACAAGGTTACTCCGGGCGGTCTGCTGTTCACGCTCGCTCTCGTTGTGGTGGGATGCGCGGCCCTCGTTTCCACCAACAACCTGTTGTTTCTGATCGAGGCCGCCATGCTCGCCACCCTGCTGGTTTCGGGTCTCGTCAGCCGCCTCTCTCTGGCTACCCTGGAGCTCGATTTTCTGGTCCCAGAGCATGTGCCCGCCGGACGCTACGTTCCCGGCAAGCTTTTCGTGCGCAATCGCAAGTGGTTCATGCCGTCGTTTTCCGTGCGCGTCGAGGCTATCCGCGACCCCGACAGCCCCACGCTTCGGTCCGGCATCTACTTCCCGCTGATCGCCGGGGGCGCCACCCTCGAAGAGACGGTTGAAGTCCGCTTTCCCCGCCGCGGGGCGTACCGCCAAAACAGCTTCGCCTTCCTGACCTCGTTTCCGTTCGGTTTCCTGGAGAAATCCGCGCGCGTCACCCTGCGCCGCGAAACCATCGTCTATCCATCCATCGATCCGCGCCCCGGGTTTGACGATCTGCTGCTGGGAATCGCCGGCGAAATCGAAACGCACTACCGCGGGTTGGGCCGGGATTTTTACCGCATCCGGCCCTATGAAGCGCTGGAAAGCGCCCGCCACGTGGATTGGAAAGCCACCGCTCACGTCGGCAGTCTGCAAGTGCGCGAGTTCGCCCGCGAACAGGAACAGACCGTCGAGGTGTTCCTGGATCGCGACATCCCGCCCGCGCTCGATGCTTGGTTCGAGCGCGCCATAGACTGTTGCGCCTTTCTGTCGTGGCGCCTCTCCGGTCAAGGCGCTTCCATTCATTTCCGCTCCCAGGGCTTTGCCTTCCGCCAGCCCGAAGACGGCGATATCTACGCCATACTGAGATACCTGGCCCTGGTGTATCCGCAGCGCTCCGAGGGTCCGGAGCCGCCGCTCGATGCCACC
>JBEKPK010000398.1:0-4828 GCA_049520795.1 Bryobacteraceae bacterium
CCGAACGATTTTCCGGGATTCTCGTCATAATTGATATACCAGTGGCGTCTATATGGAAGAGGGAGTTTTGCGCCTGCGGGGGACGGCGGCGGAGTTTTTTTGGGGAGACGAATTGGATGAAAAGGATCGCTGCAGGCATTGGGGGAGCCATTTTGGCGTCTTGCGGGCTGTTCGGCCAGGCGGCGCCGCCGGCTTTTGAGGTGGCGTCGGTCAAGCCGGCGGCGCCGCAAACCGACGGCCGGGTGATGATACGGATGGGCGGTGACGCGGGACAGGTGGACTACACCAATGTGAGCCTGAAGCAGGTCCTGGCGAAGGCGTACGACGTGAAGAGCTACCAGATCACGGGTCCTTCGTGGCTCGATTCGGAACGCTACGACATCGTCGCCAAAGTGCCCGACGGCGTCGCCAAGGAGCAGATTCCGGCCATGCTGCGAGCTTTGTTGGCGGACCGGTTTCAGATGAAGGTGCACCGCGAGACCAAGGAGCAATCGGTGTACGCGATCATGGTGGGGAAGAACGGGCCGAAGCTGACGAAATACGACGAAAACGCCTCGCCGGTCTTTACCTTCAACCAAGCAGGCGACCCGCTGCCGCCTCCTCCCGGTGGTGCGGGCAGGATTGCCACCGCGGCCGGACGCGGGGGCGGCGGCGGCTCGGGCGGGGCCATGGCCAAGGGCGGGGCGATGGTCAGCATGACCTCGAACGGCGCGACGCATTTGCAGGCCAGAGGGAGCACCCTTGCGGGTTTGGCCGACATGTTATCCAGTTTCATGGACCGCCCCGTGGTGGACATGACCGGAATCGAAGGCGAGTACGACATCTCGCTCGAAGCCGCCGCGGAGGAGATGGTGGGGATGAAGATGACGGTGATTGGCAGCCCCGGTCCCGCGGGCGGCGCGCCGGCGCCGGCGCCGGAGACCGCTCCCACGGCTTCCATTTTCACTTCCATCCAGCAACTGGGGCTGAAGCTGGATCCGCGCAAAGCGCCCATCGAGTACGTTGTGGTGGATAAGGCCGAGAAGGTTCCCACGGAGAACTGAGTGCGCGATACAAAAGCATTCCACCCCGACGCTTCCCGTAGAGCGGGCCTCTGGCCTGCCATGCCGGCATCCGTGGCGGCATTTCTCCGGCCGGTGACCTGCCGCTCAGTGGGACAGACGATCGGTTTTCGTCATCTGTTGGGATGGGGCTCCAGCCCGCGAGAGTTCTTGAAGAAATTGAGGGGCGCTCTGCGCGACCGCTCCCTTACGGTCGCGGCTCGCCAAACCCTTAACGAGCCGCGACCGTCAGGGAGCGGTTTGAGGCGCCATTTCATGACAAGCCCTTTGGGTGCTTTTTCGACTCTGTCAACTCTGTGGCGCCCGTCGGGACTGACAGACCACAAGAAACGATGGTCTGTCCCACTTTGCGCCGCTTTGGTGGCGTTTTGTTCGCTGGCTTTCGCTTCCGAACATCATGGGATGGTCAAGTTCGGCGGGCTGCCGGTTCCCGGCGCTACCGTCACTGCTACCCAGGCGGATAAGCGGTTCACCGCCATTACCGACCAGCAGGGGGCTTATTTTTTCGCCGATCTGCCGGATGGGGTGTGGAAGGTTCGGGTCGAGATGCTGTGCTTCGCCCCGTTGGAGCGGGAGGTGGCCGTCACCGCGCAGGCGCCGGCGCCGGATTGGGAACTGAAGCTGCTGCCGCTGGAGCAGATGGGCGCGGTGGCGCCACCGCCGGCCGCGACCGCCGCGCAAGCTCTGGCGGCGCCTGCCGCGCCTGCCGCGCCGGCTAAGAAGCCCTCCAAGGCCGCCGCTCCACAGCCCGCCAACACGGCTTCGGGCTTCCAGCGCGCGGACCTGAACGCTTCGGCCGACGCCGCAAAACTGGCGCCGGATTCCCTTTCGGCCGGGCCCAACGAAGTCAGCCCGGCGCCGTCGGACGGATTTCTGATCAACGGCAGCGTGAACAACGGCGCCGCTTCCCCGTTTGCGCAGTCGGCCGCGTTCGGCAATAACCGGTTCCGGCGGTCCCAGTACAACGGAAACGTGGGGCTCACCTTCGACGACTCCTCGCTCGATGCGCGCGCGTTTTCGCTCACCGGCCAGGATACGGCGAAGCCTGCCTATACCAAGGCTACGGGGCTGCTGTCACTGGGCGGGCCGCTCAACATTCCGCACGTGATGCCGCGCGGTCCGAACGTGACACTGAACTACCAGTGGACCCGCAATCGCAACGCCTCCACTTATACCGGCCTGGTTCCCACGGACCTCCAGCGCGGCGGCGATTTCTCGCAGTCGCTCAACGCTCAGGGCCGGCCGGTGGTGGCGACCGACCCGGCGACCGGCGAGCCGTTCCCGAACGACGCCGTTCCGACTAACCGCTTTAGCCCGCAGGCGACGGTTCTGATGGGTTTATATCCCGCCGCCAACTTCGCCGGCGGGGCGCGCTATAACTACCAGATTCCGCTGGTCTCTCCCACTCACACCGACAGCCTGCAAATGCGCGCCAACAAAGCCATCAAGCAAAAGAACTCTGTCTCGGGGCAATTCGCCATGCAGAGCGTGCGCTCCGATAGCACGAGTTACCTGGGTTTTCTCGACGGCACGAATTCCCTGGGATACACCACGTCGGTGAGTTGGATGCGGCGCATTTCCAATCGCGCTTACGCGACATTCGGCGGCCAGTATAGCCGGCAATCCAGCCGAGTGACGCCTTACTTCGCCAACCGCTGGAACATATCGGGCATGGCGGGCATCGCGGGGAACGATCAAACGCCGGCCAACTGGGGACCGCCATCGCTCAACTTCGGAAGCGGCATCGCATCGCTTAACGACGCGCAGAGCTCCTTTACGCGCAATCAGACGGCGGGCGTTTCCGCCTCGCTTTTCTGGTCGCATGGCGCGCACAACGTCACTACCGGCGCCGATTTCCGGCGCCAGCAGTCCAATCTGCTTTCCGAGCAGGACCCGCGCGGGACATTCACCTTCACGGGCGCGGCCGCGGGCACCGATTTCGCCGGTTTCCTGCTGGGGATTCCGGACGCCAGCTCGATCGCCTACGGCAACGCCGATAAGTACCTGCGCGCCGCCTCTTACGACGGCTATGTGGCGGACGACTGGCGGTGGAGATCGAACCTCACGGTCAATGCCGGGCTGCGCTGGGAATATAACTCGCCGATTACCGAGCGTTATGGCCGTTTGGTGAACCTCGATATCGCTCCGGAGTTTTCCGCCGTGGCGCCGGTGGTGGCCGACGACCCGGTGGGCCCGCTCACCGGCCAGCGGTATCCCGATTCGCTGGTGCACCCCGATAAGCACGCCTTCCAGCCGCGCATAGGGCTCTCGTGGCGTCCACTGCCCGCGTCGTCGATAGTGGTCCGCGCGGGGTACGGCATTTACTACGACACCTCCATCTATCAGTCGATCGCCACGCGCATGGCGCAGCAATCGCCTCTTTCGAAAAGCCTGAGCGTCGAGAACACGGCTTCCAACCCGCTGACTCTGGCCAGCGGGTTTACGGCGCCGCCCAACGTGACCACCAACACCTTCGCGGTGGATCCGAATTTCCACGTGGGATATTCGCAGAACTGGCAGGTGGGCATCCAGCGCGATCTGCCGGGGTCTCTGGTGGGGAGCGCGACCTATCTGGGGATCAAAGGGACTCGCGGACAGCAGCAGTTTCTGCCGAATACCTATCCCACCGGCGCCCCGGACCCTTGCCCTCTATGTCCGGCCGGATATTATTATCTGACTTCCAACGGTAACTCGACGAAAGAGTCCGGGCAGTTCCAGTTGCGGCGGCGCCTGCACAGCGGCGTCACGGCGCAAGTGAGTTACACTTACTCGAAGGCCATCGACGACGCCGCGCTGGGCGGGAGCGCGGTAGTCGCGCAAAACTGGCTCAACCTCGCCGGCGAGCGGGGCCTCTCCACTTTCGACCAGCGCCACCTGGTGAGCGCTTCGGCGCAGTATACCAGCGGCATGGGGCTGCGGGGCGGATCGCTGATGAGCGGCTGGACGGGCGGCCTGTTCAAAGACTGGACGGTGCTTAGCGCGATTACCGCCGGCAGCGGCCTGCCGCTGACTCCCATTTACCAGAGCGTGGTGAGCGGCACGGGCGTGAGCGGCAGCATCCGGCCGGATTACACTGGGGCTTCGCTCTACGCCGCGCCGCCGGGCCTGTTCCTGAACCCCGCGGCGGTCGCTGCGCCTGGGGTGGGGCAGTGGGGCAACGCGGGCCGCGACTCCATCACCGGGCCGGCGCAGTTTTCGCTCAACGCCTCGCTGGCGCGTACCTTCCGCGTGAGCGACCGCGTGAGCGCGGATTTTCGGGTGGATTCCACCAACGCTCTCAACCATGTTACCTACGGGAGCTACATGACTACCCTCAATTCGCAATTCGGGCTGCCGAGCGCGGCTAACGGCATGCGTAAGTTACAGACTACCGTGCGGGTGAGGTTCTAAGTATGGCCTGGGTACAAAAAGGTTCTTTGGCCTGCCTATCGGCGGGGGGAGGCAGGCCAGGAGGCCTGCCTTACATCGCCGCCATTCTGCTCGCATTTACACTGGCCGGCGCGCAACAGCCGCCGCCGCGGCAGGATGGCGTGGTCCCAAACTTCAGTACCAAGGTTGCGTTCGTGATCGAAGACGTTTCGGTCACCGATAAGAACGGCAAGCCGGTGGAGGGACTACGACCCGAGGATTTCGTGGTCACCGAGGACAAGGTCCCTCAGACCATTCGGCTATTCGAGTATCAGAAGCTGGACGATGTGCCGCTGGCCGAGCTGGAACGGCGGCCGGACTCGGCGCCGGCGCCGGCGCCGCCCGCCGTGCCCGCGCCC
>JBEKPK010000399.1:0-4798 GCA_049520795.1 Bryobacteraceae bacterium
AGCCGCGCTGGCAGCGACTGCTGATCGCCTTCGCGGGCCCCTTCATGAACATCACCCTGGCGGTGGGTCTGCTGACCGGCCTGTACATGGTGCACTATCAGAAGCTGTCGCCGGCCGACCTGGACCCGGTGATCGGCGGCGTGCTGCCCGATTCGCCAGCGGAAAAAGCGGGCGTCCGGCCCGGCGACCGGATCGTGAAACTGGATGGCAAACCGGCCCCCACCTGGGAGGACGTTTCGCTGGCCGAAGATTCGGGAGCGTACCGGCCGCTCCAGGTCACCGTGGAGAGGGAGGGCCGCACTCTGGAACTCTCGGTGACGCCGACGCTCAGCGACCGGTCGGGTGTGGGCTCCGCCGGGTGGGACAAGCGCGGCGAAGTCGAGTTGCGCAGCGTGGAAGCCGGGATGCCGGCCGAAAAGGCCGGGCTCAAACCCGGCGACGTGATTGTGGCCGTGAACGGGCAGCCCATCAATACCACCATCAAGCTGCAGGAAATCACGCGCAACAGCGGCGGGAACCCGGTGGTCGTCGAATACGAGCGGAAGGGCCTCAAACAGACGGTGGAAGTGCGGCCGGTTTTCGACAAGAAGGATGGTCCCGCACGCTGGATGATCGGCGTGGGCCCGGGGCTGAAGTATCATTTTGTGGATACCCGGCTCTCGTTTTCCGCGGCGCTCGACGAATCTCTGCGCGAAAACGCCAAGGGCGCCACCACGCTGGTTCAGTTTCTCAAGGGCGTCGTCGAGCGCCGCATGTCGGCCAAGAACATCACCGGCCCCATCGGCATGATCGAGATTTCGGGCGCGGCGGCCCGCGAGGGTCCCTCCGTGTTCCTGGGGCTGATGTCGATGGTGAGCCTGCAACTGGCCATTTTCAACCTGCTGCCCATCCCGATTCTCGATGGCGGCGTGATTGTCATGCTGCTCATCGAAATGACCATGCAGCGCGACATGAGTCTGAGCGTGAAAGAGGCCGTGCTCAAGGCCGGCTTCGTGTTTATCATGCTGATAGTGGCGCTGGCGGTTTATAACGACATTTCCCGGTATCTGCCTTCCGGCTGAGGAATCCGTTACGCGCGGGCAATCATCTGCTAATCTGATCCATCGACATGCATTGTAGTTGTGTCCGCCAGACCGACCTGCCCAACACGACTCGCCTCGCCGCTGACGTATTCTACAATTCGGAACGCTGCGCCGCGTTCTACCGGCATCCATTGCGCGACCTGGAATCATTTCGCGCGGCCGCGGCGGAAATCCGGATGCCCGCCGAACGCCGGGCGGCGCTGATTGCGGCGCTGCGCGTGCAAAATCCGCCCAGCCCGGCGCTCGAGCGCCTCGCGAGCCCGGACACGGTGGCCGTGGTGACGGGGCAGCAGGTGGGGCTGTTCGGCGGGCCGTCTTACACGGTGTACAAGGCTCTCCACGCGGCCAGGCTGGCCGCCTGGCTGACGGCCAGCGGGCTGCCCGCCGCGCCGGTCTTCTGGCTGGCTACCGAGGATCACGACTTCGCCGAGGTCAATCACGCGTGGGTCTGCAACGCGGACTACCGCCCCGCCAAGGTAGAGACCATTCGATCGGCCGGCGCACAACCGGTGGGCGGGGTGGCGCTCTGTGCGCCGCCCGTCTCCGAGTTGCGGGCCGCCATGGAAGGGCTGCCATTCCGGGATGAGGTGGTGGCCCTGGTGGAAGAAGCGTACCGTCCGGGCGCCACCATGGGGGCGGCCTTCTCCGACCTGTTGCGGCGCCTGCTCGAACGCTTCGACATCCTTCAGGTGGACCCCATGCTCCCGCAGTTCCGGGAACTTGCGGCGCCGGCCATCCGCAAGGCGGTAGAGGCGGCGCCGGAGCTTTCCGCCCGCGTGCGCGAACGCGGCCGGGAGTTGGAAGCCGCCGGGTACCACGCCCAGGTGCACATGGAGGAGCACACCTCGTTCTTCTTCCTCCTGGAGGATGGCAAGCGGCTGACGCTGCGGCGGACTGGCAGCGGCTATTCTCTGAATGGGCGGCGTTTCACGGGGCAGGAGTTGATGGACCGGGCCGCCGGCCTCTCTCCCAACGCGCTGCTGCGGCCCGTGGTGCAGGATTCCATGCTGCCCACGGTGGCCTACATTGGCGGGGCGGCGGAAATCGCCTACCTGGCGCAGTCCTCCGTGCTGTACGACGCCGTGCTGGGCCGGATGCCGGTGGCCGTGCCGCGGAGCGGCTTCACCATCGTGGACCAGCGCAGCCAAAAGACCATGGACCGCTTCGGGCTGGGCCTCGCGGATTTCTTTCACGGCGAGGAAGCCTTGCGCCAGCGCATGGCCGCCAGGCTTGTGCCGCCGGCCATGGCCGGCGCCATACGCGACACACAGGCGGCCGTGGAAACCGCGCTCGAAAGCCTGCGAGCCGCGATGGCGGGATTCGATCCCACCCTAATCCGGGCGCTCGACCGCGGCGCCGGTAAGATCCGCTACCAGCTTGGGAAGATCGAGCGCAAGGCGGGCCGTGAGGCGCTGGCGCGAGACGCCCGCGCCGCGCGGCAGGCCGCCTCGCTTTGCGGCATGGTCTATCCGGAACGCCATCTGCAAGAGCGCCTTTACTCCATCTTGCCGTTCCTCGCCAGGCACGGTCTCGACCTGATCGAGCGGATTCACGAATCCATCGAACTGGAGTGCCCGGACCACCGGATTCTGGTGGTTTGATCCCTCGTGGGGGCAAGCCCGCGGGCTTGGCCCCGCATCGGCGCGGATTGCGTGCCTCTTCCGGACGTGCTATACCCTGCATAGGAGACAAAACGATGCGCTTTGGGAACCGGGGGTATTCTCGAACCGCGCTTGCGGGCGCCATCCTGGTTCTTGTATTCACTGCGCCGCTGGCCACTGCGCAGAGCGGTGTGGGCGGTATTCAAGGCATTGTTCAGAACCTTAGCGGCGCCGCCGTTCCCAACGCAATTCTCCTGCTGAAAGAGGCCGGCGGGAGTACCCAAAGGACGGTTAGCGGCGAGGATGGCAAGTATGCCTTCGCGAATCTGCCGCCCGGAACGTACAGTTTGACCGCGTTCGCCCCGGGCTTCCAGGTTGCCCGCTCCGAGAAGATAAGCGTCGCGCCGGGACTATCCACGGAACTCACGGTACGGCTGGAGACCGGCTCGGTATCCGAACTCAAGATCGGGCCGGAGATCGGGCTCCTTTCCGCTCCGGTTACCTTTTACCCGTCGCCGGGAGGCAGCGTCGGCGTGCCCGTCTGCGACCTGTTTCCCATGGTCTCATGCTGGTGTGGAATGGCGCGGGCGTAACGTTCAAGATCGGAGAACTCGAGCGCCAGAAGGCCCAGGCCGTTCAGACTCCGGAGGCGCCAAAAAAGTAATACCGGCGGGCGCGAGCAAGCGCCGATAGCCTACTGCACGAAACGCGGCTGCATCTGCTCGTTGGATACCAGGCCGTCGAAAATCGCCAGCACCTGTTTCCTGTAAGTGTAGACTCGCTGCAGGTTCTCGCGGAATGGAGCTTCGAAATCGTGGGCTTTCATCCACTTTTCGAGCATGGCGCCGGGAACGTCGATGTCCTGGCGCAGGGTTTCCACGTCATGCCCCCGCAGGAAGAGACCGTAAAAGAAAGCGGCTTCGCGCTGGGGCGCTAATGGATCGATATCGTCTCTCGCCGTCATAAACAACTCAGCGAAATGCCAGTATAGCCGTGCCCCCGGCGTCGGGGCAAGTCCGATTTCCGCTATCGGCTTTCACCTTCTTCCAAGCGGCCGCGTAATCCAGGAATTGGGAGGCATCGTGGCTGAAACGCGGGCCCGCGCCGCGGGTCAATCGCGGGGCTTTGATGAAAGCCGGTCACGCCGAGACGCGGCGGGTTTTGAACTCGTAGCGTTCGATGCGCACGGCGGCTTTGTCGGCCTCCGCGCGCACCACCCGGCCCACCGCGACGAACCGGAGCGGACAGGACCCTCCCAGCCTCGCCGGCCAGTTCACCGCGACTTCGACCAGCTTGCCCATCGGCAGCTTCTCTTCGGTGGTGAAGAGAATCCCTCCGCTGCTGATGTTCAATGTCTTGCCGACGCCGGTGACACTCAGCGACTTGGCGTTGAGCATTCGGTACCGGACCTCTTCCCGAACCGGAAAACGGCTGTTCCCGCGGCGGTCGAGCGCGGTCGCGAGGTTGGCGCTGATATCGTGCTGGACTGAACTCATGCCTGATCTCATTTTCTCGATTCGAACCTGGACGCTTCAATAGACTAAAAGGTCCAGAACTCCACAAAAATCTCCTTAGTACTTTTGCGCTCTCGAGTTTGCGCGGGGCACTGACCCCTTTGTAGCGCGGAATGGGTCACCGCGGAACCGCCGCGACGCGGAGCGGGCGCGGAGAATCATTTGATTTGCGGCCTCAATTCTTTGAATTTCATTCTGAAATTCTTACGTTCTCAGCGATCTCTCCGCGTCCCAGCGTCTCCGGTGAATGGAGCTTGCGGACGGATCACGGGAGGAAGCGCGGCGCACACGGGAGTTGTTATTCTTATCGTCATGGATCAGGAGCAACTCCGGGCTTTGTTGGAGCAGGTGCGAAGCGGCGCGGTGGAAGTGGACGCGGCTGTGGACCGCATGCGGCACTTGCCGTTCGAAGATCTGGGCTTCGCCAAAGTGGACCACCATCGGGCGCTGCGTCACGGCATGCCGGAGGTGATCTTCGCGCAGGGCAAGACTCCGGAGCAGGTGGTGGCCATTGCCGAAAGCCTGCTGGAGCACTCGGCCAACGTGCTCATTACGCGGGCGGATCGCGAATGCGCCGCGGCGGTGGCGGAGAAACTGCCGG
>JBEKPK010000400.1:0-4785 GCA_049520795.1 Bryobacteraceae bacterium
CAGAATTTCGGGTCGTGGAAGGCGTACGTGCGCGGGCCCATGACGATCGATTCGATCGATAGCGCGCGGCCGGGGCACATGGCGGCGTACTTGCGAACGAAGCCGTCAATATCCACGTTGCCCTCGCCCATGCGCACCCAGGAAACCGCCGCGCCCTCCGGAACGCGCCACACGGCGCTGTCGCGCAGGTGGCTGGTGAGCGCGTACGGGGCCAGCGTTTCGAGCGTCACGTGCGGGTCCTCCAGGGTCCACAAGGGATTGCCTGAATCGATGCAGGCCCCCACGAAATCCTTGCCCGCCAGCTCGATCAGGCTCTTCAGCTCAGGCCCCTGCATATCGCCGGCGTGGTTCTCAATGGCGATTTTGATGTTGGAATCGACCGCCTTGGAACGCACGTTGCGCAACACCTTGGCGGCGTTCTCGATGTGCATTTCGATGGGCCCGGGCAGCCGGTCCGCCGAACTGCCGAGCACGCACCGGACGATCTTCGAGCCCACCGTGACGGCCGAGCCGATCATGCGGGTCAACTGTTCCTCGGCCGTGCCAGCGCTGGCCTGGAACATTTTCGAGGTCGGGCAGATGGACATCATTCCGATCTCCACTTCGATGCCCACTTTTTCCGCGTGCGCCCGCACCTGGCGCAAATTATCCGGGTCCAGGCTGCCGATGAAGCGGACCTCGGAGAAGTGGACCACCTTGGCTTTCCGCTCCGCGCAATAGTCCAAGAGTTGAAAGGGCGTCCAGTTCTGCGAGCGCAGGCTGTACAGGTCCACCCCAAGCCGGGTGGACGGCGCGGCATCGGCCAGAGCCGCGAGCGGCGCGGCGGCGGCCATTTGAATCATCTGACGTCGGGTCATTGGGAATCCCCCGCATTCCGCGCGCGCCTTTTCGGACGCGCGCACTGGCAGTATACAACGCCCGAGCCCCTCGCGCACGCGGGGCTCAGACGGCTGAGGGCGACTCGTCTCAGGACCTCCTCCACACGCCAAGCCGGCTTGGATTTGGCGGCCCCGGCAGCGGCGCACCGGCCTTCGCCCGTATTATGATGGCGCCATGCCGGAGTTTCTTTTCTACGAGCCGTCGAAGGGTCACAGCCTCCCGCACGATCCATTCAAGGCGATCGTCGCGCCGCGACCGATCGGCTGGATTTCAACCCTCGACAGCGAGGGTCGCGTTAATCTCGCGCCCTACAGCTTCTTCAACGCGGTGTGCGACCGGCCGCCAATGGTCATGTTCAGCTCGTCGGGGTGGAAGGACACGGTGGCCAATGTCAAAGCGACCGGCGAGTTTGTCTGCAATCTTGTCACCCGTCCGCTGGCGGAGGAAATGAACCGGACGTCGGCCACCCTGCCGCACGGCGTCGATGAATTCGAGTTTGCGAAGCTGGCAGCGGCCCCCAGCCGGATTGTAATGCCGCCGCGCGTCGCAGACTCCCCGGCGGCGCTTGAATGCAAGCTGGTGCGGATTATCCGGTTGCATCGGGCTGACGGCGCGGCGCTCGACCAGTACCTGACGATCGGAGAGGTCGTCGGCGTACACATCGACCGGGCGTATCTCAGGGAAGGACTTTTTGACCTGTTGGCAACTCACCCTGTTCAGCGCGCCGGATACGCGGCGGACTATACCGAGGCGACAAACGGCTTCAAAATGGAGCGGCCGAAATGAGGTGGTGAGTGGAGCTGCAGGCCCTACGCTTCAGGCAGTCCTCTCCATCCGTCCGGGGCGCCAACTACACGCCCAATGCGCATTATCGAGCGCGCCGTAGAGCGGGCGTCCCGCCTGCCATGCCGGTATTCCTACCGGCATTCCTCGAAGAACGTCGGCCAGGATGCGACGTGGCAGCCTGGAAGGCCGCTCTACGGATCGATCCCGACGATCGGCCGGGAGAGGATAAGGGGCGGTTCTTGCGCCGCGGGGCGCTAAACCGTCTTGACCTCCGGATGTACCCAGGGTTTACGGTACGGCCGACGCAAGAGCCGGTTGGCTTCTTCGTCGCCCACTACCACGCCCTTCTGGGCGTCCCACTGGAGAGTGCGGCCGAGTTGCGTCGACATATTGGCCAAAATGCAGCAGGACGACGAAATGTAGCCCTGCTCTATGTCGGCGACCGGCTTTCCACGGGTGGCGATGTTGGCCAGAAGATCCTTCATGTGGCCGCGGATGGCGGGCGCCACGTGTTTCTCCAGCCTCGGCTCGGTCTTGTCCACGGGGTACTGATCGAGCTCATAGGTGACGTCCTTGTGGATCTTCTGTCCGTTTCGGCCAACGGGGATGAAGTCGTACGCCATGACGCCGGCCTTGAGCGTGCCTTGATCGCCGTACAGGATGGCGCCCCAGTTGTAATCCGGATCCGGCTGCGCGCCGAAGCGGCGGTGCCGCCACACCACGGTCAGGTTGTCGAACTCGAACATCGAGGTCTGGTCGTCCGAGATGTCCGACTTGCCGCCTTTAAGAACCCGGATGCCGCCAAACGAAGAGATGCGCTTGGGCCAGCCCAGGTCCATGAACCAGCGGACCATGTCGAACATGTGCACGCCCATGTCTCCGATGGTGCCATTGCCGTATGCCATGTAGGCGCGCCAATTCCGCTCGATATCCGGGCTGAAGGGCGTCATGGGCGCCGGTCCAAGCCAGAAATCCCAGTCCAGGGTGTCGGGCACGGGAGCGGGCTGAGGGTTGGCGGCCCGGCCACCGCCATAGGAGAAGATCTCGACATGGCCGATCGTGCCGAGCTTGCCCTGCTTCACGATGTCGCGCGCCTCGATGAGGTGCGGCGTGCTGCGCCGCTGGGTCCCGATCTGCACCACGCGATTGTATTTGCGGGCGGCGGCGAGCATGGCCTGCCCTTCCACCACGTCCACCGAAATCGGCTTCTGCACGTACATGTCGCAGCCGGCCTTGGCCGCTTCGATCATGGGCAGCGCATGCCAGTGATCGGGCGTGGCGATTTCGACCATGTCCAGGTCCTTTTGCTTCAGCATCTCGCGGTAGTCCGTGAACAGGCGCGGCTTCTTCTTGGAGGCCTGGCGCTCCACGGCCCATTGCGCGGCGGTCTCGAGGTTTTGCTTATCGACATCGCAGAGCGAGACGATCTCGACCGGCGCTACCTGAACCAGCCGGAATATGTCGGACTTGCCGTACCATCCGCAGCCGATCAGGCCCACGCGCAGCGGCGGGGCGTCGGCGAATGCCTCCGCATAGCCGCCGGCAGCGGACAAGGCCAACCCCGCGGCGCCCGTTTTCAGAAATTGACGACGATCCATGATCTTCCCCATCCTTTCCCAACAGTCGCAGCAAGAACAGGAACAGTATACCTGACTGCCAGGCAAAAGCGCTCCCCGTGTCGTTCCTGCCGGGCAGATCCGCCATTAACCGCTGGGCCGCATTAGCAGGGAATGAGAGAGTTCGAAGCCGGAAATCGCGGGCTGGCGACGCTTCCCACGCGCTGGCAACGGTGGGAAAATAGCAAAAGGCGAATGTCTTTCCGCGCGGGTCGAGCACGTCTATTGTCAGCACCGACCAATGGAGCGCCCCAACTGATGGAGCCGTTATGATCACGCGATTCACAATACTGGCGTTGGCTCTGGCAATGTCGAGCCGGGCGGATACGCTGCGTCTGCGCAACGGGTCCACCGTGAACGGAAGTTTCCTGGGCGGCACGACGGACGACATTCGCTTCCTGGTCGACGACGAGATCCAGCACTATGCGCGCGCCCGCGTGGCGGAGATAATCTTCGGTTCGGGCGATGCACCCTCCGCCGCTCCCGCGGCGCCCAGGGTCGATACTGGGCCCGACATCGTTGGCGCGCCATTTCTGCGCGGTTCCTCCGGATACATCCCGCTCGAAAGAGAGATCGGGATGATGTCCCGCGGCGGCGGAATGTATGGCATGGGAGCAACCGTTTATCGCATTCAAGGCCCGCGCTCGCCGGTGCGGGTCAGACAAGGAAACCGGATCGTATTCGTCGTGCGATTGAACCCCGGCGCCGACCCGCGACAATTCCAACTCTACATTCTGGAATCGAGAATGGGTTACCGGCAGACGCAACCGACCATGGGTGGAACTCCGCCGGGGCTGCCGCTGACCATTAATGAAGTCGGTGATTCGGTTTACGAAATTACGCCCGCGCGCGCCCTGTATCCGGGCGAATACGCGGTCAGCCCCATGAATTCCAGCGAAAGTTACTGCTTCGGCGTCGACTATTGAGGCGCGGCGCTCCCATCGGCGGAGGCATTCCAGGGTTGCAAGATTCGGGTGGGCGCGCCGGCGGGCGAAGTGGAGCAGGGCCTCGTTCCTTCAAGGGCAATAGCCGAAATCTATGCGATCCTGAGGCGATTGAGCACGGGGACCTTGGCAAAGTCCAGGATGAAGGCAAAGGCCGCGGCCGCCACGAGCGTTCCTCCCACAACGAATATGGGTAAGGGAGGCGTGGCGATTCCGCAAATCGCCAGCGTGGAGGCGATTAGCAAATCGACTACCGAAGACCCGACGAGCCACAGGCTTGGCCGGGAAGACCCCATGCGCCGGCGTTCCCGATTCGTATAGGTGGTTGCTTGATTGCCGAATACTATGGCCACGAAGGCCAGAGTTCTGAGCGTGTCGATTTCAAATCCCAGGCGGAACTTGCCGATGGCCAAAACGGCGGCGCAAAAGACGAGTTCACAGACTCCCGAGAAAATGCCCGCGATGGTCAACGCGCCGATCCGCCAGGCATTGGGCATCGGGGAGGGTCGTACGTTGTCCGTCGTAAGGGACATGCCCAGGAGGTCGCCGGTGAGCATGAT
>JBEKPK010000401.1:0-4785 GCA_049520795.1 Bryobacteraceae bacterium
GCGAACCTGGTGGCTGAGGCCATTCTGATCGGACAGGACGAAAGGCGCTTCTACGAGCTCTGTGCGTGGGTGGTGATGCCGAACCATGTTCATCTGCTCCTCCTTCCCCAGGTTCCCCTCCCGGTACTGACGCGCTGGCTGAAAGGATCAACCGCGCGAAGCGCCAACCAAATCCTGGGACGGACCGGGCAGCCGTTCTGGCAGGACGAGTCTTTCGATCACTACCTGCGCAGTTCGGAGCAGACCAAGCGGTTTACGGCATACATCGAGGGCAACCCAATTTCAGCCGGCTTGGCGCGCTCAGCGGAATGCTGGCCGTGGTTTAGCGCGGGGTGGCAGGCGAAACCGCCTGCCCCACCAAACCTCCCTGGTGATCGAGCCAAAATGTAGAAACTCCAGTCCCACGGCTTGCGCCGTGGGCTAATTTCTTTCACCCCTTCGGGGTTGAGAACCGGCGCCCTTACCCCTTTTCCTGCCGCCTGGCCTTCACGAAATCCATCTCGATCTGCTTGGGAATGCCGGGCTCGAAACAGCGCCGGCAGCGGGCTTCGTACATGTCGGCCGCGCCCACCACGATCAGGTCGTCGGAGCCGCGCAGGCGCTGGGTGTGCTTGGCGGGATTGCCGCAGCGCACGCAGATGGCGAGGGTTTTGGTAATGGATTCGGCATGCGCCAGAAGGTCCGGAATGGGGGCGAACGGGCGGCCCATGTAATCGGTATCCAGGCCGCCGATGATGACTTGTTTGCCGCTATCGGCCAGGCGCTGCGCCACCTCCACCAGCGCCGGTCCCATGAAATTGGCCTCGTCGATGCCCACCACCTCCGAGCGCCAGTCGAGGAGATCGAGGATCTCTTCGGCTTTGGCCACCACCTGCGAATGCATGCGCAGATCGCCGTGGGAGACGATTTCATCGTTGGAGTAGCGGTCGTCGATGGACGGTTTGAAAACCTCGACGCGTTTGCGGGCGATCATGGCCCTTCGCAGGCGCCGGATCAGCTCCTCGCTCTTGCCCGAAAACATGGGCCCGCAGATTACTTCAATCCATCCGATGTTGCCGGTGATGATATCCATCTGACCGTTCAGAATGGCACACTAGCGAGGCGGGAATCCAGTGCCGCCCGAGCTTTCGCTCGGGTTGGCAGGCGGAAGCGCCTGCCCCACAATAACCGCAAAGTCCGCCCCGCCAGGCGCTAAAATCGGCCTTCGATGCCATCACCCCGGCCGAGCGCACCCCAAGGTCCGGAGCAGATCCGCGCCACCATCGAAGAATTCCTGAAAGATGCCCGCCAACCCGCCCTGTTCGAACCGGGCGAGGAATTGCTGGCGCTGGCGGCGGAGAACTTCACCCTGGAAATGCGCGGATCGCGGCTCACTCTCCAGGCCTGGGACCGGGAGCGCAACATCGCGCGGCGCATCGTGGCCGTACAGAAGGCCGGCGGCGGCCGCGTGGAGCTTCTCGTCGAGCGTTTCGGCCGCCGCGAAGGGCAGCTTGCGCTGGTGGACCTGGCCCGGCGCGCCGGGGCCGACGCCGGCCGGCGCAGCGTACGCCTGGTATTCCGCGAACGCTTCCGGCTCTTCCTCCGCCGGCAGTTCCCGGAATGGACGCTGGTGGAAGTCAGCACCGAAGCGAACCTGGAATACAGCCTTTCGCCGGCCTTCCCGCGGGCGTTCCTTCGTCACGGGCAGCACGGCTGGGCGGCCATCGCCTGCCCGCCCGGCGGCGACGCGGCGGCGGCGCTTTCCTTCGGCCTGATCTGGCTCTCGCACTTGAGAACGCGCGAGCGCCGCGTAACCGTGGAGGGTCTGGCGGTTTACGTTCCCTCGGGCCGCGAGCGCGCCGTGGCGCTGCGGGTGTTGTGCCTGGACGCCGGCGCGGCGCGCTTTGAAATCTTCACCTACACCGAGCAGGATTTCGTCGAGCGCGCGGACCCTCGGGATTACGGCAACCTGGATACGCGCCTGGAGCCATCGAAGACGCACGGCGACTTCGGAAAGCCGGCGGGTCTCGAGCGCATTCTTTCGCTGCCGGGAGTGGAGTGCATTCCCAAGCACGACGGCCGCGCCAGCCTGCGCGTGCGGGGCGTCGAGTTCGCCGAGATATGCGGCAACGAGCTGCGCTTCGGACTGCGCCAACGGCGGACCGCGCGGGAACACCACGCCGCCCAGGTCGAACGGCTGGTGGAGGAACTGGACCGCGCGCGAACGCCGGATGCCGCCGACCGCGAGCATCCGCTCTACCGCCAGGCCCCCGAGGCATGGCTGGAATCCCAGGCGCGCCGCGAAATCGAGACCCTCGACGCCTCGCTCCTGCGCGAGCCCGTCTACGGCCAAACGCCCGTGCTGGCGGGCGGCGAGCGCGGCATCATCGATCTGCTGGCGGTGGACCGCGCCGGGCGCCTGACGGTCATCGAGCTCAAGGCATCGGCGGATCTGCACCTGCCGCTGCAAGCGCTGGACTACTGGATTCACGTGAAGTGGCACCTGGACCGGGGCGAGTTTTCGCCGGCGGGATACTTCCCGGGGATCGAGTTGCGACCCCTGCCGCCGCGCCTGCTTCTGGTTTCGCCTTCGCTCGAATTTCATCCCGCCACGGAGATCCTGCTTGGCTATTTCTCGCCGGCCGTGGAGGTGGAGCGAATCGGCCTGGCGGTAGAATGGCGAAAGGGGTTGCGCGTCATGTTCCGCCTGCGGGGCGCCGAGCGGCCCGAGTGATCTTATGCTGAAAGCCATAAAACAAGCTCGCACCGCTTTTTCTCTTCTGAATCCCGACGAGGTTCGCCGGCTGGCGGGCCGGTCGATCAGCTTCGGCCTGGTGGCCATGGGCGGCCGCCAGTACGCCGAGATGGAGGATTTCCTGATTCCGGCGGGCGTTGGGCGGAAGACGCGCATGGAGTTGATTCAACATGTACACCGCGCGGGTGACGCGCAAGCTCCCGACCATGTCGATCTGGTGCTGTACCAGGACGGGATCGAGGGTCCCAAGGGAACCTACACGTTCTGCGCGGTCGATCCCGAGCGCACGGTACGGGAGATTGTGGAAGGCAACGACGACATCGCCGTTTCGCTGGCGCGGCAGTACCCGGCATTTCGCAAGCCGGTGGTGGATGGCCTGATTCACTCGGTGGCGCGCGAGAACGCGTTCTTCGCCCTGGCGACGGCGCTGCCCGACGTGATTCCGAGCCTGATGGAGCTGCCCTGGGCCTTCGGCGAATTCGCCTCCGACACCACATTCATGACGGCCAACCAGGTGCGCATGGCGTTCCTGATAGCCGCGGCCTGCGGCAAAGAGGCGGGGTTCGGCAAGCAGAAGGCGGAGATTCTGGCCATTGCGGCGGGGGCCTTCGGGTGGCGGGCGATTGCGCGCGAACTGGCCGGGAAGATCCCGTTCGGCGGGGGGCTCATTCCCAAAGGGGCCATCGCCTACGCCGCCACCTTCGCCATCGGGAAGGGCCTGGAGCGCCTGTATCACGCGGGCGCGCCGTACACGCGCCAGGAGCGCGAGGAAGCCTTCCAGCTCGCCTACGAGCGAGGCAAGTCCGTGGTCCAGGAGATTACCGCGGGCGCGCGGGCGTCGGGCGGGGAGTAGCGGCCGGTTGGAGGAACGCTCGATTTTTGGGCAAAATGCCCAAAGGTGCCCCAAAATCAGCGGCTAAGTCCTTTGTTTACAGACAAATTCTTGGGCAATTTGCCCAAAATCACAGGCTACGCCGCGAGCTGTCGGCTCCGGGCCAGCCGGAGGTGGGAGTCTGTTGGGATGGGCCTTCGGCCCGCGAGATTTCATGAAAAACCGAGCAGTGGGCAGGCGGAACCGCCTGCCCCACCATGGGTCTCAGGTGCTTTTTGGGCCCCGTCAGCCCGCCGTATACGAACCCGCGCTTGCACGCGTCGTACAATCCAGGATAGAAGAGCCTGGAGGACGAGTGATGCGACTACTGCGTCTTGCTATTGCGCTGGCCGTGGCCACAGCCGGTTTTGCGGACACTATCACGCTCAGGAGCGGCCGCGTGATCACGGGGACGTACCTGGGCGGTACCGCGCGGGAGGTAAAGGTAGACACCGGAGACCGGATTCAAACGGTGAACGTTTCCGATATCACCCGCATCGAGTTCAGCAGCGATGGCGCGGCGCCGGCTTCGAGGCCGGCTGACGACGGCCGGCCCACATTGCGCCGGAGCGACACGACGATCCTCAGGCCCGACTCCTCCGACGACGACCGGCCGACGCTGCGGCGGAGTGACGCCACCACCCTGACGCCCGATCCGAGTCAGGACGCGGGCGACGGCCGGCCAACGCTACGCAGTTCTAGTCCGGCCGCCACGTCATCCGACGACCGGCCGACGCTGCGGCGGAGCGACGGCAGCAGTTCGAGTCCGGCCGCCACCACCTCCGACGACGACCGGCCAACGCTGCGGCGGAGCGATTCCACTGCCTCGACGCCCGCTTCGGCCGCCACCACATCCGACGACGACCGGCCCGTGCTGCGGCGGCGCGACGGCAGCGTGGTGACGCCGGATTCGCCGGCCGCCACGCCGGCTGCTTCGATGGAACTGCCGGCCGGAACCAACCTGGTGGTGCGCATGATCGACGGCGTCGATTCGTCGGTAAACCACGTGGGCCAGACGTTCGCGGCCAGCCTGGACGATGCGGTGACGGTGAATGGCTCGCCGGCCATACCGCGCGGGGCCGACGTGGTGGTGAAGCTGGTGAACGCCAAGGAGTCCGGCACGTTCACCGGCCGCAGCGAGCTGGCCCTGAGCCTGGCTTCGGTCAAAGTGAACGGCCGG
>JBEKPK010000402.1:0-4780 GCA_049520795.1 Bryobacteraceae bacterium
CCTCCAAGCTGGCCGGGAAGAGCTTGCTGGACAATACCCTGGTGGTGTTCACTTCGCCCGGCGGAAGCCTGCTCAGCCGGCACGGGCTGTGGGGTTCGGGCGATTCATCCAACCCGCCGAACATGTACGAGGAAGCCATCGCCACCCCCATGATCTGGCGGTGGCCGGCGCGCGTGCCGCCGCAGACCACCCGCACCGAATCGGTGAGTTCCGTGGATCTGCTGCCCGCCATCGCCGAGCTGACCGCCGCTTCGCTCCCCGGCGGCAACCTCTCCGGGCGCAGTTGCCTGCCGCTGGCCATGGGCAAGCCTCTTCCCAAAACACAGCCCTGGCGCAACGTGGTTTTCAGCCATCTCCAGAACACCGATATGGTGCGCGATTCGCGCTACAAGCTGGCGCTGCGCAACGGCGGCCAGGGGCCGAACGAATTCTATGACCTGCAAGCCGATCCGCACGAGAATACCAACGGCTACGCGGACGACCAGTACAACAGCATCCGACCGGCGCTCGCCGCCGAGATCGACAAGTGGAAGATACGGTACTCGTCCTGAGGGTGGCGCCGGCGGACTCACCGCCGGCGGTCTGGTATCGGAAGGAATTGCGGGAAACGAACCCGCCGGCCGGGAGCGGCCGGCTCGCAGGCTAATTCGCTTTCTTTTCGGCCGGGACGGGGCACTTCTCCAGGGAATACTTGCCCGCCAGGTAGCACTTGCCGGTATCGTTCAAATCTTTCTTGCCGGCCGCCACGTGGCAGTACGTGCAGGCCTTTTTCTCTTTCTTGGCATATTCCTGCTTACCGTAAGAGGCCGTGCCGCAAATCAGGAAGCCGGCCGCGAGTATGGCCGCCGGAAGCGCCAGTTTCAATGTCTTCATGTTGTTCTCTCCTCGTTCGCCCCCCAGGACAATGGCGTCCTGAGGTCTCTATTCATCCTTGACGCATTATAGACCAAGTCAATCCGGCAATTCGATGAAACTTCGTTAACGCAGCGGAGATTGTCTACAGGCTGTGGAAAACCCGGATGCCGCCTTATGCTTGCCGCTCGTTGTAACCTGTAGCTAGTGTCGCCTCCCAAACCGAAGGGGAAAGCATCCGATCATTGGCGCAGCGCGTGGCCTCTGATCAAGGAGCTCGTGCGGCCGCGGCGCGGACTGCTGGCGCTCGGCTTCCTGCTCATGATCGTCAACAGGGTGGCCAGCCTGGCTCTGCCGCTCTCCACGCGGCCGCTGATAGACAGAGTCATCTTGAAGCATCAGGCCAGGCTGCTGGGGCCGCTGGTTCTGGTGGTGCTGGCGGCCACCTGCATCCAGGGCGTGACCTCGTTCGCGCTCACCCATTTGCTGTCCAAGGAGGCGCAACGGTTGATCGGGGAGCTGCGGCGCAAAGTGCAGGAGCACATCGGCCGCCTGCCGGTGGCCTACTACGACGCCAACAAGAGCGGCATGCTGGTTTCGCGCATCATGACCGACGTGGAAGGCGTGCGCAACCTGCTGGGCACCGGGCTGGTGGATTTCGCGGGCGGCGTTCTGCTGGCGCTGCTCTCGCTCGGGGTGTTGCTGTGGACCAGCCCTCTGCTGACGGCGATCGCGCTGGCGTCCATCTCCGTTTTCGCCCTCGTGCTTATCAAGGCGTTCGGGCGCATCCGGCCCATCTTCCGCGAGCGCGGAAAGATCAACGCCGAAGTCACCGGGCGGCTCACGGAATCTCTGGCGGGCGTGCGGGTGGTGAAAGGGTACCACGCCGAAGCCGCCGAGGCGCGCGTGTTTTCGGGCGGGGTGGAGCGCCTGCTGCAAAACGTGATGCGCACCCTGACTTCCATCTCGGTCTTGACTCTTTCCGCCACCGTCCTGATGGGCGTGGTGGGGGCCTCGGTGATGTACGTCGGCGCGCGCCAGATCATGGCCGGCGCGCTGACGCTGGGCGGCTTCTGGATGTTCACCGGGGTCCTGGCATTCCTGGTGGCGCCGGTGTTCCAGATGGTGGGAATCGGCACCCAGATCACCGAGGCGCTGGCCGGGTTGGACCGCACACAGGAGGTACTGCGCGAGAAGCCCGAGGACGAAGACCCTCGGCGCACGCAGGCGGCGGGCACTATCCAAGGCTATGTCTCCTTCGAGGGCGTCACGTTCGCCTACGAGCCCGGCAAGCCGGTGCTGCACGAAGTGAGCTTCGATTCGCAGCCGGGAACCGTGACCGCGCTGGTGGGGCCGTCGGGCTCCGGGAAATCCACCATCATCAGCCTGATCGCCGCGTTCCACGAACCCACCGAGGGCGTCATCCGCGTGGACGGCGCCGATCTGGCGACGCTGCGGCTGGACGCCTATCGGACGCAGCTCGGCGTAGTGTTGCAGGACACCTTCCTGTTCGATGGGTCGATTCGCGAAAACGTGGCCTTCGCGCGGCCGCGGGCCGCCGAAGAGGACATTTTGCGGGCCTGCCGCATCGCGCGCGTGGATGAATTCGCGGAACGGCTCGAGAAACAGTACGACACCATCGTGGGAGAGCGCGGCGTCAAGCTTTCCGGCGGACAGCGGCAGCGCGTGTCGATCGCCCGCGCCATTCTGGCGGACCCGCGCATCCTGATCCTGGACGAAGCCACCTCCAGCCTGGATTCGGAATCGGAGGCCGCCATCCAGGAAGGCCTGGCGTACCTGATGAAAGGGCGCACCACGTTCGTCATCGCCCACCGGCTCTCCACCATCAGGCGGGCGGACCAGATTCTGGTGGTGGAGGAAGGGCGGGTGGTGGAGCGCGGCACGCACGAATCGCTCTATGCGGACCGCGGCCGCTACTACGAGCTGTACACCCGCCAGCACGGCATCGATGCCAATCTGTTCCTGGCGCCGGGAGAAGGCCCCCGGGAAGAGGAGCCCAACGGCAAGCCCGGGCCGGCCGGAACGGCCGCGCCGACAGCCGCATCGCTGCTGCGCGGCGGAATCGCATAGAGCGGGCTTCCAGGCTGTCTCGGCTGCCGGCGCAGGCGCCAAGGCTCTTCTTGGAGAGATGGCATGAGTACTTTGACGGGGGGATCTGGAGCACTGGCTGCCGAGGCGTCGCAGATCGATTCTCTGGCCTTCGCGGGATCATCGTTCGGGCGCGGGCATCGACCTCGGCGCCAATGCCCTCTGCCAGGCCGTCTCCGGCGACTACGCTATGGAATGGCGCCAGTCCGCCCGCGCCTGCGCCTCACCTCGCTCGCCGTCCGCACCGACGACGATAACTACACCGGCCGCGGCGCCACGCAGGACAATGGCCGCCTGGTAGTCCTGCTAACCAGCGGCGCCGGAGAACTGCGAATGAGCGGGCCGCTGGCGAAGGTGAGGGTGGAGGAAGGGGGACGGTGAGGAGCCGGAGAGAAGGCATGAACAGCTTGACGGAGAGAACTGAAGGACTGGCTGTCGAGGTGTCGTTCGAGGGACGCGCTTTCCGTCACGCTGACAGATGGGCGGGTTGTTTCAGCGCCTCTAGCGTAAGGAGTCTTATGAGGACTTATCGCCGTCGCTTGTATCTGCGTCCGGCTGTTTGGGTCGCCTCCGTTCTTCTCGTTGCCGCGCTGTCTGGCGGCGGACCAACGATGCTGCTGGCGCAGACGCCGGCTGCTTCCGGCTCGGGTGGCATGGAGGCCACATTTCGCGCGGGTACGCAGGAGGTGCTGGTGGATGCCGTCGTAGTCGACAAGAATGGCGACCCACAGCGAGACCTTACGCGTCGGGATTTCAAGATCTTCGAGGACGGGAAGGAGCAGAAGATCACCAGCTTCTCGATCGAGAGCGCTGAAATCCCGGGGCATTCCAGCAAACACTTCATCGCTCTGGTCTTCGATAGCGAGTGGCCCGAGTTACGGGAGGATGTGCTGCAGTTTGTCGACCGCTATGCCGCTCCGGACCTTTACATGGCTGTCTTCTCCCGAGTGTTGACTAATCAGATGCGGTTGCAGCAGGGTTTCACCGCGGATGCGGGGAGGATCAAGGCGGCGTTGCGTACCATGCAGGTATCCACGGATTCTCCGCTCAAAGGCAGGATGCCGCTCGAAAATCCCTTCGCCGATAGGATCGGCGGCGTGGCGGAAGCCCTGGCCCCGGTCCGCGGACGAAAGGCCATGATCCTGTTCAGCGCCAGCTTTGGCGGCCTTCGTGCGGAACTGCGCCGTCCTCGAGACGCTTATTACAGATCGGCGCCCACCCAAGATCCGTGGTTGGCGCTGGCCGACGACTGTAACGCAGCCAACGTCTCGGTGTATTCCTTTGTCAGCGATAACCCCCGGGCCCTCAGTTTTCTCCAGAGGCCGGATACTACAGATCTCGTCCGCGATCTGGCCATAGGCACCGGCGGCAAGTATACTCCTCCGGGCGACTACGACCTGGCTTCTTACCTGGGCAGCGTGTCGGCGGAACAGAGCGACACTTATTTGCTGGGATACACGCCCTCGGCGGATGCAGCGGATAAGCCTTGCCACAAGCTCAAGGTGAAGGTGGATCGAAGCGGCCTCGATGTGAACGCCCGCGACAGCTATTGCACAGCGGGCCAGTTGCTGGCGCGCGAACTCAAGCCGGCGCAACGGGCGCTCGAGACACGCGCGGCGAGCGGCGTCCTCGGAAACATCGCGGCCGGGATGCAACTATCTTGGTTTTACTCCAAACCGAACGAGGCCGTGGTGGATATCGCCATGGACATCGATCCTCGCGCGATGAAGATGCATGGCAGGCTGCACGGCGAATTCAATCTGTCGGGGGTGGCCTACCGGCGGGGCGGGCCGGCCGCGGCGCGTGTCGGCGATACGGT
>JBEKPK010000403.1:0-4778 GCA_049520795.1 Bryobacteraceae bacterium
AATCGATGAGGTCGCCGAAGCCGTCGCCATGAACGCCGACAACGGCGGCATGTCGGAGTTGGATATTCCGCGCATCACAATTGCGCCGGGGGCGTTCAAGACGCCCACGGCAAAGGGAACCACGCTGGCGGAACGTATCGTCGGCGTGGTCGTTTACATCCGCCACGTGCGCACTTATTACAAGTCCAAGGACCAGGGCAACCGGCCTCCCGATTGCTCCTCCAAGGACTGCATTACGGGTCGCGGCGACCCTGGCGGGCGCTGCACGCCGCTGGTGGACCTCTCGACGGGGAAGGTCTCGATTCCCGGGTGTCCCCTGGCGGCTTTCGAGAGTGCGACCACCCCCGATGGAAGGCAGGGCAAGGGGCAGGCCTGCAAGGAAACGAAGCAACTCTTCATTCTGCGGGGCGACTCCCTGATGCCGGAGATTCTCTCCATTCCGCCCACCAGCCTCGTCGCCGCGCGCAAGTTTTTCAACTTCGTGGCGGCCCGCTTCCCATACCCGAAAGCGCTGATCAGCATCACGGTCAGCAACCAGAAGAACACGCAGGGCCAGGAATACGGAACGGCGGCTTTCGACCTGGTCCGCAAGCTGACATCCGAAGAGGCGCAGCGCATGATGACCTTCCACAAGATGTGCGAGAAGTTCCTCAAGACGACCGCCATCAACGAGCCCGCCGACGCGGAGTAGAGGCGACAGATGAAGAGTTCTCCTGCGAGATTGTGCGGCCGCGCCGCTATATCGAGAGCGCGCTCCGCGAGTTCCGCCAGCGCATCGAGCAGGGGACCGGCATCAGCGTCTTTGCGGCGGTGGCGACACGGTAGCAACTCAGCCTACGCGCGGGCCGGTTCGCCGGCCCGCGCCACTGGAAGGTCATCCATGCGTAGGGACTACGAACAGGTGGCGCTGGACTGCGCCATGCTCCGGCAGGCGCTCACCGATCTGTGGGCGTGGAAGAGGCCGTTCCCGGCGCCCAAAAAGGCCGCCTCGAAGGCGAGGCCACGGCGTGCTCCTCAACCGGTCGCTTGGCCCGGATCGGAACCATTCCTCGCGTTCGGCGATGCCGCACGGTGGATGTTCGATGGCGTCCGCCACGTCGAGTGGCATTTCAGCTTCCAGACGGTCTGTTCGCGTTTGGACATCGATGCTCGCAAGGTGCGCGATGCGATCCGCAGCAGGTTAACGCCGCACCAGCGGGCGTGGATTTCGGCGCTGGGTCTCGAAAGGGGATTGGTCCGTGGACGTGCATAAAAACATCTTGGTCCGCACCGCGCCTAATGAAGCAGGGGCGCGGCCGCGCCGCGAGGCGACTGTGTACCGCAGGCCGGAGGGGAAATAGCGATGCCCCTTCCCATTGCGCCTTGCCGCCACGTCTGGGGATTCCCGCGCCGGTGGCCGGAGTTCCAATGCCGGCGCAACGCCGACGTGCAGACCTGCGTAAAGTGCGGCGCCCGACGACTCTCGATTGTGCAGTTCGGCCCCACCCAGCAGAGCAGCCAGACGCCGGCGGTCGTGGAGAGCGATCCCGTGCGCCAGGAGGTGCGTTTGTGAAACAGCAGATTGTATCGGAGAAGTCGCAGGTCAATCGCATCATGGTCAGGCTGAGGAAGGTCGCCGGTATTGTGGTCCGCAAGCGCCACGGAACGGCCATGGGCGTAGCTGGTGATCCGGATCTTTATGGCAGCTATCGCGGCCGGCACTTCGAGATCGAAGTGAAGCGGCCTAACGACCCGGGCGCGCATTTGACCAAGATCCAGGCTGAGCGAGGGCGGGAGTGGAGCGTCGAAGGCAAGGCGCTGTGGGGCGTAGCACGCTCGCCTGAAGAGGCGCTCGCGATTCTCGGTCTGCCGAAACCGGAGCCGGTTTGGATCTGCGCTGGCTGCTGCGAGTACCGCTGGCAGGGCGACGAGCCGCCCGCCCGCTGTCCCAACTGCGGCCACATCCACTTCGAGCGGGAGGGGCGCGATGTTCGCGGATGAACTCGACGCCCTTGAGGGGCAGTTGAACAGAGACATGCCGCTCACCTCCGCCCGAATCGAGGCGTGGTTGGAGTGCCGGGATAGGTCGGAGCCCCTGGAGCATGTCGGGCACAGCGGCAAGGCGCCGGCCGGATGCGTCGACGTCTGCCCGCTGTGCGGATCGGGCTTCGCGTCCCCGAAGGAACTCGCCGCTCACAGGCGGGTGGAGCACCGGCGGACGCGGAAGAGGCGAGCCGCACGGGAGATGGAAGGCGTCCTGTGACCGCCTCGGCTTACGGCCGCGAAGCCCTGCGCCGTTTCCGGGAGCAGCAGGCGCAGACTAGCCAGAAACCGGAGCGCCAATCGTCGCTGCTGGACCAAATCCCTTCGGACGCGCCGATGGACGACGCCACAATCACGGTCTGGAATGGCGAGCGGTTTGTTGCTAACGACAAATGGTCCGCCACGGCGCCACTCGTCGCTGAGGAGGGGCCCGAGATGAATGGGCCCGCCATTCCAGCCGACGCGGCCTGCGTTGCTGGTGACTGCGTCAGCGCCCGCGTGTGGCTGGTCCGCGAGGGCGAGCGCTGGCTCATGTTCGTGGGCTCGCGCACCGCCAATGGCCGGCGGCGGGACTTCGCCTCACCGTTCCTGAAACACGCGATGAGGACAGCAGAGCTCTGGTACGGGGTGCCAGCCGGCGGTTGGCTTGTGGAGAGTGGATAATGGCCGTGCGCTATTTCCGTACTTACACCGGCAAGCACGTCCACGCGCTCTGTCCTTCTCCGGAAGAGATCGATATCGGGGACGTGGCGCACTCCCTCTCGCAGATGTGCCGGTTCGTGGGCCACACAGACGGCTTCTACTCGATCGCACAGCATTCGGTGCTGGTTAGCGAACTGGTTCCGCGCGGGGACGCCTTGTGGGGACTGCTGCACGATGCAAGCGAGGCGTACCTGTGCGACCTGCCCGCGCCCATCAAGCGCGACCCGGAGATGAGTTTCTACCGGATCGCGGAGGACCGGCTCATGCGCACGATATGCCGGAAGTTCGGCCTGCCGCCGGAGATGCCGCAGTCCGTAATGGCCGCCGACAGACTCGCGCTGGCGACCGAATTCCGCGACGTGACAACAGTGGACGATCCCGCCTGGATCCTCGCGGAATGCGGCGTCGCGCCCATATCGGACTACACGATCTTTCCCTGGCCCCCGGCAGTGGCCGAAGACCGGTTTTTGCGGCTCTTTTGGGAGCTGAGTCAGTGACTCCGCTCGAATTCCTGGCCGTGCTCTGGCAGCACAAGCCGGAGGCGATGTACATCCTCATATGGACCGGCCAGGACAAGCGCTCGTACTGGTTCAAGGACGTCGCGGCGGCGGGCGGACTCGTGGCCTCGGACGCCTGCCGAAACACGTGCGTTTTCGTGGGCTTGGGGCTGTCCAGAGCGGACAACGGACCCAATCGGCGCTGCGCGTCGAAGGAGATCGCGGGCCTCTGCGGCGTATGGGCCGACCTGGACATCGCGTCGCCAGCACACGCCGGCAAAGCGCTTCCGCCGACCGTGGCCGACGCGATCTCAATCCTGCCCACATACATGCCGCCGACCATCACCGTGGCCACGGGAAACGGCGCCCAGGCGTGGTGGCTGTTCAAGGAACCGCTGATTTTCGAGACGGACGAAGAGAGCCGCGATGCAGCCCGGATCATCAACCGCTGGCACACGATGATTCGGCTGGACTGTGCCACGCGCGGTTGGGCATATGACCGCCTGGCCGACTTCGCCCGGGTCGCGCGGGTGCCCGGTACGCGCAACATGAAGGACCCCGCCAACCCCAAAGACGTGCACGTCATCTCTTGCAACGAGTCGCGCCGTTACGGCCTGTCGGACTTCGAGGAGTTCCTCGATCATGCGGCCATCCCCGATATCGAGGCCCAGGAGAAAACGGCTCAGGCTTGGGGCGAGCGGTTCAAGGACGCGCCCATTGCCATCAGCTTGGCAGCGCGCATCCCGCAAGAGATGATCGACGGTTGGCTGGGCCTGGATGCCCGGTTCCGCAATACCTGGGAGCGGCGCCGGCACGATCTCAAGGATGATTCCCAATCCGGCTATGACATGGCGCTCGCGGATTTCGGGGTGGAGGCGGGCCTTCCGGAGCAGCAGATCGTGGACCTCATCGTCCACCACCGCACGATACACGGCCAGAGACAGCGCACGAAGCTAGATTACTTCCAGCGCACCATCGCCAGGGCATTCGAACGCAATCCCGAAGCGCCCGCCGGCCAGCACTTCGCCAGCACACCGGCTGCGGCCGCCACGAGCGCTCCGGTCATTGCGAGTACGCCGGTTGCCGCGAGTCCGCCTGTCGACACTGGCAGCGCAACGCAGGAGAATCCGCCGCCGGCCATGTCTCCGGAGCGCGCGAAGGCAGATCTTTGCGCGAAGATCTCCACGGCCATCGGCATCCCGGTCCCCATCACCAGGCTGGTGCGGATTACGGGGAAAGATCCCTCCTACCGCATGGAATTGGGCGACGGTGCCAAGATCGAGTTCACGACGGTCAACAAGTTCGCGGACCAGGCCGCCGTCCGCTGGGCGGTGGCGACGCAGACGAAATGGATCATGCCGCAGGTCAAGCCCATGCGATGGCGCGAGATTGCGCAGGATATGCTGCACGCCTGCTTCGACGAGCAGGGGCCGATCGAGGCCCACTGGGAGGGCGCCGCGCGCGACGCCGTGGCCAGGTACTTGGAGGACAACGGCTTCATTGACGATATCGCGACGGCGCAGCCGCAGTATCGCGGCAAACCCGTCGTCATCCTGG
>JBEKPK010000404.1:0-4733 GCA_049520795.1 Bryobacteraceae bacterium
ATCAGAACGCGGTGATCCGGGGATTTTGGCGGGACGACCTGTTCACGGTGGCGCTGGAGCAGTTTCAAAACGACACCGCGGATTACGCCGATATCCTGCTGCCCGCTACCACCTTTCTGGAGCACACGGACCTCTACCTGGCTTACGGGCATTACTATTTGCAGCTTGCCAGGCCGGCGCTGGCCGCTCCGGGCGAGGCAAAATCGAACGTGGAGGTTTTCCGGCTGCTGGCCGAGCGCATGGGATTCGACGACCCCTGCCTGCGGGAGACGGAGGACGATATGATCCGCACGCTGATCGATTCGCCGCACCCGTTCCTGGCGGGCATCACGCTGGAAGAGCTGGAGCGCGAGCGGTCCGTGCGGCTTAGGCTGCCCGAGCCCTTCCTGCCGTTCGCCGAGGGCGGATTTGGAACGAGGGACGGCAAGTGCCATTTCGACGCCGAGTCGCTCGATTACACGCCGCCCGTGGAATCCAGGCTGGGCGATGCGGAGCTGCGCGCGAAGTACCCGCTGGAGCTGATTTCGCCCAAAAACGACGACAGCATGAACTCCACCTTCGGCATGCGCGATGCGGTGGACGCGCAGACCGCCGTTATGCAGCTTAATGCCGCTGACGCCGCGCCGCGCGGCGTCCGCACGGGCGACCGGGTGCGCGTTTTCAATGCGCGCGGGGAGTGTGTTCTGACGGCGAAAGTGGACGATGCGACGCGGCCGGGAGTGGTCTGCGCGCCCTCGGTGCGATGGCCCAGGCGTTCGCCGAACGGACGCAACGGAAACGCCCTGACCTCCGAGCGCCTGACTGACGCCGGCGGAGGACCGACGTTCTATAGTTGCCTGGTCGAGGTGGAGAGAGTGGGGGATTGAGCGCGGTTGCGTGGGGCGGGTTTTGACTCTTAGGGCCTGTCCGGAAACAGCCGTTTCGACCGCCGACAACCGCTCCCTGACGGTCGCGGATCAATAACAGTCTGGCGAGCCGCGACCGTGAGGGACCGGTTGGAATGGTTTTTTCACGACATGCCCTTCGGCTCCCGGCGTTCGTTCCGTTCGTGCTGAGTGCCATCAAGGCCTCTTTCGTGGGTACCGGAACTGGACCTCGCCTCGCAGCAAAAGAAAGAGCAGCGCGGCTACAACGGTGGGCAACCATAGGCTGAGATCAGAGAAGTCACTTCCGGCACTGCGTTTTGCTGTAGCGAAGACGGAAAGCGCTCCTATCGACATCATTGGCGATCTGGAGTGCAATCTTTCTCTTCGGCTTGTCCCACAGTATGGCCACACGCCGCCGGGCGTTACCATATCGCTGACCCATGTTCGACTGTCTCGGTGAACTCGGCCCTACGGGCCGTATCCTCGATATCGGCTCTTCCGGCGGCAGCTTTCCGGGCGCGGAGATTCGTTGTTCCGTGGTGGCGATGGATGAAGACCGCGGCGCGTTCGAGGGGCCAGAGCTGCCCGCATCCGAGAGACGCTGGCGCGTGCTGGGACAGGCCGAGCGGCTGCCGGTCGTTTCGGCCAGCATCGATATCGTGGTATGCAGTCACTCGCTCGAACACTTCGCGGAATTGGGACGGGCGCTCGATGAAATCGGACGCGTCCTGAAACCAAGTGGGCGTTTCTTTGTTTCGGTTCCCAACGGCTACGGGTTGTGCGACGGGTTATACCGCTGGATTTATGAAGGGGGCGGTCACGTCAATCGATTCCGGCGGGACGAGCTTGTCCGCCAGATCGAATCGCGGGCCGGAGTGCGTCTGGCGGAGTGGAAGAAGCTGTATTCCTCGTTCGCTTATCTGCACAGCGGCCGGCGGGTAGGCAGGCTTCCTCTGCCCGACCTTCCCGCGCGTCTCAAGAAGACGGCGCGGCTGCCTCGCGTGGTCGCGGCCGCCGCGCACCACGGCCTCTACGTGGGAACGCGGCTGCTCGACCGGGCGTTGGGGACCGGGATGGCGCTCTACGGCTGGGCGTTTTGGTTCGACCGCGGCGCGGGGCCGGCCATCGAGCTTCCCTCCGATATCAATGTGTGCATGTACTGCGGCGCGGGCCATCCGCCCGGATCGGCTCAGCGCCCGGGGCGGCTGGCCTGGATCTGCGCCACGTGCCAGGCGCGGAACCGGTTCTGGTTCTCGCGCTGAAGCCGGACCGCTCCCTGACGGTCGCGGCTCGCCAATGCTAGCGAGCGGATTGTCAGGGAGCGGTCTGACCCGGGCGCGCGCGCCTGCCGTGTTAAGATTGCCGGTACGCCATGAACTCCGCACCGCCCCGGCGTGTGATGCGAAGGCTTCGCATGCCGATCCTGCTGGCCGTCGTAATGATCGGGTTTTTCTGGAAGCTGACGCTCACGCGGCAGTTTGAGTGGACAGCGGGACCCGACATCGCCGGGCAAGTTCTACCCTGGTTTCAGGTCCAGGCGCGCGAGTGGCATGCCGGCCACTTTCCACTGTGGGACCCTTACCTCTGGGCGGGGCAGCCGCTGCTCGGCCAGATTCAGCCGGGAGCGGCCTATCCGCTGAACTGGCTGCTCTGCCTGCTGCCCCTGAAAGACGGCCATTTGAGCGTGACGGCCCTCAACTGGTACTTCGTCTTTATCCACATCATGGGGGCCTGGTTCTGCTATCTGCTGTGCCGCAATCTGGGCCGTTCCCGCGGCGGGTCGGTGGCCGCCGGACTGATCTTCAGCCTTTCGGGATTCATGGGCAGTCTGGTGTGGCCGCAGATGCTTAACGGAGCGGTTTGGGTTCCCCTGGTGTTCCTGTTTCTGCTGCGCGCGGCTAACGGCGGTTCCAGGCTGCCCAATGCGGCGCTGTCCGGCATGTTTCTGGGTATCGCGTGGCTGAGCGGACACCACCAGGTCCCGATGTATACAGTTCTAGCCTCGGCCGCCGCCTGGACGTGCGTGGTGGTGAGGGCGAAGCACAAAGTCCGCCTGGCGGCGGCGGCCTTGGCCAGTTACGGGATCATGGCTTTGGTGGGAGCGCTGCAGATTCTTCCGGCCATCGAGTATGGACGCCTGGCGCGGCGCTGGGCGGGCGCGCCGGAACCGCTCGAGTGGGGTCAGGCGGTGCCTTATTCGGTGCATGCGCATTACGGTATCTCGCCATCCAGCCTGTTTGCGACCGTGTTTCCGGGCGTTTTCCATCATTTCGATCCTTTCGTGGGAGTGGCGGCCCTGGCCCTGGCCCTCATGGCGCTGGCGATAGGTTGGCGCGACTGGCGGCTGCGCCTGTTCGGAGCGATCGGTCTGGGAGCGATGGTCTACGCGCTGGGCGCCCACAGCGTGTTTCAGGGAGCGCTCTACGCCCTCGCGCCGGGCCTGGACAAAGCGCGCACCCCTTCCGCCATAGTGTTTCTCTTTCAGCTTGCCGTCGCGGTACTGGCGGCGTTCGGGGTGGATCAGCTATGCGCCGCGCCGCCCTCGCCCTGGGTGCGGCGCGCGGCGCTGGCCACCCTGTCTTTCGGCGCGCTGACGCTGGCCATGTGCCAGGCCGTTATGTTCGCCAACAAGCTGGAGTTCCCGGCCGACGACCGGGTGGTTCTCACGGGCTTGGTCGCGGTCGCGATGGCTGCCCTACTGTATCTGTGCTGGCGTGGCGCGTTGACCCACGGGCAAGCCGGCGTGCTCGTCGCGCTGGCATTGCTGCTGGAATTCGGAAGCTACGGGCAGAACCTCGCCGCGGACCGCCTGGACAAGGGCAGAATGGAGTTACTCGAGAGCCTCCGCGCCAACGCCGATATCGCGGCGTTCCTGCGCGCCCAACCGGGATTTCAGCGGGCCGAGGTTCCAGGCGACGCCTTCAATGCCAATTGGGGCGCATGGCACGGAGTCGAGATGCACGGCGGTTACCTGGCGGCTGTGACGCTCAATGTGCTCGACTCCGAGTTTCACAGCCTGGAGGGGCGCAAGTTGTATGGCGTAGGCTGGGTGATCGCCAAAACTCCCCCGAGCGATACGGCCGAGGAGGTGTTCGCCGGATCGAGCGGATATAAAGTCTATCGGCGCGCAGACGCGTTCCCGCGGGCGTGGTCGGTCCACGAACTGGTACAGGTCCGCGACCGCGCCGCCGGCAACGCCGCACTGGCCACGGCATGGCTCGGCAAAGCCTACCTTTTGCAACCGCCTCCCGCGGTGGAAACGTGCGGCGGAACCGACCGGGTCGAGCTTGTGGAGCACGCGGCCGGCCGCCTGGCGATTCGGGCCGACATGGCGTGCGCGGGAATGGTGGTTCTCTCCGACACGTTCTATCCCGGCTGGCGGGCGCGGGTGGACAATGCGCCCGTCTCTATCTTCGAAGTCGACGGCACCATGCGCGGCGTGTTGGTTCCGCGCGGTTCCCACGCCATCACCATGCGCTATCGGCCGGCAAGCGTGATATTGGGCGGCGCGTTATCGCTCTGTGGCGTTCTGTTGACCGCGCTGATAGCGGCGTTCTCACGCTCCCTCGGTTCTGGTTCTCGCACCGAGCGGCTCCCCCACGCGAGTCAGCAACCGGCGTCGGCCGCCAGCGCCAGCGCGCCCAGCACGCCCGAGCGGCTCCCCAGGCCCGGCGGGACTACGTAGGTATCCATCTCATCGAGCAGCGCGCGCGCCTGAACGTAGCCGTTGAGGATGCGGCCCAGCTCGGCTCGCACCAGCGGAAACAATTGCGCCTGCTGAAACACGCCGCCGCCGATAATGATCCGCCGGGGCGACAACGTGCACACCCAGTTCGCCAGGCCCAGGCCGATGTAGCGCGCTTCGAG
>JBEKPK010000405.1:0-4722 GCA_049520795.1 Bryobacteraceae bacterium
CGCGGTGGCCGAGGACCTGTTCCGCCGCGGAATCTGTCTCCCCAGTTCGAGCAGCCTCTCGCCCGAGGACCAGCTTCGCGTTATCAACCAGGTCTGCGCCGCCACCGGCGCTGAGCAGCATCCCGAACCCAAAGGAGCGCCGGATGGCGGCCAGGTAGTCGCAGGTTGGATTCCGAGCGAAGCGTTTGGTCAACGGGCGGTTCCGACGGCCGAAGCCGCAAGCCTGGCGCGCCGCCGGCCGGAACATCGCAGCGCGTGAATGCGCCGGGCTCTTCCTGCCCATGTCCACCACGCGCCCATGGTTTGCCGCCTGGCGCCCGCCGGCGTCGTCCAGAAGGTCCGGCACGCGCGCAGGATTCCTTCCGGCGCGATCTGATCCAGAATCCGATCCGAGTCGCAGTGATTCACCGGGCCGGAGGCGCCTCCGGGCTGCACGCGCGCAACGGGCATTTCAGGGAATCGAACTCCGCGCCTGGCCCAGTGGCGGACATCGAGAGGCGGAACCCGCCGTTGCTCACCTCGCCGGTGGGCGCGCCAGGTATTTGTCGCGGCATTCCTGGGAGCAGAAGTAAACCGTGCTGCCATTCACCATTTGCGTGAGACTGCCGGTCGTGGAGACGTACGTGCCGCACACGGGGTCTTTCTTGAGCTCTCCGACCGTGGCGACGGAAGACGCGCGCGAAGCAGTGGAGGGGCTGTTCCGGGATGCGCGGTAGCCGCCCATGAATTGACGGATGATCGCTCTCAACGCAAGGAAGAGCGCCAGCGGGAAGAAAAGCTCGTAGAGAAACCGCATGGAGTCGGGGCGGCGGGAAGCCGTCAAGAAAACCGGTTGGCCGGCGAAAGCGCCTGCCAACCCGCCGGGCCGCCACCCCGGAAAACGCTTACTTCTTCTTCGTCGTGGCCGGCGCGTTGGGGTTCTTGTAGCTGGTGTCGACGTTGGTGCTCAACTGGTCGATCATCGCCTTGGCCGCCTGCGCATTAGCGCCCGTTGGCGCCAGTTCCAGGTATTTCTGGAAAGCCTCCACGGTGCCCGGCGCCGGCGTGACTTTGCCGGTGGCCGTATCCACCGATGCTTTGCCGGCCAGGATCAAGCCGTATTGATAAAAGGCGTCGGCGTAGTTGGCGTCCATGGCCTTCTTGAAGGCGGCAGCGGCTTGATCGGGCTGCCCGGCGTTGGAAAGGACCGCGCCCAGATTGAAGTAGGCCTTGCCCGCCGAGGGCGGCTCGAGGATCGCTACCTTGGCCGCTTCCGCATCGGCTTCGGCGAACTTCTTATCGAGCGCCAGCGCTCGGGCGTAGTTGCTGTGGATGTTGACGTCGTCGTCCTTCAGCGCTAGAGCCTTGGCGTAAGTTTCCAGTCCCTTAGCCATCTCCGCCTCGAAATCGGGGCCGGTCTTGGTCAGGGCCAAGTCCACGTGCGCTTCCGCGAGGCTTGCCCAGACGGCCGGCTGTTTGGGACCGAACTCGGCGGCCTTCTCGAAGTCGGTGATGGCCTCGGCATATTGTTTCCTCTCCGCGGCTACCGCGCCCGCGCTAAAGGCGTCCTGCAACGACTTGTTCTGCTTCAGCGCCGCGGCCTGCGAGCTGATTTGCTTCTGCAACAATTCCTTCTGCTCAGCCGTCATGCCGCGAGTCAAATCGTCAGTGACCGTACCGGTCTCAGCCGCTTTTTGAATGGCCGAGGTGCGACTCTGATTCTCGGCCTGCTTCTTCTGCAGATCGAAATTCGCCTCGGCGGCGTCTCCAAACCCGGCCCTTACGTTCATGGTCTCGTCCAGGACTTTGCCGTCCACGACGCAGGAGATGTTCCAGGTACTGCCCACCGCCAGGCCCATGTACATCCATTGGCCCTTCTTGTTCGTCTTAACCTGCAACTCGCCTTTGACATCGGTGCGCGACAGTTTGATCACGGCGCCCTGTAACGGCTTACCGTCCAAGCCGATTACGTGCCCTTCGATTGAAGCAGTCTGAGCCAACGAAGCGAGGGCGAAAAACACCGCGGCCGCAGTTGCCGCGGCCACATTGCGGAATTTCATAAAACCTCCACCTGGGGACTTCTGAGTTTAAACTTCAGTATAACGTGAACGGCCTCTTTACAAAAAGGGCCCAAAATGGCGAAAACCAGGGCTGAGGATGGGCCGGAGGGCCCGCGGCGCGGCGAGAGCGCTCAAATGACCAGGGCAACCCCACCCAGGCCCAGATGGCGGTCCGTCGACCAGCAGGAGCCAATCCGACGTTCCTTCATGATGGCGAGGCCATGAGCGTCGGCCAGGGTGAGGCCCTGGTCCGAGTACTTCCTCACGATGCGGCCCGCCTGGATCAGTTGGGCAGCGTCGAAACCGCGGATGGCCAGGCCCGGCAGGGCATCGAGAAATGCCAGAAACTGTATCGCCCGCCGTTGGTCGTAGCGACGCAGGAACCATCCGTGCCCCTCGGCCACCACCAGGGCGGATGTGGTCAGCGGCGGCGGCGCCGAGAACAGACGGCGGAACAGGGCATGGAAACTGTCGGAGCGATCCAGGAAGGCGATAAAGGCCGAAGTGTCGACGTAGCACTCAGACTTTACGGCCATAGACGATCTCGTCCACGGACCTGCTGGAATGTGGGTCGCCCGTCTCCACAAAGCCTGCGAACTTCATCCAGGGCCCGTCTCCCCGCGGAGGAAGCGCCTCCCGGACGGCGCGCCGCACGAATTCCGCTACCGGGATGCCCAGGGATCGCGCCTCCGCTTTCGCCAGGGCATACTCGCTCTCGTCGAGGCTGATCTGTGTCCGGATCATGTTATCACTGTACAACACGATGATAACACTTGTGGGGCAGGCGCTTCCGCCTGCCAACCGCACTTTATGGCGCGCGATACGCGTCGCGCCACCCGCCGGTGGGCAGCGCCACCCCGATCACCGTTCCCACCAGCGCTCCCAGCGGCGTGAACACCTCTTTGCCGATATTGGGAAAGTCGAGCCAGCCGTGGCTGGCATGGGAGTCGATGCCGGCCCCCATGGCCAAGCCGGCGCCCGCCCCAATGGCCAGCCCGATGAGCGTGTTTCGCCCGCGATGGCCCGGCTTTTTCAATGCTACGCGCCGGATGTCCTGGCGGGAGAGCGTCTCCTGGCTGGTGGTGGCGTTGATCGCCAGCGACTCCGGGCTCACCTGCTGCACGAATCCTCGCAAAGTCTTTCCGGTTGCCAGGGTGACCCGGATCTCGGATCCCGGGACAAGCTGGTTAAGGTTGGCCCAATTGGCGATGGGCTTAACCTGTTGGGCCGCCGCGGTCGCCGCGAAAGCAGCGGTCAATACGGCCGGCAGGAAGATGTCCCTCAGTGCTCTGGCCATGGCAAGGATCTTCGGGCCCGGAAACTCCGGCAACAATCATACACCGGATCCGGGAACGAACCCTCGGCCCCCTCAGTCCAGCTTGGGCAGCATTTTCACGTTTCCCGGAAGCGTGAACAGGTTGTCCGGCAGGCGCTGGTCGATCTCCACCGACTCGGAGAACATCTCGTAGATCTTGTCTCCGTTTCGTTCGCGGCGGATGTTGAAGGGCCATTTCACGCCGCCCACGGCGCGGTAATTGGCGAAAACCGTCGTCTCGGTGTCGAAGTCTTTGTAAAGGGGGTTGCGCCGCCGGAATACCTGGCGCACCGGAAGCTTCTCGCTCTGGCTGAAATAGACCGTTACCGTCTGGTTGTCCGCGTCGGCTATGCTCACAATTTCCACCGGCCGGTTCTCGAACATGTCGGCCCCCTGCCACATAAACGTCAATCCCGGTTCGTGCAGCCGCTCGTGGAGGATATAGAAGATACTTCGCAGCGTGCTGTCCTTGAAGTTGGCGTAGCGCTCGTCGGCCAGCGGCCGCGCGCCGCGGAAGCTGAGCTCCCATGCGCCCTCCGGAGTGAACAGAACCGCAGCCTCTTCCTTCTTGCCAAACGCCTCGCGTTCGCTCACGCGCAGCTTGCCGGCTTCGGCCGTATCTCCCCTGCCCGCGTACCGGGTGTAGATCTTCGCCACGTCGAGCCCCGTCAGCGCGGAACGGTAGAACGAATAGGCGCGGCCGGTTTCCACGCGGTTCTCCATGCGCAGAAACGCATCGCCGCCGAGGGCCTGCAAAGCTTCCGTCACCAACCGTTGGCCCCGCTCCGCCGGCTTCTCCTGCGCACGGGCGCAAAACACGGCGCTGCACGCCAGCGCGAGAACCACCCCCAATCTCATGGCCGCTCCTGCATATCCTCCAGCTCGCAACTGCTCCTATACATAAATGAGGATAGCAATTGATTGAAGCCTCCCGCCTACCACCAATGTTAATCGGGGAACGGCTTAGGCCCTTCGGTACCCCTCAAGTACCCGTATTACTGTTCGCCGCCTCACGCCTTCTTCATAATGGACTCGTCACACCGAAAATGAGACGCGAAAACATGTCTTCCACCACGCTGTGGGGCGGGCCATCCAAAGAAGAACAGACGATTGCCGGCGACCGGCGCGGCGATCGCCGTTACGAGATCCGGCTGGAGGCGCGGTGGAAGCTGGTCCGCCGCCGCAAGGTGCTGGAAACCGGTTCGGGCCGGACCCTCGACTTTTCCAGCGGCGGCGTGCTCTTCGAGCCCGGACGCCAATTGCCGGTCGGGCTGAATGTGGAATTGTCGATATCCTGGCCGGTGTTGCTCCACAATGTGGCGCCGCTGCAACTCGTGGTGTACGGCCGGATCGTCCGGTCCAATGGAA
>JBEKPK010000406.1:0-4680 GCA_049520795.1 Bryobacteraceae bacterium
ACGGACTGGCTTCCGAGTACGGCCGCGTGCGCGCCATGCAGGAACGCAAGTTCTTCGACGAGTACACCAATGCGCAGATTCAACCGGGCTGGGCGCACGCGCCAGGGTTGCTCTCCGAGAACCCCGATGGCATGCTCAGCGGGCCGGTTTTCATCCCACACATTTACGACGGCCGGAACAAGACCTTCTTCACCTTCGCGGTGCAGCGGTACATCGAAAAGCAGAGCAAGGAGGCCATCAGCACGGTGCCCACCGCCGCGGAAATAGGCGGCGATTTCACCTTCGGCGGCCTCGGCCAGCCGATCTACGACCCGAGCAGCACGTATGTGGACTCCTCGGGCAACTGGCATCGCAACCAGTTCGCGGGCAACATCATCCCGGCCAACCAGATTGACAAGGTGGCGTCGAAATTTATGTCCCTGGGCCCCTTTCTTTCGCCGAACCAACCCGGTACGCTGACCGCGACCGGGCCTTCCAACAACTTCATTTCGGCCCCTATGAAGCTGGTGTTCTGGGAGAACTACTCGGCCCGCCTGGACCACCAGTTCACGCCCAACCTGAAAGCTTACGCGACGGTGACGTACAACAGCCGTTTCCAGCGGCAGCCGCCGTACACCATCCCGGTGGACTCGATCTTCGACCCCACCAATAACTCCACCGGCGGCGGAACGAACAACTACCAGACCACCTGGTCGGCTGGTACCACCTGGGTTCCCACACCCACGCTGGTGAACGATCTCCGGGCGAGCTTGTACCGGTACAACAATCCCACGGCTTCGACCGCCTTCAACAAGGACTATGCCCAACTGCTGGGCCTTAGCGGCGGCAGCAACGGTTTCGGAAGCGCCGGCCTGCCGGCGACCTGCGATCCGGGGATTTGGCCGGGCGGCTTTTCCGAAAGTCCGCAGCCGGGCTGCCCGAGCACTAACGTTCAGGAAATCATCACCTTGAAGGACGACGTTTCCAAGGCCTGGGGTTCCCACGCATTCAAGTTCGGCTACGAACTGCTGCGCTACCGCCAGGACTCCTATGGTTATGGCAATCCGGATGGCTCCTACAGCTATCAAGGCACGTCCGGTCTCAACCCCAACGGTACCAACCCTTCCAACACGGGAAACACATTCGCGGGCTTCCTGACGGGAGAAATCAGCGGGGACAGTTACAGCTATCCGCTCCATTCCAGCCTGCCGCGCGTGTGGCAAAACAGTTGGTATGCCCAGGACGATTGGAAGATCCTGCCGAACCTGACCTTCAATCTCGGCCTGCGCTATAACATTGAGACTCCGGTGAAGGACAAGGAGGGGCTGATCAGCGTATTCAATCCCACGGCTCAAAGCAACGAGAATTGGACCAACTACACCTGCATCTACCCGCAATGCGCGGGCGCCTGGACGCACCCGTATGGCTCGTCGCCGTACAACACGCAAATGCACCGCTTCGATCCGCGGGTCGGCCTGGCGTGGCATCCCGCCAGCCGGTACGTGATCCGCGCGGGCGCCGCCATCAACCACGTCGACATGAAATTCAACGAGTTGCAAACCAATGAGTTGGGGAGCGAATCGTACAGCTTGTCCGAACCGAACGGCTCGCACATTCCGCTGTTCCAGCTTCAAAACGGGATTCCGGCGTTCAACTATCCGGCCACGCGCGCGGACGGATCGATACCCTTCGTGGGCAACGCGGGCGGGACCGGGGGCAACATGATCGACCCCAACATTCACGACCCGTACACCATGAACTGGAACTTCACGGTGGAGACCCAGTTGTCTAAGGACTACATGCTGACCCTTCAGTATCAGGGCAGCGCGGAAGCCCAGCAACTGGGCAGTTGGAACATCAACACGATGCCCTGGGGGCAGATTCTCAATCCCTATGGCGGGGGCGGATTCCTCAACCTGAACGATCCGGCCAACGCCGCCTACCGCAGCTCCTGGCTGAATAACACCCAGCCGTCGCTGTGGTGGAACAATTTAGGGAGCGTCACCTATACCGGCAACGACGGCCACCGGGGCCACCACGAAGGCACGGTCAAAATCGAGAAGCGCTACTCGAGCGGGCTGAACTTCCTGGCGTTTTTGACTTACGCCAAGACCATCTCGCGGGGCAGCACGGGCAATCCGTATCAGAGCTGGTGGCTGACCAAGGGGATCACCAATTCGAGCATTCCGCTGGTCTTCACCGGCACCATGACCTACGAACTTCCGGTGGGCAAGGGCCGCAAGTTCATGAACACCGGCGGGTGGAAGGACAAGATACTCGGCGGATGGGACTTCGTGTGGACGTACACCATTTCCTCCGGAGGCGGAGAGGGCGTGGGCATGTCCGGCGGGACCTATCAATCGTCCAATTACCAATACCCGGGCTACATGCCGAATTACGGCAACGTGCTTCTGCTGATGGACCCGAAACTGAGGAACAACTGGCAGGATCTGGGCACAAACCGTTTCAACAGCAACTGGGAGAACTCCATGTTCCAGTGCGGGTTTGACAATTCCTGGACAGCGCAATGGGGCAATAGCTGCATGGTGGAAAAGCAGCCATTCAGCCTGGGCAACGACGGCACGGATATTGTCTACGTGGAGCGGATCATTGCGGCGACCGCGTCGCTGGGCAAGGTCGTTCCGCTCAAGGAGCGCCTGAAGCTCCAGCTCCGGTTGGATTATCAGAACCCCTTCAAGTGGTATAACTGGGGTCCTCCCGGCGCCAGTGTAAACATCGCCGCTTCGGAGGCTACGATCTGGAACAAGGGCTTCGGCGTCGCGGGCGGTGACGCAGTCACCTCGACCTACGGCGGCGACCCGCTGATGAACGCAACCATAGCCCTCAAGTTTTAGCGGGGGCCGGAAACCAGTAAGTTAACCGGGCGGCGGTCCGATCTTCGGGCCGCCGCCTTTTTTTGTGTGCGCCGCGGCGAGGGCCACTAAGCCTGGATTCCGAAGTCGACCTCGGCGAAGCCGAATTGCCACAAGCTAGTGTAGCGCTGCCGAAGTTCTGCATGTTTTGTGGGGCAGGCAATCTTGCCTGCAGCCGCCTTTCTAGGCGGCTCTTTCGCGTCCGCGGAGCCCTCTCACATGGCAAACGCCGGCTGAAAGCCGGCGGCAGCCAGGATTGGCTGCCCCACAGTTATCTGCATGCTCGTCATTCTGTTCGTCGCAGACCACTAGTACGATGAAAGAGTAGACTTTGTATCAGGGCACGGCTTCAGCCATGCCCTGATACAAGGCTCCCGGCTTCGGGTTTCAGGACAATTGCCCTACGGCTAAAGCCATGCCCTGATACAAGACGTCTGACTTCGGGATTTGGGACAATTGCCCTTCTATGTTGCTGGCGGCCGCGGGCGCGGTTTCGGTTGCGGTGTGGCTCTATCTGTTGGCCGGCCGGGGCGGATTCTGGCGCATGCGCGAGACGCGATTCCAGGGCGTTTTGCCCGCCGCGGCGCCTTCGGTGGTGGCCGTGATGCCGGCCCGGAATGAGGCCGAAACGGTGGGCCGCAGTGTGGCATCGCTGGCCGCGCAGCGGTATCCGGGCGCGTTTCACATCGTAGTAGTGGACGACGCCAGCACGGACGGCACCGCCGACGCGGCTCGCGCCGCGGCATCGACCGCAATCCTCACCGTAATTCGCGGCCGCCCGCTGCCGCCGGGGTGGAGCGGCAAGCTGTGGGCGGTGGATCAAGGCGTCAGGGAAGCGGCGCGATTCTCTCCCGACTACCTGCTGCTCACCGACGCCGATATCGAGCACCCGCCGGGAAACCTGGCGGAGCTAGCGGCGCGCGCCGCATCCGGTTCCTTCGATCTGGTTTCCTACATGGCCACCCTGCGCTGCCGTGCGTTCGCCGAACGCGCCCTGGTCCCCGCGTTCGTGTTCTTCTTCTTCATGCTGTACCCGCCCGAGTGGGTGGCCGACCCGCGCCGCGCCACCGCCGGCGCCGCAGGCGGCTGCATGTTGGTGAAGCGCGCGGCCCTGGAGCGCATAGGCGGAATAGAGGCCATTCGCGGGGAGCTGATCGACGATTGCGCTCTGGCCCGAGCCGTGAAAGCCAGCGGCGGGCGCGTGTGGCTGGGGCTCAGCGCCGCCACGCACAGCCTCAGGGGCTACGCAGGCCTGGCGGAAATCGGGCGCATGATCTCACGCACCGCCTTCACGCAATTGCACTACAATGCCGCGCTGCTGGCCGGAACGGCGGCCGGACTGGCGGTCACGTATCTGCTGCCTCCCGCGCTGGCGCTGGCGGCGCCCGGCGGGGCGGCGCGCTGGCTCGGGGCAGCCGCTTGGGCCATGATGGCGGCAGCCTGGCTTCCCACGCTGCGCTTCTACCGGCGCTCCCCGCTATGGGCCCTCTTCCCGCCGCTGGTGGCGGCGTTTTATCTGGGCGCCACCTTGCACTCGGCCGTTTCGTATTGGCGCGGCCGGGGTGGGATGTGGAAAGGGCGGGCGCAGGCCATGGGGCGCAAGTGAATATAGCGGCATAGACGGGCGGGCGCCGAAGAACGCCGGCAAGGCTTGTGTGTGGGCGAGCTTTCGGGCCGCCGGCCTTCTGGCCGGCGCCTGACGCCGACGCGAGGAACGCCGGCCAGAAGGCCGGCGGCAAGGTGTGCCCAGCATGGGCAGAGTCTTGTTGGATGAAAGGAGCCAATCGGAGCCGATGACGGCAACCGTAGCCGAAGCGCAAGGCGTAGT
>JBEKPK010000407.1:0-4675 GCA_049520795.1 Bryobacteraceae bacterium
GAACGGACGATAACGGCTCTGCTGGATAAGCGACTCGACAAAGAGAAGTTTGTCGCGGACTTGATCGCATTGGCTGGCGGTGGAAAAGGCATCGAACCCACTACCCAGCTTGGAGCCATGCGGCTGATTCTCGGTTATGTGGATGGCTTGCCGATAGCGCGGACTGAAATCGACGGCGGCGGCGAAGTGGTCAACATCAAGGTGACTTATGTCCAGCAGCAAAACAATCTCATTGAAGCTCCCCGCGTTGCATCCGGGCCAGCAGCGGGTATTGAACGAAGCCGCGAGGTTCAATGTGCTCCGTGCGGGCCGGAGGTGGGGGAAATCGACGCTGGGCCGCCATGTGCTGATGCATGAAGCCCTGAAATTCCGCCCGGCGGCCTGGATCGCTCCCAGTTACAAGTATCTACTTCCCAATTGGCGCGAAGTGTACGAAGTCTTGCGGCCTGTGATAGTAAGCAAGAGCGAAGAGGAAAGGCACCTCTGCATTGCGGGCGGGGGCGAGGTTGATTTCTGGTCTGCCGATGGCGGAATGCCCGGCGAAGGGCGGAAATACGGCCTGGTAGTGTTCGATGAATGCGCCATGATGGGCGGGGCCCTGGAACGATTATGGACGCGAAGCCTTCGCCCCACGCTGGCGGACCTTCAAGGCTCCGCGTGGTTCTTATCCACGTCGAAAGCGGCTTCCAGTTACTTCAGCACGCTATTCGCCTATGGCCAGGGCGAGCGTAGCGATTGGAAATCCTGGCAATGCGGGACGTTCGAAAACCCGTATATCGCGGCGCAAGAGATTGAAGCGGCTAAACAGGACTTGCCGGCGGCTGCGTTCGCGCAAGAATTTCTTGGTGATGCAGTATCGTTCAGCGGAACGGTATTCACAAACCTCGAATCGGCCATCATAGATCAGCCTTTGCCCGCAGAGTATAGGGAGTGGCGGAAGCCGTCCATCTTCGCAACCGTCCCCTATGAGTTCTATATCGGTTGCGATTGGGCAGGCGCGGGGCGACGCGCGGGCGGGGATTTCACGGCGTTCATTGCCATGGCCTCGGACGGTACGGTTTGCGCCATCGAGCGATTCAAGGCGGACTTTGCCATGCAACGGACGCGCTTGCAGGGGTTATGTTCCCGGTATCGGCCGGCGGCGGTATTGGCTGAACAGAACTCCATCGGCGCGCCCCAGATTCAAGCCCTTCGCGTCAGCGGTCTATCGGTCCAATCGTGGACCGCGACGAACGCGACGAAGCACAAGGCGGTGGAAGCCCTGGCGCTGGCCTTTGAAGAGGGCCGAATCAAGATTCCGGACATTGAGAATCGCGCCGCCCTATTGGCGGAGCTTATGGGTTTCGAAGCAACCCCGCTGCCCAACGGCATGACCCGCTTTGCGGCGGCGAAGGGAGCGCATGACGATCTTTGTATCGCCCTGATGCTGGCGCATCTGGCGGCGCACAGGCCCACTTTCGGTTTCGTCGGTCCGCAACCGGGAGGCGACATTATAACTCGCGGATTGCTAGGCGGCGGACGGATGTTTTGATATTCAAGGAGGAACTTATGGCACGAATCAATCAGATATTCACCGTGGGCGCGGCGCCTCACCAGATCGCGCTTGCCCAAACGCTTGCAGACCGGCTCAGTGTTCAGATGAAGACCGGCGGCTCGGGCATTGGCTATCTGTTGTGCTCGAATACCGGCGGCATCCCATCGAAAGCCAACGACGCCGATATTGTGGTGGAACTGGCGGCGGCCACGGCCACGGCTCCGGGAGGTGCCTATCAGGATTACCAGCCGGGCGGTGGGAACGCTATCGACATGTCGGCGTATTGGGTGGATGGCGCATACGCCGGCGACCAGATCCGAGTTTCCTACAACCGGCGGTGAGTTAGAGGCGAGGTTATATGCGACAAAAAGGCACGGTAAGGTGGTTCGACGCTGCAAAAGGCTACGGTTTTATTACGCGGGACACAGGCGGCAGGGATGTTTTCGTTTATCAAACGGCGATTCAAATGGAAGGCTTCCGCACCCTGGAGGAGGCGGATCGCGTGGAGTTCGAAGTCATGGACGATGCGAAGGGGCCGCGTGCGGTCAACGTCACGGTGATCCCCGAGCGATGAGGTGAACCATGAAGCAAGCGGGGCCACAGTGGGCGCGACTGGCCGGCGCGTGCCTTGATGCCAGAGACGCGCTGCGCAGCCTGATTCCGCGCCTTGACCGGGCGATAGCGGCGGCGGACACCTCCGTGCTGCTGGAAGTCCGCGCCCTGGCCGCGCGCCAAGCGGACGCGCTACGTCTGGCGCTAAAACACCCTTGTAAACGCTGAACAAGTTCGGGGCCGCCCAGACGGGGGCGGGGGCCGGCTCCCCGTGCGGGTTTTCCTCCTTTCCCCGCGCGCACGCCGGCATGAAGCTGTGATCTTCAAGCCTTTTCCGACTCCGCTTGCATTCAGCTAAATTAGGGTATAAGCTAATACTGATGAAACGCGGCAAACTACCCCCGGACGTGCTGAAGTTCTTCCAGGATGCCGGGCGCAAAGGTGGCTCCATAGGCGGCAAGATCGGCGGAAAGCGCAGCCTGGAAACCATGACGCCCGAGGAGCGCACGGCGCGCGCCAAGAAGGCGGCGGCGGCATCGGCGAAGGCGCGGCGAAAGAAAGCCGCAAGGAAACGGAGGGCTTGACGTGCTGAACCTCTATCGGCGGCATCTGAAGACCTGCCCATATCGCGTGAAGGGTGAGAAGTGGAAAGAGGGCATGGTCTGGACGAAATGTTCCTGCCCTATCTGGTGCGATGGGGAACTGAACGGCAAGCGATACCGGCATTCCCTTGGTACGCGGAACTGGGGGCGCGCGGGCCTTCGATTGGCGAAACTCGAAGCGCCGGGAGCGCGGCAACCAAAACCGATACCGGAAGCCATCAAGGCTTTCCACACCTCAGTGGGCGGCCTTGCTCTCGCCACCCGAACGAAGTATCAGCGGGTATTGCGCTACCTGGAAGCGCTGGCCATCAAGCGCGGCCTGCGCAGCATGGACGAAATCGGCGTGGAGGATATCGACGCCTACCACGCATCCCGTACGATCTCCGGCGTTACCTGGCTGAAGGAACTTGAAATCCTCCGCCAGTTCTTCCAATTCTGCATAGTGCGCAAGTGGGCCGATGAGAACCCGGCGGCCGGCGTGGAGAAGCCGAAGAACTTGAAGCTAACCGAGGTAGTCCCATACACCCGCGAGGAAGTCATACGCATACTGGCGGCCTGCGATGGCATGGGGCGCGGGCCTTATGAACGGTTGCGCGCCCGCGCCACAATCCTGCTATTGCGCTATACGGCGCTTCGCATTGCGGACGTGGCCTTACTGAAAAGGGACCGCGTGCGGGATGGGCAGATCAACGTCCGCACCATGAAGACGGGCCAGTGCGTATGGTTGCCCGTCCATCCCGAGCTTCAGGCTGCGCTCGACATCCTGCCCGCGCCACGGGGCGGCGAAGCCGGTTACTTCTTTTGGAGCGGCAACGGCGCGGCGGAGTCGATGGTGCGGGCCGCGGAGCGCACGCTAACGGCGGTATTCAAGGCCGCCGACGTGGCGCACGCCCACGCCCACCGCTTCAGGCATACCCTGGCGACTGAACTGCTGGAACAGGGCTGGACCTACGAAGACGTGGCCGAGGTGCTGGGCAACAGCGCCGCCATCGTGCGGAAGCACTATGCGAAGTGGTCACGGGGCCGCCAGAGCCGGTTAACCGACATGATGAAGTCGGTTTTCGCGGTACAAAACTGGTACACACCTGAAAAGCAGCAGGTAAGTGCTGTGAATTGAATAGGTTGGGGTGGTGGCCAGGGACGGAATCGAACCGCCGACGCCAGCCTTTTCAGGGCTGCGCTCTACCAGCTGAGCTACCTGGCCGGGGAAATCTCAGTCTAGCAACCTCAGCGCTGCTTTCGCAACGCTACGGCCGCAATTCGCGCTAACGCTGCAGCGTTTCCAGCGCTTCGCCGGTGGCCTGTTCCACCTCCGCGTGCAGGCTACCGCCGTGGGCGTCCATGGTCACTATGGCGGCAAAGCCCTCGGCGCGAAGATGCCACATGGCTTCCGGAATGCCGAACTCCAGCAAGTACACGCCGCGCACTTCCTTGAGCGTCCGCGCGTAGTATTGGGCGGCCCCGCCGATGGCGTTCAGGTAAACCGCGCCGCACTCCTGAAGCGCGGCCCCGGTCTTGGGCCCCATGCCGCCCTTCCCGATTACTGCGCGCACGCCGTAGCGCCGGATCACATCGGCCTGGTAGGGCTCTTCGCGGATGCTGGTCGTCGGGCCGGCGGCCATCACGCGCCAGCGGCCGCCCTCTTTCAGCATCACCGGGCCGCAGTGGTACAGCACGGCGCCGGTGAGGTCCACGGGCGGAGGGTTCTTCATGAGCCAGGCGTGGACGTTGTCGCGGCCGGTGAACATGTCCCCATCGATCAACACCACGTCGCCCACCTTCAGCGCGCGCATCTGGGCTTCGCTGAGCGGTGGCGTGAGCGTGATCTCCCGTCCGGTGAGCGGGAACCCCGCGCCGCGGGCCATGCGCTCCACCGGCCGCGAGGGATCGCGGTACAGCCAGCCGGTTATGGCTCCCGTCCCGGCATCCAGGCGCACGCCCAACCGCCGGAAGGCCCAGCAATCGTATGCCACGGAAACAAAGAAGC
>JBEKPK010000408.1:0-4666 GCA_049520795.1 Bryobacteraceae bacterium
ACTCTCGGAATCCTCAGGCAGGATATGGAGAAGTGCCGCTTGCAGGTATCGCGTCTCTCCGAGTTGCCAGCGCGGCTGGGAGAGTTGGCGCATCGTCCCATTGGCCTTCAGAAGTTCACCAAGGACGGGAAAACCAATTTCTACTTTCGCTGGGGCGCCAATCGAATCAGCCCAAATAGTCCGGGTGATAACCTGCTATCCGGGCCGCGGCCGCAGCCGCAGGCCGCGTTCAACCCGGCCATCTCCGACGACGACGTGCCGTTTTAGCCCGCATATCTACCACCCTCCGATGTGGGACAGGCGCTTCCGCCTGTCAAGCCGAGCGAAGCTCGGGCGCCGCCTGCTGAAACCGAATGGCCGGCGAAAGCGCCTGCCCCACAATTGCCCGTGGATGGGGCTTCGAGCCTTCCGCCAAGGCGCCGATACGCGCCTCCGGGGCTAAAGCCATGCGGCGTCTCCCGAGGGTTCGCTATTCCTCTTTCCGGATTCCGGTCACCGTCCGCACGCCGCCTCTTCTAGCGGCGCGACGGTTAGATTTGGGGATGTCCGAGGCCCTTTTACGGGGCGCCTCGTGCTGCAGTCGTTCCATGCTGGCAATGGCTGCGTTAAGAATATCCAATTCCGCTCGCAACTCGGCCAGCACTTTGGGGATGTCCATTTCTTAGTGGAGATTACATCCTTCCATGAATACGCGCCAACGCGCGGAGCTTGCTCATCGCACTCATTGATGCTGGCGAGATGCAGATCCTATATTGATACCAAGGATTCAGGAATTTCCTTTATTATTTACGTTCAGGTTAGGATACTGACCAGAGGCTCGGCGCGGTGGTGACTTCGTCCGCGACCACAGCCTACGCAATATGCTGCACATTCGGACATTTCTTCTGAACCGCGGGTTGCCACCCCACCTCGGCGTGGTCAAACCTGCAAGACGGCCATACAGCGGTTACAAAACTGACCTGACGCGCCCAGTCGCGGAAATGTGGACCATGACGATCATGACGGTCATTATGCTTATGCTCACACCACCGGCCGCTGAAGCAGAGCGTCGGCTGCCAGTTCCGAAGGGTCGGTATATGCCTGCAGCGAATCGAGAGACTCGAGCACTCGCTCCAGCAGGCTGTCGGTTTGCGAAACCGTGGTCTTGAGAACCTCGATTGAACCCGCTTGCGTGGTGAGCCGCTCGTCGAGCGAGGACATGGTCTTGGAGAGCAGTTGTTCCATGGCGGCCACAATCTGCGCCGTGGAAGGGACGTCGGCCAGTTTGCCGGCGTGTTCCTCGAGCCGCGCTTCAATCTGAGTGAAGTGCGCGGCGCTGGCCGATTCCTGAGTGGCCAGACGCTCTTCCAGCCCGGCCAGCGAACGCTTCAATTCCCTGGCCGCCGCGGGATCCATCCCGGCCCGGTCGCGACGCGATCCGGTCAGCGCGCCTGCTGCAACCCCCGCCAGGAATATGGCGACGCGCGGTGCGTATTTGAGAAGTCTTTCCATCGGTGATTCACTTATAATCCTTCCACAATTCCCGCGCAATACCGAAGTTGGTAATCAAAGTACCAGGTACGTACCGCGATTGCGGCGCCCGGCGCAAACTGGCATTCTGACTAGGAATCATCCTCTTTATCAGGAGTGTTCTGGTTGCCATACGACGCGGAATCCGGGTCCGTCCATAACGGATTGTCCTATCCGTTCCTCATGGAATGCGACTTGCGGAGCCGCGTGCTCACGGTGAGTGAACGCACCAGCCAGGCCATCGAGAAAGCGCACGGCCTGACCGGGCGCGACGCGCCGGCGCGCCAGTTCCTGGAGTTCTCGTGCGTGCTCGGAGCCCGCGGAAGGTTGTGGATCGGCGCGCGGCCCGCCGACGCTCCGCGACGGCACGGAAGCGGTCTGGCGCCACTCGAGGGCAGCCTGCTGCGCCACTGCTTTCGCCTGATGGCGGCGGAACGCGATTTGCACGCCCGCGTCCGCCGCGGGCGAAGCGGGGGCGCGGTCCGGCAGATCGAGCGCGAGCGGCAGCGGCTCGGCAGGGATTTGCACACCGGAGTCGGGCAACTGCTGGCCGCTATCCGCCTGCAGCTTGAAGTGGTCAATGGGCAGCTCACCGACCCTCCGGCCTCTGTGAGCCAGGCCCTCGGGCGGATTTCCACGTTGGTCGGCGACGCGCTTGACCAGGTGCGCGCCCTCTCCCACCGCCTGCATCCGCCCGAGTGGCAGCGCCTGACCCTCTCGAGCGCCCTCGACCAACTCTGGAGCCTGAGTGGAATTCCGGCGCGATTCGAGGCTTCCCTGCGCATCGAACCGCTGCCGGCGGACCCGGGGCTCGAGGTGAAGACCCTGGTCTACCGCGCCGCCCAGGAAGCCCTCTCTAATATCGCTCAGCACGCCCAGGCGACCCGCGTCGAGGCATCGCTTGCCGCGCGAGGCGGCTGGATCGAGCTGCGCGTTGCCGATAATGGCGTGGGATTCAACCTCGCCGGGTTTTTCTCCGCGCCTCCCAGCGTAGCCTCGGGAATCGGACTGCGATCCATCCGCGAGCAGGCCGCCGGCCTCGGTGGCAGGCTGGATATTGCAACCGGGCCCAATGGAACTACACTAACGCTTACGGCTCCATTTGTCCCGGACCGCTCATGAGGCGCGAACCGAAGGGAGAGATATGCAGGAATTGCAAGCGACCACGGTAGTGCTGGCGGACGATCATGCCATTGTGCGAGAGGGCTTCGCGGCTTTGTGCGCCTCCCACGGAATGCGCGTGCTGGCGGAGTGCTCCGACGGAATGGCGGCCCTCGAAACCATATCCACGCTGAAGCCCGATTTCGCCATCCTCGACATTCACATGCCCGGCATGACGGGCGTCGAAGTGATTCGCAGACTGCGCACCGCCGGGTGCGCCGCCAAGCTTATCATTCTCTCCATAAGCCGCGAAGAACCCACCGTCATGGAGGCTCTGCGCGCCGGCGCGGACGCCTATTTGTTAAAGGACGGTCCCGCCCGCCACTTGTTGGACGCCATCAGTTTCGTGCGCGACGGCGGGGTGTACGTTTCTCCCCTCTTGCGCGGCGCCGGGCTGTTCACCAAGGGCGAAAAGGGCCGCACGGCGGATCCCGTGGGTTGTCTCAGCCCCCGCGAGATGGAGGTTTTCTCCTATCTCGTGAACGGGTTGCGCGCCAAGGATATCGCCGAGTTGCTCGATATCAGCCCGAAGACGGTAGACACCTATCGGGCCAGTTTGATGCGCAAGCTCAACGTTCGAGATCTCGTGGGCTTGGTCAAGTTCGCTATCGAGCGGAACTTGACAAGCACCTCGGCCCAACGCTGATCGACAGCACCTTGCCTCTTCGAGGCGAAGGAACCCTGTCGTACTCTTCCAGAGAATGAATAAGATGGTCTACGGCGTCTCTACGCCGGTATAGGCGCTCCAACGCGTGCAGGCGCTGAGAGTCCATGGAGAGGCTGCGGATGCGCTCGAGAACAGGTGCTTGGAGTGTGGATGATGAGCTCATCGGAGATTCCTGGCTTTGATATTTAAAACCGTCAAGAGTGCTATGTTACACACTTTCCTCCCCAGTTTCAAGAATAATCCGTGCATAACTTAGGAAATTTCCTGGGTAAAGTACTAAGAGATTATTGGGAGTTGCAATTTGCCACGGGTTTCGGATCGTAGGCGTTGAAACATTCACCACACCAGGACCGGCATGCTCCGGCGCTTAAGCGACCGACTCCCCGGAGAATGCCTGCGGAGATCATTGAGCTCTTAGCGGGATTTCACCCAAGCCCGCTGACTTTCACCCATCAAGGTGGTGCTGAAGCAAAATCGGATGGGCTGGTGTGTTTTCCTACACATTGATAATAAACGAGTTGAGGACCCGATTCTGTGCCACGGGATTTGGATGGGCGTGTGCAATAGATCAGGAGCTTGGCAGATCGGCAGGGTCACCTGCGCTGGACGTGGTTTTCCGTACCTTTTCGGTACGGTTTCCAGGAACTTGGTTTTCTAATGGAGAGTGGAGATTAAAACATGCGGATTCCTTCATCCCTTTTCGCGGCCGGCCGCTACGCTCTAGGACTTGTAGTGGTGGCTGCATCGGCGCTCATGATGAGCGGACAAAATAGGGCCATATTGGATGCTCACGACAAAGCGGCTTATGCGCCCCAAGCCATGGTTCAATACGTCAATCCGGGGCTGGTCTACAGCGTTGTCTCGGTGAAGATCGCCTCCGACGGCACGACCACCGTCGATTACAAAGTGACGGACCCCAATGGCATCGCGTTGGATACGGCGGGTATTCAGACCCCCGGAACCATCTCGAGCAGCTTTATTCTGGCGTATATTCCCGCCGGGCAGGCCCAGTATGTTTCTTACACCACTCGCGTGTCGACGGCGGTGACCGGGGGCGCCACCGCCACCCAGGCCACCACGGATTCCGGCGGAACCACCTCGACCGTCGCCGTCGGCGAGTATATCTACACGTTTAAGAACAAGGCGCCGACAGGTTACAATTCCTCCGCCACGCACCGCCTCGGCATGTACGGTTCACGGAACCTGACGGAATGGGACCTGGGTACGAACTACGCCTCCGTCACGTACGACTTCGTGCCGGCGGGCGGCACGCCGGCCCCGCGAGATATCGTCCGGACGCCGGACTGCAATGCCTGCCATACCTCGCTG
>JBEKPK010000409.1:0-4664 GCA_049520795.1 Bryobacteraceae bacterium
ACATTTGTCATGAAGTTTCGGGGGCCGATGGCCCTCTCCAACAGACGACGAAACCCGATCGTCTGTTCGACGCCGCTCACACCGCCGGCAGCACCACCGCGAAGACGCTGCCATTGCCCGGCGAGCTCTCCACCCGAATGGCCCCGCTGTGGCCTCTCACGATTCCATGCACCGCCGCCAGACCCAGCCCGCGCCCCAGGAATTTCGTGGTGAAGAACGGATCGAAAATTCGGGACTTGGTATCTTCGTCCATGCCCACGCCCGTATCGGTCACCGTCAGCCGTACGTGCGGCCCGGGGCTGATCTCCGGATAGTCGCGCGCGGCCGCCTCGGGGCCGATGTCGATCGCTTCCACGCTCAACCGCACCGCTCCGCCTCGATCGCCAATCGCCTCGACCCCGTTGCGCATCAGGTTGGTCAGCAGCAAATCGATCTGCGCCCGGTCGGCCTTGATGGCCGGCAGGTTCTGGCCGATTTCGAGATAGATGCGCACCCCATCGGGGAGCGTTTCGCGAATCCGCGACACCGCCTGGCGGGCTTCGCCGGCCAGGTCGATCGGCTGCCACACGAAACGGCCGCCGCCGGCGTAGGCCAGAAGCTTGGTGGTGAGATCGGCGGCGTGTTGCGCGCCTCTCATCACGCCCTCCACGTGCGCGCGGGCCTCCTCGGGCAGCGCCTCGGCCATCTCGAGCAGGCTCGCGTGGCCCAGCACGATCAGCATGGTGTTATTGAAGTTGTGCGCCACACCCGCCGCCAGCGCCCCGATGCTCTCCCGCCGGCGCGCCTCCCAGAGTTGGCGCTCGAGTTCCTTGCGTTCCAGCTCGGCCTTATACCGCTGCCGGTAAAAACGCGCCTGCTGCCCGCGCCACAGCCATGCGGCGCACGCCCCCGCGGCGGCGATCATGACAATCGCCAGCGTTCCCACCATCCACGCCAGCCGCCTGACCGGCTGGATCACCTCCTCGGCGTCGATCTTGGCGACGATGGCCCACGGCGAATCGGGCACGCGCCGCGTGGTGGCCAGCACCGGCACGCGGCGGTAGTCCACGCCTTCGAGCGTGCCCTCCCGTCCCAGAGCGGCCGCGGCCGCGGGCAGGCTTGGATTGTCGAGGGGCGCGCTGAGGCTGAGCGCCGTGTTCTTTCGATGCCGCAATTCGTTGAGGTACGTAACCCGGTCCCCATCCCGGCGCACCAGCAGCGTTTCGGCGGTTCGGCTGGGCGTGGGCCAGGTTTGCAGCAACGGAAACAGAACCCGCCGCGGGTCGATGTACAAAGCCAGAGCGCCCAAGGCTCCCGCGCCGTTCGCCGGCCGGACCGGCACGGCCAAATCCAAATGAATCGTGGAATCCGCCGCCCGATGCAGGTCGCTCAGGGTGATGCGCGGCGCCTCCGCCATAGCCGTGGCAGCCTCCGGCTCGGGAGGCAGCACGCGCCCGCCCGCGGACATCACCACCCTGCCATGGCGGTCCAGCAGGAAGGCCGCGTCGTACTCGGACCGCACCAGCACGCCCAGCCAGGCGCGCACGCCGTCGGTTTCCGCGGCCGGGGCCTTCCCCTCGATGACGCGCCACAGAGACGCCGTCACAATAGGGTTGGCGAAGATCATGTCGGCATCCGCCATGCGCTCGCGCCGCCAGGCGGCGATCTGGGTCGCTTTGGCGTCCGCAATCGCCGACAGCTCATTCAGTTGCTGGCGCGAGATGGCGGATTTCTGGCCCTTGTAGTAGAGCGTGCCAGCGACGCCTATGCCCGCAACCAGCGCCAGATACACGGCCACCAGCGCGTAAGAATAGAATCCGGGTCGAGTGGTCAAGAAGTGCTCCGGCCGATGGCACAATCGTATCTTCATGCTCCCGAGAACACAACCACTCCGCGACGGCGGAGCCGGCCACATGCTAATCTCAAGTTTCAAAACCCCACCTACACGAGCCTGATATGCCTTATTCCTCAATTCGCGATCTCGATCTGAACGGGAAACGGGTCTTCATCCGAGTGGATTTCAATGTCCCGCTGCAAAAGAACGAAGCGGGCGCCATGGAAATCACCAGCGACAAGCGCGTCAAAGCATCGCTGCCCACCATTCAATACGCGCTGGAGCACGGCGCCGGCGTGATTTTGGCCTCGCACCTGGGCCGGCCCAAAGGCAAGCCGAATCCGGAGATGAGCCTCCAGCCGGTGGCTGTCCGCCTGCAGGAGCTGCTCGGCCGGCCGGTCAAGATGGCCCCCGATTGCATCGGGCCGGAAGTGGAAGCCATGAAGCCCGCGCCGGGCGAGGTGCTGCTGCTCGAGAACCTGCGCTATCACCCCGAAGAGGAAAAGAACGACCCGGCCTTCGCCAAGCAACTGGCCTCGCTGTGCGATGTTTACGTGAACGATGCGTTCGGTTCCGCGCACCGCGCCCATGCCTCCACCGAAGGCATGATCCAATTTGTGCCCGCGGCCGGCGCGGGCCTGCTCATGGAGCAGGAGCTGAAATACCTGGGCATGGCCGTCACCAATCCCACCAGGCCGTGCGTGGCCATTCTCGGCGGGGCCAAGGTCTCCGATAAGATCGAAGTCATTCAGAACCTCGGCAAGGTTGTGGACCGTCTGCTTATCGGCGGCGCCATGGCCTACACCTTCCTCAAGGCGCAAGGCAAGCCCACGGGCAACTCGCTGGTGGAGGCGGATAAGGTGGACCTGGCCAAGAAGCTGCTCGCCGAGCTAGGCGACAAGCTGATGCTGCCCATCGATCACGTTGTGGTGTCCGAAATTGCGGCGGGCGCGGAAAACCAGGTGGTCGAGACCATTCCGGATGGCAAGATCGGCGTGGATATCGGCCCGCAGACTATCGCCGAATACGCCAAGGTCATCGCCGGGGCCAAAACCGTGATCTGGAACGGCCCCATGGGGATATTCGAGAAGCCCCCGTTCGATAAAGGGACGGTGGCTCTGGCCAAGGCCGTGGCGGATTCCGGCGCGGTCTCGGTGGTGGGCGGCGGCGATTCCGAAAAGGCCATTAAGGCTGCCGGCGTAACCAGCAAAATCACCCACGTCTCCACCGGCGGCGGGGCCTCCCTGGAGTTTCTGGCGGGGATAGTGCTTCCCGGCGTGGCCGCGCTGAATCGCTAGGGCGCATACCTCACGCTTCACCCTCGGGCGTGGCGCGGGCGGCCAGGCTGCCGCCTGTTCGGCTTGACAAGCCCTGGAAGCTTATCCCGGCAAGCCGTCGGCTCGTGACGAATATCGTGAGATAAAGCTTCAGCCTTGCCGATCCGAGCCGGAAAACCCCGACCGCACTGTTATATTGCGCTTGCATTTCCCCGAAGCAGCCCCCTGCTGCTATCCTGGCGATGAGGCGGGGACGACATGAGCAGGAAGGTTCTCATTGTCACCGGCGACGGCGGCGACAGCTATGAAGCCCTGTACGCCTGCCAGCGTTTTCAGGAAGCGCGCTGGGAACCGGTGGTGGCCGCGCCATCGCGCCGGAAATTGCACTTGCTGCTCTACGACTACGATTCCGGATGGGATACCTACGTGGAGCACCCCGGCCATGGCGTGGAAGCCAATGTGGCCCTGACGGCCGTGGTGGCCAAGGACTTCGGGATTCTCCTCATTCTGGGCGGGCGGGCGCCGGAGTATCTGCGCAACGACCCCAGCGTCCTGGCGCTGGCGCGGGAGTTCGCGGCCCAGGACAAGTGCATAGCCGCCATAGGCCACGGCATTCAAGTGCTCACCGCGGCCGGGCTTACCAAGGGCCGTACAGTCACCTGCCACGAGCACGTGCAGATCGAGGTGGAACGCGACGGCGGCCGTTACGTCGATAGACAGGTGGTGAGGGATGGAAGACTGGTAACCGCCCAGGGCTGGAAGTGCCACCCGGAGTTCTACCGGGAAATCCTGGCCTGCCTGGAGGAACGGCAGGCTGCCGGGAAATAGGCCGCTACTCGGAACAACAGATCCGGCTCGAAATCAGGCTAGCCGACGTCACGGGCCGTGCGAAGTAGTTCTTCTCCCCCAGAATCCGGTAAATATCGCCCGCAATGCCCGCCGCGAGGGGACCTATGGCCGGACGGCCTCCGGTGAGCAGCACCACGACCGCCAATTTGCGGCCATCCGTGTCATTGAACGAACCAAACCAGCCCAGGTGCGTGCCGTTCTCGCTGCACGTACCCGTTTTTCCGGCTATCAGGCCGTCTTCGCGGGCGCGGCGGGCGGTGCCGAACTCCACGGCGCCGCGCATCCCGGGCTTGACCACCGGAAGGAGTGGAGCGATGTCCAGCCGGCGTTTCACGCGTGGAATCAGGCTTTTGGCCTCAGCCGGGTTGCGAGGATACTGCAGATAATAGAGCGTACCGCCGTTGGCCATCGCGCTCAATAGCGCCGCCAGTTGCAGAGGCGTCTGCAGAATCTCTTCGCCGAAGCTGCTGAGCATCCCCACGCCGCCGTTGCGCGGGGGAGCGGAAGGAAACCGGCCCGGCTGCTCACGCGCAATACTCAGGCCGGCCTTTTCTCCGTACCCGAAGAGGCGCGCGTAGTAGCTCACCTTCTCGAATCCCAGCCTCTCTCCGAGGGTCGCGAAATAGTAGTTGTTGGAATGGGCCAGCGCATAGGTAAGGTCCATCCGGCCCAACCCGGGCAGGTGGAACTTGCTCTCCGGCTGGATGGCCTTCTCGCTTAACCCG
>JBEKPK010000410.1:0-4661 GCA_049520795.1 Bryobacteraceae bacterium
GATGTGCTCTGGCGGCACGGCCCGCCGCACTGGGTGCATCTGGGTCACGACGCCTGGGGGCGGATTCTGGCGGTGGCGATCTACCGCCTGGACCCCGAAGGCGCCGCCGCTCTGGGCGCTCGCGGCCAGCCGCCTTCGAGCGACTCAGCCTGGCGGGAGCGCGCGCGGGCCGCGCGAGCGGCCGCGGAGCGGCTGACCGGTTCCCAGCCCGTGTATGCTATCCGCTACGATCGCGACGGACTGGGACGCATCGCCGCCATCTACACTCCCGCCGGGCGCGTGAGCTACCGGTGGCGCTCCGGCGGCCGGGAGGTGGAGCGCACTCTTCCCAACGGTCTGACGACCGCCTGGACGTACGATGAGGCAGGGCGCTTGACGCGCCTCATTCATGCCGCCGCCACCGGCGCCTCGATCGCCGAGTACCGCTACATGTACGCCGATACCGGCAGCCTGCTCCGCGTGGAAGAATCGGCCGGAGGCGTCGAGTCCGCGCTCGAGTACCGGCGCGACGAGCTAGGCCGCACCTGCGAAGCGCGGCCCGAGGCGGACATTACCCAGCCTTGCCGCACCGACGTCTTGAATCGCCCCGAGGAGGCCGGCGGCGCCCTCCTGAAGTGGGACCCGGACGGCGCGCTCGCCCAGCGCAGCGCGGATGGGCGCACGATTTCCTTCGAGTACGACGACCGGGGTTTGCCGATCCGCGCCGCCGCTCCCGGCCTGGACCTGGGCTTCGATTGGGACGGGGATGGCCGTCTGGTGGGCAGCCGAAACCAGGGCGTCCGGCAAACGTACCTGGCGGACCCCGCATACGCCACCGGCGAGCCCTGGCTGGAGTTCGACGCCACCGGTGCCGTGGCCGCCGCCCGCTTCTGCGACTCCGCGTCATTTCTGCGGGTGGACTCCGCCGGCGGCTCGCGGTTCGTGTTGCGCGACGGCTTTCACAATCCCCGATACACTTTCGACGCCGGCGGTGAGTTGGTGTCCGGCACGTCCTCCGCGCTTGCCGGGCGGGTTTTCAAAGTAAGGGACCGTTGGACCACGGCCCCCATCGCCACCGGCGCCAGCTACGCCGTTTTCGACGCGTCGCCGGAGGGCGTGTTGCGCTACCTGGAACAGGCGAACTCGGCGCGGAGGGACCTGCTGTCGGCTCCCGAGATCGTTGCGCGCGCCTTTCGGGCGCTGGTGGATCAGCGGATGAACTCCCTGCTGCGGTACAGCCCGGCATCCCAGGTCCGCCTGGTCCTCGAACCCGCCGGAGTGGATTCCCTCCAGGCGGCGCGGGACACGCGCACCGCTTTCCCGCGTCGGGAGGGTCTCTTCCTCCCATCGTCCGCGCGGCCGCTGGCGCCGATGGTCTTTCCGGCGCTGCTCGGTGGAACTTCCGGTCTGGATCGTCCGCCGGTCGAGCGGGTATTGGACCTTCCAGCTCTGATCGGGTTGGCGGCGCGCGCCGGCAAGCCCCTGGAATCGATCGCCTGCGCCGCGGCCTGTTCGGGTGAACTGGAGCGCAACACGCCGGCGCTGGTGCGGTACGCCCGCCAAGGCCGGCGGTTGCCGGCCATTATGGCCCAGTCGGCTTACCTGGGTGGCGACGTTCTACGCCGTCTCCAGGAAGCCGGCTATCGGACGTTCGAATGGCCCGCGCCCATGATGTTCGCCGGGTTGCGCCCTCCCATACGAGACGGCAGGAGGGGCCTGGCGCAGGCGGCCAGCGTGGGCCCTCCGCCAGTGTTCCCCGGTCCCGCCGGTGCCGCGCCGGGCTTGCCGTTCACGGAAATCCGCGCGGCCTCGGTGGAACCGTTGCCGGCGGCCCCGGGCGCCGTCCTGGCGCTTTGGGCCGAGGACGATCTCGTACCCGGAGGCGCGCAGCTCCAGGATCCCTATGCGGAGTTGTGTGATCGGGTCGACAACATCGAATCGACCGCTCCGCGGGATCTCCTCTCTCAAGCCGGCACGCTGACCGGCGCCACCTACGACCCCGCCAGGAACATCTTGCGCCTCGTGGGCGACGGGGTTCCAACGCCGTCAAGCGCCGATTCCGCGGACTTGGCCGCGGCGCTGCAGATGGCCTACCAACCCCAGCCGCTGTACCCGCGCTTCTCGCTCGACCCGGCCGATGCCTCCAATCCCGCCGGCCCATGGCTCAAGCCGGCCTATTACCCCGCGGCCCTGCTGGCCGGAACGCAGTTCGGACAATCCCTCTTCCAAGCCGACTGGCTGATGAAGCAATACTCGTTTGGCATCGCAGTGGGAGCGGACGGCCAGGTTCGGGAGCGCCACCAACTCCCGGGGGGGCTCGAAGACCTGTTCCAGATCTCCTTTCAACGCCAGTTCGAGGGCGCCAGCGAGGATTGGACGCGGCTGTGGATCACCCCCGGCGACATCAAGATCCGCAAGTCCGCCCGATCCATCCTGTTCGATGACACTCCCCTGATTGTGCGCGCGAAGCGGCAGGTCGTGGACCCCACCAGCCCGGATGGGCTGCGCGACGACGAGAGCGCCGTGGATCCGGCCACGCAGCAGTTCGCCGACGCATTCAGCGCCAATTACGAGCGCGTAGCCGGCACCTCGCCCATCTTCGCCCGGGTGCGGGAGATGGCCAAGCTGGTTGAAACGGCGCACTGGCTGCGGGAGATTGGCGCTCCAGTGGATGCGGAATGGGCCGGGCGGATGGCGCGCGGGGCCGGTGGACCGGTTCGCGTGCCGGCTTTGTCCAGCGAACGGGGCATGTCTGAAGTCACGGGAGAGCACCAGGAGGGCGATCGCATCGTGCGGACCATCTCGACGCGCACGGTCCACCTGTTCGGCGGCGTCAACTTGCGGGTGGAACCTCGCGTGATCGCCGACGAAGGGCGGCTGCGTGAAATCGAGGATACGGCCGCCACCCGGACGCGGGAGTCCCAGCGGCGCGTGGCATCCGCCCCGTTGGTCCGGCCCGGGGAGAGGCCGCCCTCGGGTCGCCCTACGGACGGAGCCTCCGGTCGCAAGAACGCCGCAGTGACGTTCGGACAAAGCCAGGGAGAGCACCGGTTCGACGCCTCCGGGTGCCTTCAATCGTCCAGTTTCGCCGATGGGTCCGTGGCCGAGTACGTCCGCAAGCCGGGGCGGAACTCGCTGGACATTCGCATTGTGCGGCCGAACGGCGCGGTGCTCGAAAGAAGCGGCGCCGATGCCTCGCTGTGGACCGTATCCGACCCGTCCGGCCGCCGGTTGTTCTATCAGTACGACGCGCGCGGCCGGCTCAGCGAAATCCGCGCCGGCGACCGCAGCCTGGCGCGCTACCAATACGAGAACAACACCGTCGCCGTGCAGGCCGGAGAATATCGCGAGCGCTTCACTCTGGACGCCCACGGCAGGGTCATCACCGTGGAACGCTCGGGGCCCGGCATAGCCGGCTCCGCGTCCGGTGAAGAGCCCGAACCAGCGGTCAAGCCCGCCGCAACTCCACCGCGGCGCACGGATCCACCCTCCCTGCCGTCGGACGCAGTCTGGGACTCCAGCGGCGCTCGCACCGAGGTGTTCGCCGAGCGCCACGGCGGCTTCTTCACAGCTCCATCGACGGCCGTCCGGGCCACAACTGTAGCCCCTGACGCGCCGCTTGTGCTCGATGCCAACGCCAGCCGGCTGAACGCCAAAGGCGGGTTGGCGGATGCCGCCGCCGCCCGCCGCCTGGAGGCGGCCGACGCCCCGGCCAGCGTTATTGTGCAGAGCTCGCCCCAGGCGGCGCGGGCCATCGAGGCCCGCTACGGGGCGCGCGCGCGGGTCTATTTCGGCCCGGACGCCGTTCTGGCCAGGGTCAACGCCGCGCGTATGCCGCTCCTCGACGGTCCCGCCGACGTCGCCATTTACCTGCCCCCCGAATCGGCCGGAGTGGAGGATTTCCGAGTCTTTGACAGCATCCGGGATGTGCTGCCCGGCATGAAATTCGTCCGGGACATCCCCTCGATTCCGGAAGCTGAAGGAGCCAAGGTGTTGTCCGTCGCCGGCCACGATTCGCCCGAATTGGCCGCCTATGTGGAGCGGTTGGGGCAGGCCGGCAGGCTGCGTGGCAAATTGCTGCTCCTCAACACCTGCCACGGCGCCCTCCAGCCCGAGTGGAACGCGCGCATCATCCACGAGTTCGGCGCGGTCGGCATCCAATCCTACACCACGGAGATCTCGGCCGAAGCGCTGCGGGACGTGATGGTCCGCTTCTACGATCTTTTGGGCAGCCGGGAGCTGAGGGGCGAGCCGATCGAGAGAATCTGGAAATCGGCGGTGGCGCTGGCCGCCGAGGAGGCGGAGCAGGAGGCGTTTCGCCGTGAAATCCAACACTTGCTTGAGGTAGTCATCCAAATCTCGACCCTGGTCGATTCCCGCCGCCTGGGTGCGTCGGTCGCGGCTTGATTCAGGCGCTCCAGCCGCTTTGGGAAGCGGCTATTCGAGTATCCTGAAATCATGCCGGGCGCGCCGCCAGACGGATGGACGGAGCTTGGCGCGGATGAATTGCAGACCGCGCTCACGCCCGACCCCGGCGCGCTGCTCCTGCTGCGCAGCGGCGGGTCGGTGAAGTTCGGAGGTCCTCGCCGCGCCGCGGATGCTCGCTTCGGCCCGTTGCGCGTCCGCATCGGCCGCAAGCCGACCGCGCTCAACCTGCGGGCTCTCTACAAGCGCCGCGGACG
>JBEKPK010000411.1:0-4660 GCA_049520795.1 Bryobacteraceae bacterium
AACGCTCTTCGGGGGTAGTCATGGGACAGAAGCTCTTCTAATCTCAAGCCAGCCGAAAGAGTTCTCTGACGCCGAGACGCGGAATGTCTCGTATGTCCCCGGATCCCGCATATTCCTTCCCCCTACACGCTCGAAGCCCGCAGGCGCCACCGGCCCATTTGGAGTAGCATTAGCGGAAGGAGGCGCCAATGCGCCTGGTGGCTTTTTGCGGAGTAGCGGTTTTCGCGTCGGTCCTTGCGAACTCCGCTCAAGGACAAACATTCGACGCCGCTTCGGTGAAGTTGACCGGAACCGACGTTCAACCGTTCACAATAACCGGAGGCCCTGGCACGAATGAGCCGGGACTATTTCGCGCACGAATCACCATGTATAGCCTCCTGGCCAGAGCCTTTGACGTGAGTATGGATCAGATCACGGGGCCGGCATGGCTCAGGGATGTTGCGCATAACTACACCCTCGTTGCGACCATGCCTCCCAACACCACGAAAGAGCAGTTCCAGAAGATGCTCCAGAACCTGCTCGTCGAACGGTTCCATTTGGTTTTCCACCGTGAAACTCGGGACTTTCCAGGTTACGAACTCGTGGTGGATAAGGGCGGTCCGAAATTCAAGGAGGTCACCCCAACTAAGGATGCCAACCCCGATGCGGCCTCCGATATGCTGCTAGCGTTGGACGCTGAGATCGATGAGGATGATTCTCCCAGCTTGCCCCCCGGTCCGAGCACGCTCATTCAGAGCAGTCGCGGAGGGAAGACCCGAACGAAGTATCAAGAGCGGACCATGGTGGAGTTCGTATCGAACCTTGGATCCCTGATCGGGAGTTCACAGGGCAAGAGCGTGCTCGATGGCCACCCTCAGCCGCGTGTGGTCGATAAGACTGGCCTCACCGGAAAGTACACCTTTATCCTGGCATACAACGACGCAAGCATGGCGGGCCCGATCCGTGAGCTGCTTTCAGCCCGCATCGATCCCGATGCCGAGAACGCCCCGGCGCCCATTGCGGGAGATCCGGACGGTGGCCTTCCTAACATCTTTGTCGCAATTCAGAAACAACTCGGCCTCCGGCTGGACAAAGCCGCGGCCCTTCCCCTTGAAATGATCGTGGTCGATAGCGTCGATAAGGTTCCGACGGCAAACTGACCAAGCCATAGCCGCTAGTTGGGGCAGGCGGTGGCAGGCGGTGGGGACAGACGGAACGTTCACCGCTCTGTGCGCTTCCGCCTGGAGCCCGTCCCGGAGCGTCCAACTCGGCTCGCCTGCGATGGGGCTTTACCAGGCAGCCTTACAAAGTTCTCGGGATGCAAAAGGCTGGCTACGGAGATATCCTCGTCGATCGCCTCCCAATGGACTCCTATGCCGCCGCCAATCAAGTCCCAGTCCGATCGCTGCCCCGGCGATGCGTCGGCAAGCCGCGGGAACCATGCTAGGGGCGCCGAGACAACCCGCCCATCGGTGAGCGTGACTGAAAGCGAATCCCTCGAACACGACACCTCGACAGCCAGCGCTTCAGATCTCTCCGTTAAAGTACTCATGCCATCTCTCCAGGAAAAACCGGGCGTTCTCGACAACAATTGCGCGAATGTCAGTCATCTCATTCGCGCGAAAGCCTCTCACTTCCCCGACCAATACGGGATCAAGCCAAAACTTCGCATACCGTCCTGCGTGGGCGACGTGGATGTGCGGCGGTTCGCGCCCCTCCATGCTGAAAAAAAAGAACCGATACCCCCGGACTCTGAGAAGAGTGGGCACTTTCTAAGTCTACCGCCCCCTGCACCCAAGACGGTATGCGCCCGCGGCCCGCGGCAACCCTCCGGACGCCGCGGATTTGCCGGCCGCTCTCGATGCCGAAGCCGGAGGGGAAGAATAACCGCTATGATCATGGATATGGGGACGCTCCGCATTACCGAAGCCGAACTCGCCCGCGACATGCGCGCCGTGCTGGCGAAGGTGGAGCATGGCAGCGAGGTGATTATCGAACAGGAAGATCACCGGCCTGTGGCCGTGATCCGGTCGCCCCACCGCAGCGGACGGCTTATCACCGAAATCCTGCGTGAAGCCCGGCAGCGCAACTCGACCCTCACGCTCGATGAAGACTTCGGCAAAGACCTCGGAGAAATCATCGCCCACGCGGCCCCGCGCGTCGGCCGAGACACGCTTGGCCGCCTCGCCGATCCCCTCGACGTTCCGGATGACGGCATCCTGCATTTCCTCGGACGCCAGGAACGTCTCTCCGCCCGGCCGCGAATCTCCGATTCTCGGCGCCTTCTCCGCGCTATGCTAATGGCTTGACGCCACAATTGGAGTCGGAGAACCCGCCGCCGCGGGCATCGGTGGTGGTGGTCTCGCACGACCGGGCGGCGGCGCTGCGCCGCTGCCTGGAATCCCTCGAGAAATCCGAGGGCCGCGAGAACCTGCAACTCATCGTCGTGGATAACGGCTCGCGGGATGGAAGCGCTCATCTTGACGCCGATTTCCCGCACGCGCAGTTTATCCGCCTTCCCAAGAATTTCGGGCTGACCAAAGCCATGAACATCGGCTGGCGCGCGGCCGATTCCCCGTACGTCTTTTTCCTGCACGACGATACCGAAGTGGAGCCGCAAGCTGCCATCCGCCTGGCCGATGCGCTCGACGCCAACCCGGACGCCGCGGCGGCGTGCCCGCTGTTGGTGGACGCCGAAGGCCGCCCCGCGCCGCAACTGGGAACCCTGCCGCCGAGCGGGGAATACCGCCCGGCGCAGCCCGCGGGCGCGGATGCCGAACCCGTGGAGTACGCGCGCGGCGCGGCCGCCATGATGCGCGTCTTCTCCATCAAGGCCGTCCGCCAGATCGACGAACACTACGGCCAGTTCGGAGCCGACGCCGACCTGGCGGCCCAGATCGGCAGGGCCTCGAAGCGAATCCTGCTGATCCCGGCGGCCCGCGTCCTGCACCGGGGCGGCCAGACGAAATCCGACCTGGAACGCGCCGACGTCCTCGAAGGCCAGGCGGTGTTCATGGGTAAGTACGCCGGTTTCGTCTCCGGCCTTCGCACCCGCCTGCTTACCGCGCTGCGCCTCCTGTTTACCTTCCAGTGGGGCATCCTGCGCCACGTCCTGGCGGGCCGGAAAATCGACGGCGCGCAGTAGACGCATCTCGACGGGGCGCACGCACGCTGCAGAGGCGGGCAAGCCAAAAGCATCGTGGCGCCTGCCGTAACTTGCCCGCCTGATTCGTCGACAAGTCCTTACTGCACTACCCTGACTTCGGTGACGTAATACTTGTCCTCCCGCACCACCACCTTGGCTTCGATGCGGTCGCCCACGCGCAGCTTCCGGAACTCGGCGTCGGGTTTCACCGGATACTCCATGGTCATGGCTTCCATCCAGTCGCCGATCTTGCCGGCGGCGATGGTGGCGGACTTGGAGTCGGCGTTGAGGGCCTTGATTTCCCCCTGCATCGGGTAGGTCTTGGCTTTGGGCGGGGAGGCGCAGGCGGCGAGCACCAGCGCCAACAGCAGAGGAAAGGCGATTCGTCGGGTCATCGCTTCACATCATCGCAGGATGGAGCCGGTTTGGAAACCTCTTTCAAGGGAACGGCCCCCGGGTTGCCCGGCGTCACCGGGAGCGGCGCGGGGGATGGCTGGGCTGGCGGCGTGTGGAGCGTGTTCGTGAGCGGCACGGCGCAGGGCTGGCCTGGCCGGAGCGCGACAACCCCGCTTCCTTTCCCGAAATCGAGCGCTAGTCGGCCGTGGCCTTGCGCCAGAACTCTCTCAACCGCTCTCCCAGCGCGGCTTTCGCGGCAGGGTCGAGTATCTTGGGCTTTCCCGCCTGGGTGGGCGGCGCCGCTTCAGTCCGGGTCTCGGTGCGTGCAACGAATGCTAACGCCAGCATCCCGATTGACATCAGGGCGACCGAGGATGGCTCGGGCGTTGGGCTCGGGCTCTCCGTCCAGCGCCCGGGGTCGGAGACGTTATCTCCGCCCTCCCCGGTGGCGGCATTGAGTCCAACGTCCGTGGCCTCGGAGGTGAGAACCGGGATGTAGGTCGCGGTATAGATGTAGTCCTCTCCCGGTATTCCGTTTTGGTAGACCCATATTATCCAGCCCGAGATGTTTCCGCTTCCATCAGTGGAAATATCGAAATAATCGATCGAGCTGTTTGCGTTGGTCATGGTCTGAACCCCGTCGCTGAATGAGTAGGTGGACGGAGAGATCGAAACGGCGGAGAGGCTGTCTCCTAATGGCGCCGTAACGGTGAAAAAGCCGGATACGAAGTCGCTTGTTGAACTAGGGGAATTCGCTTGCGTGAAGTCGTTCCCGGTGTAAGTGTAAGTGATGACGCCTGCCATTGCACAAGACGCATAGAAGGCCGCCATGAAAAAAATACCCAACCATATTGTTTTATTCATCGTAGGAAGGCTCCTTGATCGTCCCGTTTTGCCCAATCCGAGATTTCTATCTTCAGACAACATTTCGTTTTTGGGCCATGTGCCGCCCGCCGTTTCAGTGAAGCACGCCCGCGCCGCAGTGTATGTTCAAAAGTGGACACAATCCCCGGTGGCCGCCTCAAAACCGGCCACACGTCGCCGGTGTGCCCGGTGCGCCACTGCGTACCGTGTGCCATGCCCCAAGGACTGCGTGTGCTCAACGACGCCTCAGGCCCATCATCCTGGACGCCCATCGTG
>JBEKPK010000412.1:0-4603 GCA_049520795.1 Bryobacteraceae bacterium
AACGCAGCCCCCGCCGGTCCGGACGATAAGACCATCTTCGAGCACCTGTTGCAGAACGGTCCGCCGCCGCAGGTGGTGGGCCAGGGGGGCAGCCTGGCGGAAGGCGAGAAGACCGCGGCCAGCGTGGTGGAAGCCACTTACCTCAACAGCTACGTGGCGCACGCGGCCATGGAGACGCACTCGGCCACGGTCAACATCGAAAACGGCAAAGTCACGGTATGGGCCAGCACCCAGGCGCCCTTCCAGGTGAAGCCGGCGGTGGCGGCGGCCCTGGGCTTCCCACAGGAAAACGTGCGCGTGATTACGCCTTACGTGGGCGGCGGTTTCGGGGGCAAGACGGCGGCCCCGCAGGCCGTCGAGGCCGCGCGCCTGGCGAAGATCACGGGCAAACCCGTGCAGGTGGTCTGGGACCGCGCGGAGGAGTTCTTCTACGATCCGTTTCGTCCGGCGGCGGTGATGAAGATCCGCGCCGGGCTGACGGCCGAGGGGCGGATCGCCTTCTGGAGCTTCCAGGTAACCGGCGCGGGCGACCGCGGCGCCGCGCACTTCTACGACATTCCGCACCATCGCACCACTTCGGCCGGCGGCTGGATGGGCGGCAACCCTCCCGGCATGCATCCGTTCGACGTGGGGCCGTGGCGCGCGCCATCAGTGAACAGCAATACTTTCGCCCGCGAGTCGCACATCGATGCCCTGGCCGCCAAGGCGGGCGTGGACCCGGTGCAGTTCCGGCTGAAGCACTTGAGCGACAAGCGCATGATCGGCGTGCTGCAGACGGCGGCGGACAAGTTCGGCTGGAAGCCCGGCAAGGCGCCCAGCGGCCGCGGCGTGGGCGTATCGTGCGGATTCTACTCCGGAACCTACACGGCCATGTGCGCCGAAGTGGCGGTGAGCAAGACCAGCGGGAGCGTGCAGGTGAAGCGCGTGGTTCTGGCGCAGGACCAGGGCGTGACGGTGAGCCCGGAGGGAACGCGCCAGCAGATGGAAGGCAGCATCACCATGGGGCTGGGGTACGCGCTCTCCGAAGAGGTGCGCTTCAAGGATGGGGCCGTGCTCCACAAGAACTTCGACAGCTACGCGCTGCCGCGGTTCTCCTGGCTGCCGAAGATTGAAACGGTGCTGATCGACAACCCGGACATGGCGTCTCAGAGTTGCGGCGAGCCGCCCATCATCAACATTGGCGCGGTGCTGGCCAATGCGATTTACGACGCGGTGGGCGCGCGCATGTTGCAATTGCCGATGACCCCGGAGCGGGTGCTGGCAGCGCTGAAGAAGGGCTGAAAAGAGACACGGTGGGGCAGGCGCTTTCGCCTGCCACCGGAGTTTGTACATTCTCGAAGCCCGGAGGGCGAAGGAAGCTAGCCCACGGCGTGAGCCGTGTGGAATAGCACGTGGGCATTCGAGCCCCGGAACGGGGCGAAAGGCTGTTCTTAGCCCCAGAGGCCGCGCGCGTGTCGTATGCGATGCCATGCTTCCTCGGGAATGACAGGAATTCCTCTTGGAACGACACTCGGCGATGGTGCTCTTGTTGCGCCGCGATGCATGGACTTACGCCCCGTTCCGGGGCTAGGCGGCTGGCCGACCTGTTCCCGACGGCTTGCGCCGTGGGCTATGATGTTTCGCCCTCCGGGCTGGGTAGTGAACGACTCCACATGAATGGTGGCCGCAAGGCGCGGAGATCTCACCCAAAAAATATAGAAACCCCAGCCAAGCGGTTTTTCCGAACTTCAAGCCATTCCCGCCGTCTAATTCTAATAGAACAAGTACTTGCGCCACTGGGCGTCGCTCTTGCCCAGTATGCGCATGAGGTGCCGGCTGGTGTGCAGGCTGAACGGCCGAGGCTGGCGGGCCAGCTTCATGCCCGCCTCTTCGGGGGTGCGGCTGCCCTTGCGGTTGTTGCACAGATGGCAGCAGGCCACCAGATTTTCCCAAGCCGATTCGCCGGCGCGCGAGCGCGGGATCACGTGATCCAGGGTCAGCTCCCCCGAAGGCAGAGTACGGTGGCAATACTGGCAGGTGTAGCGATCGCGCATGAGGATGTTCTTTCGCGAGAGGGCGCGCGTCTGGTGGGGAATGCGGCGGTACTCGAGCAGGCGGATCACGGAGGGCAGCCGCACGGCCGCGCGGGCGGAATGCACCGCGCTCGAGGATTCCTCCTCCGCCGACGCCACGCCCTTCAGCACCAGCACCAGCGCGCGACGCGCGGCGCAGATGTTAATCGGCTCATAACTGGCGTTGAGCACCAGGACCGGTCTTTGCATGCGGTCGGCGGCCATTCAGCGGTTTCCCCCTGTCTCGATAGGCGCCAAACGGGACGGATTCATGCGCCGGTCCACGCGGGCTATGGTGAGCAGCGCGACGCGCTCCGCGCCGGCGCGTTTCAACGCCAGCGCGCAGGCGGCCCCGGTGGAGCCGGTGGTCATCACATCGTCGATGAGAAGAATGCGCTTCCCGGCCACCAGCCGCGCTCCGCGCCGGCAGCGGAAGGCGCCGGCCACGTTGTGGCGCCGGGCGGTATTGCTCAGCCCCGCCTGCGCGGGCGTATGGCGCACGCGCGCCAGGGGCCGCGCCAGCGGAATCCCGGTACGCCGCGCAATTTCCCGCGCCAGCAACTCGGATTGGTTGAAGCCCCTCCGCCACTGCCTGATCCAGTGCAGCGGCGCGGGGGCAATCAGGTCGAATCGCTCGTCGAGCGGCAGCGCCGACGCCAGCAGATCGCCGAGCGGCCGCGCCAGCGTCTTGATTCGCCCGTACTTATAGAGGTGGATCAAATCCCGCAGCAAGCCCTCGTAAGCCCCGTAACAGTAAGCCGCGTCAAAACCGCGAAGGCCGGCGCGGCAGAGCGCGCAGCGGCCTTCGAAATCGAGCGGGAAATGGTTCCGGAATGGCGTCCGGCAGCTCACGCAAAAGTACTCCGCGCTCAGGGGCCGCGCCTCGCTCAAGCAGCTCCGGCACACGGGGAAGCGCGCGACTTCGCGCAGGGGTTGACCGCAGATGCGGCACTCGTCGGGGAAAAAGAGGGAAAAAAGGGCGTGGGAGGCTGATCTAACCGCCAAAGAACCGAATTTCGCGACGGCTCGTCCGCTACTCGAGAAGACCCACCTCCGCTAAATTCGATTGTACCCGATTTCGCGCGCCACGGATGCGCCGCGCAGGTGTGCGACATGAAAGTGGGGTCAGGCCTTCGGGCCAGCCGCCGGCTTAGCCGGCGTTCTTCCGGCCGCTGCGAGACGCCGGGCATAAGCCGACGGCAAGCCCGAAGGCTTGGCCCCACACAAGCGCTCCGGCTGTTCCACAAATTGCACTGGATGTTTCGCCGCAACGCGACCGACGCGGCGCGCATCTCCTCCTTGAGCCCAGGTACAATACCTTTGCGGGGTCGTTCATGCGGGTTGCGCGGAGTTTGGCCGGGTTGGGGTTGTGCGTCGTCCTTACCGCGTCCATGGGCGGCGGGCAGGTAGCCGTCGATCCCCGCCAGAAACCGCCCGACGCCCCCGAGGAGCGCCGGCAGCCCAATCTGCGCGTGGATGCCAACCTGGTGCTGGTGCCCGTCACCGTATGCGATCCCATGAACCGCCCGGTGACCGGCCTCGAAAAGGAAAACTTCCGCGTGCTCGAGAACAACGTCGAGCAGACCATCACGCACTTCGCCATGGATGACGAACCGGTGGCCGTGGGGCTGGCATTCGACGTCAGCGGGAGCATGGGCTCCAAGCTGGGCCTGTCGCGCATGGCGGCCAGGGAATTCTTCCGCCTCGCCAATCCCGAAGACGAGTTCCTCCTCATCCTGTTCGACGACCGGCCTCGCCTGGTGACGCCCTTGACGCAGGATACCGGCGCAATCCAGAGCCAGATCACGTTCACCGTCTCCAAAGGCAGCACCGCCCTGCTGGACGCCGTGGTGCTCGGCTTGCATGAGATGAAGAAATCCAAGCTGACCCGTAAGGCGCTGCTGATCATCTCCGATGGAGGCGAGAACAACAGCCGCTATAACGATCGCGAACTGCGCAACCTGGTTCGCGAAAGCGACGTCCTGATTTACGCCATCGGCGTCTTTGGAGGAGGATCGTCGCGGGAGGAATTCGAAGGGCCGCGATACATGGCCGGGATGGTGGAACAGTCCGGAGGCCGTATGCTGCCGGCGGCCGCCAACGATCTGCCGGATATCACGGCGAAGATCGGCATCGAGCTGCGCAACCGCTACATCCTGGGCTACTCGCCCACCAACAAGCAGCGGGACGGCCGCTATCATGCCGTGCAGGTCAAGGTGGTTCCCCCGCGCGGTCTGCCGCCGTTGAAGGCTTTCTGGCGCCGCGGCTACTACGCGCCGTCGGATTAAGATCGGCGGGCCTCCGGCCTTGGAAGTTGGCTGGCAGGCGAAAGCGCCGGCGCTTCGCCGGCTGCAACCAATTTGCTTTTTTGCAATCCGACCTTCGAAGCGCGTCGGCCGGAGGAACGCTGGCGGGGACGCCCCGGCCCAGAGGGCGCCCCTCAGGCCGGAGGCCCGCTCTACGGGAATCGTCGCGGCTCGCGATTGCGGTTGACGAGGCTGGAGGCTTATCCCATCGGGGCCGTTTGGGTTTGATTGGGAATCGGGGTAAGT
>JBEKPK010000413.1:0-4589 GCA_049520795.1 Bryobacteraceae bacterium
CCCCAGCGCTGTCACGGCGGCTCTGCCGTCTAGCCCCCAGCCCCGCTCCACCAGCGCTTTGCTCAGCACCGTAACGAGCGGCTGGACTACCTGTCTGTCTCCCAGCTTGCCTAGGGCTTCCGATGCGGTCGTCCGTACCTCCTGGATGGGATCGGCGAGAGCCGCGACCAGCGCTTCGACCGCCCGCCGATCTCCAAGCTCGCCTAGCGCTAAGGCCGCGTCTTTCCGCGCGGCCGGCCCGCCGGTGCTGATCGCCCGCAATAGCGGTTCGACCCAACGCAGATTTCTGGATCCAATGAGCTTGTTGAGTGCCATCTGGCGGTGATAATAGCCCCGGGACTCATTACCAAAGTCGCGTGGCAGTCGTTTCCGCCACAACTGACGAATCCATCCGAACATGGAGCGACCCTCCAAGGTGCCAGTATATGTGCTTTCGCACTTTTCAGCGCTCGGAACCGAAGTCGATCACGCTTCCGGAGCGGGTTCGAGTCCTTGATGGGGTGACTGAGCCACTGGGCGGTCGCAGGCAGAATCTCATAAGCACGCACAATGGGATCAGTCAGATAGCGGAGATAGGGAGGAAGAACAACTGCCTCCCCAGGTAGGACTCGAACCTAACAACGCTTCGGCCGCCAGAGGAAAGCGTCCGCACCACAATTCTGGGCGTCACCGGCCCACGCCGAGACGGTCCGCCAGGGAGAGCGGCAGGCCGGCTTTGCGGATCTTGCGCTGGGCTCGCTCGACGTCGTAGGAAACGCGCCGGTAGGTGACCGTGCTGGGGCCGGAATCGTAGAGCGCGAAGGCGGCGCGGGGGTCGCCGTCGCGCGGTTGCCCGACCGAGCCGGGGTTGACGAGGTAGGCGCACCCGGCGTCGAGCGCGATGGTCCGGCCCTGGGCGCGCGCCGACATGCGGGGAATCGCCTCCACCCGCCCCTGGTTCCAGAGATAGCCGCCTTGTACATGGGTGTGGCCAAAGAAGGCCAGGGGGCATTCCAGGTAGGCGAACGCGGTGGCGGCCTCGTCGCCGGCCGCCAAATACTCGTCTTCGTCGTAGGGCGAGCCGTGCGCCACTTCGAAGTCTTCCAGAACCAGCGGCCCCATGGGCAAGTCGCGGACCCAGGCCAGGTTCTGTGGAGTCAGGGCCTGCTGCGTCCAGGCTGCGGCGGCCTTGGCCACGGGGTTGAACCACTCCAGGTCTTCCAGGCCCGTACAGGCGCGGTCGTGGTTGCCGCGCACCACCAAGGAGCAGTGGGCGCGCACCCAATCCACCACCGGGTTGGGGTCGGCCCCGTAGCCCACCAGATCGCCGCAGCACAACGCCCGATCCCAGCGCCCGTGCGCCTCCCGGACTACCGAGTCCAGGGCTTCCTGGTTGGCGTGGAGGTCGCTCAGGATGAGGTAGCGCACCGCGGGGCTCAGGCCTTTCTCAGACGAAGCAGGGTGATTTCGGGGGGCGCCCCGATGCGGGCCGGGAAGCCGATGGCGCCAATGCCGCGCGTGACATACACGGCCGAGGCGCCCAAGCGGTATAGGCCGTGGACGTAGGGCGTAAAGAAGCGGGCGGGATTGAGGGACTGGTCCAGGATTTCCACCGTGACCTGTCCTCCGTGAGTGTGCCCTGAGAACGTCAGGTTCCAGCCCTGCGCGGCGGCCACCGGAAAGACGTCGGGATTGTGCGAGAGCAGCACGTTGCACGCGCCCGGGACCACCAGCGCGCCGGCATTCCGCAGGTACGGATCCCTGCCGGTCTGGGTCTGGTAGTCCACGCCGGCCAAGTTCAAAACCGCCCCCCCGAAGCGGAGCGGCTGGGCGTGCCCGCGCAGGAAGCGGATGCCCACGGCGGCGGCGGCCCGGGCCGTGTGATCTTCCACGTGGGCGTAGCGCTCATGGTTGCCCATGCAGCCGAACACGCCGGCGTCGGCCCGGATGCGCGCAAGCTGGCGGATGCAGGCATCGAGTGGATCGCCAGGCGAGGAAATCAGGTCGCCCGTGATCACGGCCACGTGCGGCCCCAGGCCGGCGGCGATGTCGATCGCTCGGGCCAGCTCCGCTTCGCTGAGGAACGGGCTCAGATGGATATCGCTCAGTTGCAGGATGCGCAGGCCGTCCAGGTCCGGCGGCAGCCCCGGCAGGGGGACGTCGAGCTCGCGCACACGGAAATCCGTGCGCTCGACCAGCGAGCCATAGGCCAGCACGGCGAAAGGGCCGGCCATGGCCAGATTAGCGGCCAGGTTGAGCGCGCGACGGCGGTGCAGGTCGGTGTCCGCATCGAGACGCTTCCGAATGGCGCTACGAGCCGCATAAACCACGGCCGCCACGGTAGCGACCACCAGGTAAGCCCTGGCTGCGGCCGCCAGCAGTGTGGAGACGGGCCCGAGCAGCCCCGACCGCCTGGCGACGCTGAAAAACGCGAGACCGTAGCAGAACATCACGGCGGCGAAGAGCAGGCACGCCGCGGCGCGCGCGGCCCACCGCTCCTGGGCGGACGCAAACCGTCCGGCCGCCCTCAATAGGGTCCAGGAGATCCACGACTGCACCAACAGAAGGGCCGCTAACCCCAGCCAATTCACCGTCTGGCTCAACCCTGCGCTCCCATCTCCATATTCCATTCTAGTGGCAACCTCAATAGATTATTTTTATGGCGCCCATTCAGTTTTTCTTGTGGCCTCGCGCGGCGCCATCCTCTACCGTGTGGTGTTCCCGCCTCGTCCGCGGGTTCTAACCTCCACGTCGAGGAGACCACGTTGTCTAAAGGCGTATTGGCCGCACTATTGCTGTTCTCTTCCTCCGCCCTGGCGCAAGCGCCGTGCGCGGATCCCGGTGAACTGCGGGCATTGCATGCCGCGGTAGCCGCCTCCCAGTCGGCCGGCGACAACGCCTGGATGCTGGTCAGCTCCGCCCTCGTGCTTATGATGACCGGTCCCGGCCTGGCTCTGTTCTATTGCGGCCTGGTGCGTAAGAAGAACGTGCTCGGCACGATGATGCAGAGCTTCGCCATGATGGCGTGGATCACCATGCTGTGGGCGGTCTGCGGCTACAGCCTGGTGTTCGCCAGCGGCAGCCCGTTCCTGGGCGACCTGCGCTACCTGTTCCTGCGCGGGGTTGGGGCGGCGCCCAACGCGCTTTACGCCCCCACCATTCCCCAACAGACGTTCATGATCTATCAGCTCATGTTCGCCATCATCACGCCGGCGCTGATTGCCGGCGCGTTCGCCGAGCGCATGCGCTTTGGGGCCATGATGGTGTTCTCCACGCTGTGGGCGTTCTTCGTATACTTTCCGCTGGCGCACATGGTCTGGGGCAGCGGCGGCTTCCTCAACGCCTTCCTCGGCGGCAGGTATCCGGTGTTCGATTTCGCCGGCGGAACGGTGGTGCACATTTCCTCCGGATTCTCCGCGCTGGTGGTGGCGTTGTACATCGGCAAGCGCACCGGATATCCCCACGAGAAGATGGCGCCGCACAACCTGGTTCTCAGCTTCATCGGCGCGTGCCTGCTGTGGGTCGGCTGGTTCGGCTTCAACGCCGGCAGCGCGCTGGCGGCGTCCTCGCTGGCCACCAGCGCATTCGTGGCCACGCACTTCGCCGCCGCCGCCGGGGCCGTCTCCTGGATGGTGGCCGAACGGGTGCGCAACGGAAAGGCCAGCGCCCTCGGCGCCATTTCCGGGGCCGTCGCGGGACTGGCCACCGTCACCCAGGGCGCGGGCTTCGTGCAGCCGTTCAGCGCCATACTCATCGGCCTGATCGCGGGCGCGCTGTGCCACTTTATGGTCGGCGTGGCGAAGGAAAGATTCCACTATGACGATTCGCTCGACGTCTTCGGCGTTCACGGCGCCGGCGGTTTGGCGGGCTGTCTGCTCACCGGAGTCTTCGCCACGCGCGCCGTCAATTCGGCTCTCAAGCTGGCCAACGGCCAGCCCGCCGCGCTCGGCTGGGTCGACGGCAATCCGGCCCAGGTGGTAAATCAACTTATCGGCGCCGGCATCGGCATCGTTCTCGCCGTAGTCGGCACGCTCGCGGCGCTCAAGATCACCGAACTGGCGACCCCGCTCCGCATGAGCGAAGGCGCGGAAGCCAATGGCATGGACCTGTCGCTTCACGGTGAAGAAGGCTACAACTTCGAGGGGTAAGGCCAATGGTCAAGATTGAAGCGGTCATCCAACCTTCCAAGCTGGACAACGCTCGGGAGGCGCTCAAGAGCATCGGCATCGATGGTCTCACGGTAAGCGAGGTGCGCGGACATGGCCGCCAGAAGGGCCATAAAGAGGTTTACCGCGGCCGCGAGTACAACGTGGATCTCCTCCCCAAGCTGAAGCTCGAGATGGTGACGCCATCCGCCCGCAAGGACGAAGTGGTTCGCACGCTCGTCGAGGCGGTGCGCACCGGGGCCATTGGAGATGGCAAGATCTTCGTCTCCGAAGTGGTGGAAGCCATCCGGATTCGCAACGATAACCGCGGCGAATCGGCCCTCTAGCCCAAGTTCGTCACGAAACTGTGGAAAACTCGGCTAACCCGTTCAGAATGAGTTTAGGCTACCGCTGAGTCTGCACTACATTTGGGATGGAAATCGAGACGTTCCGGCAGGCTGAGAC
>JBEKPK010000414.1:0-4574 GCA_049520795.1 Bryobacteraceae bacterium
TCCCAACGAGCCTATTCTCGGCAAGACCGGCACCTGCACCGATTTCCGCTTCGCCAGCCACATGGGCTGGTTCGGCTCGTTTAACGAGGTAGATCACCATCGGTTGGTGCTGGTTGTCATGCTGCTCGGCACCAAGACGGTGAACGGCCCGGTGGCCTCCGGGGTGGCCGGCGCAATCTATCGCAGCCTCTCCGAACAGCGTTATTTCGTAGCCGACACCACCCGCAAGCCCGATCTCCCGGAGATCCTCGTGACCATGCCCTGCTGTTCGCGCTGAGAGGAAGAACGCTCGGCGGGCGATTGGAAGAGTGGGGAGTCCGGAGGGTGGCGGGCAACGCTCACTAAGGAGCGGACGGGCTGGTGTGGCGGGCCTTTAGGGGAAAAATGGGGAAAATGAGGGGACCGAACTCCCTCTTCCGTACACACAATAGCTGGCTCCCTCTGCGGGGTTTCTGGATTTCTGTCAGTAAACCATTGAAAACAAAGGCGATAGAAATCGATAAATAGAGTGACCCACTTTTCGGCCGTCCCCGCGGAGCACACTGTGGCCCCAGGTTCACGGATTGACCGGCCAAACTCCAGGATCTAGAATAGATATCAGCCGAACCAGTCCTGTCCTGGGGAGCGGTGAGCCGTATGACTGTCTTACGCTATTCGATTTCTTTAGCCGCGCTCTCAGTCGCGGCGATCTTTCCCGTGGCCGCTCAGACCGCGGCCGCTCAGAAGAGCGGCGACCAGACTGCGTCCGAACCGGCTGAACGGGAAACCGTGGCTCGGCCGCTGTCCGAGAGGCAAAAGAAAAAGAACGAGGAGAAGCTCAAGAAGGAACTGGAAACGCCGTATCGCAAGTGGCTCAACGAAGACGTTACATACATCATCACCGACGACGAGCGAAAAGCTTTCGCCCGGCTGCAGACCGACGAAGAGCGCGAACAGTTCATCGAACAGTTCTGGCTGCGGCGCGATCCCACGCCGGACACCGTCGAGAACGAGTACAAGGAAGAGCACTACCGCCGCATCGCCTACGCCAACGAGCATTTCGCTTCGGGCATTCCCGGCTGGAAGAGCGACCGCGGGCGCATCTACATTACCTTCGGCCCTCCGGACGAGATTACCGACTACTCCCAAGGCGGCAGCTATTATCGCCCCATGGAGGAGGGCGGCGGGGAAACTTCCGTATTCCCCTTCATTCAGTGGCGCTACCGTTACATTGAAAACGTAGGCACCGACATCAACATCGAGTTCGTGGATACCACCATGTCGGGCGAGTTCCGCATGACCATGGACCCCTCCGAGAAGGATGCGCTGACCAATGTGCCGGGGGCCGGGCTCACCATCTCGGAGCAGATGGGAATCACCTCCAAGAACGATCGCTTCAACCGCACGGACGGCACCCAACTGGGCATTCCGCAGGATGAGATGAACGCCAACCAGAGCCAGTTCCGCCGCCTGGAGCAGTACGTCAATCTCCAGAAGCCGCCGGAGGTGAAATTCAAGGACCTGGAATCGGTGGTCAAGTCGCGGATCAGCTACAACCTGCTGCCCATGAAGGTGCGGGTGGATTACTTCCCCATCACCGATGCTTCCGTCCTGACCAACGTCACGGTGCAGTTCGCCAACAAGGATCTGGAGTTCTCCGCCAAGCAGGGCGTGCAGCGCGCCACCCTGAACATTTACGGCCGCATCACTACCATGACGCGCCGCGTGGTGAACGTTTTCGAGGACACCGCGGTGGTGGACGCCCCCCAGGAATTCCTCGCCGACTACGCCAAACAGCGTTCGATTTATCAGAAGACGGTCCCCCTGATCCCGGGAACGTACCGGCTCAACGTGGTGGCGAAGGACTTGGTTTCCGGCACGCTCAGCGATTGGGAAGTCGCCATCACGGTTCCGCGCATCGATCCGGACAAGCTTACCTCCAGCAGCGTGGTGCTCGCGGACTTGATCGAGCCGGTAGCCATGAAGAGTATCGGCGCGGGGGCGTTTGTGATTGGCAGCTCCAAGGTCCGGCCGCGCGTGGACGAGATTTTCAAGCGCGACGAGAAGATGGGGATCTACTTCCAGTGCTACAATTTCGGGGAGGATGAGACCACCCATAAGCCGTCCGGGGTGGTGGAATGGGAAGTGGTGAAGAACGGATCGAACGCCAAGATCTTCGACTACACGCAGGATCTCACGCAGATCCCCAACGCCTCGGCCTCGGAAGTGATTGTCCAGGAGATTCTTCCGCTGAAGACTTTCGAGCCGGGCCAGTACACCATCCGGATAAAGGTTACGGACAAGGTGCGAAACCAGGTCCTTACCAATTCGGCCCAGTTTACGGTAACCTAAGTTAGAGCATTCCGGCTTCCGCCGGGATGAATGGTCGTAGCGGATGTCGAACAGGACGCGGAACGCGGTTGCTTTCCTGATCGTGGGGTTGGCCTGCGCGGGCCTTCCGTGCGCTTCTCGGGCCGCCACTTCCGTGAGATTCTCGGGCTCGATCATGGGGGTGGTCGCGGACCGCAACGGTGTTCCGCAAATGGGCGCCGCAGTGCTGCTCTACAACCACCAGGACCGCGTGTTTGAGAAGGCGATCACCGATCAGCGCGGCGAATTCCGGTTTCTGGGCCTTTTCCCCGATTTGTATTCGGTTCGCGTGACGCTGGCCGCTTTCGTCCCCGCGCTCAAGAAAGGCATCCTGGTTCAGCCCGGCATGCGCAGCGTGCTGGCGATAGACCTCAACACTCTGGTCAGCTCGATCCAGCTCATGTACCCGCCCGTGGAGAACGGCAGCCTCATGACCGACGACTGGAAATGGGTGCTGCGCGGAAGTTCGGCCACCCGCCCGGTGCTGCGGTTTGACGACGCCCCGCTCGACCCGGCGCCGCCGACGTCCAGGGGAACGGTATTCTCCGAGACGCGCGGTCTTGTGCGCGTCTCCGGGGGAGAGGGTCAACAGGCTTCGGGCATCGCGGATGAGGCCGATATGGGCACCGCGTTCGCCTTGGCCACCTCCGTGTTCGGCAACAACCTGCTGGAGGTGAGCGGCGACGTGGGATATGGATCCCAGACCGGCGTGCCGGTGGCGGCGTTCCGCACCAGTTACTCGCGACGAACAGACTTGGACGGTCCGGTGGCTTCGGTCACGGTGCGGCAACTCTACCTGCCGGGACGCCAGGGCTCCGCCGCAGTCGGGTCGGACGTCTCCCAGCCCATATTCCGCTCTCTGGCCGCGGGGTTCGACGACCGCACCCAGATCACCGACAACCTGGCCGTGCAGTATGGGGTTACGCTCGACGCTCTGTCAATAGCTGGTCTCCCGAGTCAAACCAGCCCGTATTCGCGCCTGAGCTATACGCCTGGGGAAGGCACGGAAATCTCCTTCGCCTACACTTCCGGAAATGCGCGCCCCGATCTGGCCGGCGCCTCGACCCAGGATGCCGACCTGCAACACGATCTGAACACCCTGGGCCTGATCCCGCGCATGTCCGAGCGCGGCGGCCGGGTGCGCATCCAGCGCGGCCAGGAATACGAGATGGCCTACGCCCGCAAGGTGCGCTCGCGGCGCTACGAACTCTCCGCTTATCGCGAGGTGGTTACCAACGCGGCCCTCTCCATGGTGGCCCCCGCCGGCATGTACAACGGCGCCGACGTCCTTCCGGACCTGCTCACCGGCAACTCCATCTTCAACGCGGGAGACTACCGCAGTACGGGCTATACGGCCTCCGCCACGCAGTCGCTGGGCGACCGGATCAACGCCACCCTGATGCTTGGCTCCATGGGCGCGCTGACCGCCGAGGATCGTGAGCTAGTTAGCAACAATCCGGACGATCTCCGATCCATGATTCACGCCGGCCGCAAGATGGCCGCCACCGGCCACGTGGACGCCACCCTGCCGGGCAGCGGCACGCACGTGGTGGTCAGCTACCAGTGGACCGACCACAACTGGGCCATGCCGGGCCATATTTACAGCACCGAGACCTTGCGCCCCATGCCCGGCTTGAACCTCTTCATACGCCAGCCGCTTCCCGGGTTCCTTCCGTGCCGCGTGGAACTGACCGCCGATCTGCGCAACCTCCTGGCGCAGGGCTACCTGCCCCTGAGTACCGCCGATGGCCAGAGAATCCTGCTGGTGGAGACGCCACGCGCCTTCCGCGGCGGTCTGAATTTCATCTTCTAGTGGGGCAGCCAATCCTGGCTGCCGCCGGCTTTCAGCCGGCGTTTCCTGCGTGAGAGTGCTCCGCGGATGCGAAAGAGCCGCCTAAAAAGGCGGCTGCAGGCAACATTGCCTGCCCCACAAAACATGCAGAACTCCGGCCGCACTACGCTAGCGCATGCTCGTCCCCTACGCCGCCGTTTCTCTCACCCGCGCTTCGAGTTCGTCCAGGCCGCCCGCGAAGAAATGGTCGGCGGCTTCCACCCAGATGAGCCGCTTGGGTTCCGCGAAGCGCGCGTACCGCGCTTCCAACTCCGGGCGCGGGGCATACTGGTCATTGGCGCTTTGGATGAAGACCTTGGGCGTGGAGCACCGCTCCAGGTATTCCGTGGAGCCGAATCGGGTGGGGAAACCAGCAGCCAGCAGCCAGCGGGCG
>JBEKPK010000415.1:0-4566 GCA_049520795.1 Bryobacteraceae bacterium
CGGCCACCTCGCTGTTGGGTCTGGAACGGATCAAGGCCATTGCCACCCTGGTCGCCGTGCAGTCCATGGTCAAGTCCGTTCTGCGTATGGAGGTATTCCGGAGGTTTTGGGAACACAGCCTGGTCACCGCCATCCTGGCGGAAGAGACCGCACGGTCGGCCGGGGGCGGCTCCCCGGAAGGCGCCTACACCGCCGGCTTGCTCCACAATCTCGGCGCGCTGGGATTGATGGCCGCCTATCCGGACGAGTATGCGCGCATGCTCGAGGTGTCCCGCGAACACCAATTCGACCTGTTGCACACGGAGTTGGATCTGTTCGAGATCGATCACTGCGCCGCCGGCGCGTACCTGGCGCGGGAATGGAATTTTCCCGATGAGATCGCCACCGCCATCGCCACCCATCATGACGAGCCCACCGCCGGGGACAAGAGCGTTTGCGGCGTGGTGCAGGTGAGTTGGCGTCTGGCAGACGTTCTGGGCTACGGCGCGTTTCCGATGGAAAAGCCGTGGGTCTACGATGAGCTGGTGGCGCTGGCGCCGGGCCTCTCGCACTCCTGGCTCGGGGCCGGGGCGGAGGAGGCCACCGCGGCCATCGCCTCGTGGCTCCGCGACTTTCACCTGTAGCCGAAAGCCGCGGGCTCGGGATCGCTTGCGCCGGGAGCCGAAGCGGTATACCGTACAAGTTCGACAGCCCCAAAACGGGAGATCCCATGCAACGCCGTTTCTTCGTTCAATCTCTGGCCGGCGCCGGACTGATGGCTCAGGCGGGCGCTCCGGCTGGAGCGCAGGAATCGAACCGGAAAACCCGCCTGTATTGCCTTGACTATTTCTATTATCGGCAAGGCGACCAGGCCACCCGCCTCACCCAGTTCCTCTCCTCGCAGGCGCCGCTGATCGGCAAGCGCGCTCGCGCGTTCGGGGTGTTCGCGCCGGTGATGGCCCCGCATATGCAGACCTTTATGACCCTGAGCGGTTTCGCGAGCTTCGAGGAAATGACGGCCGCCGCCCGCGACATCGAGAGCGATTCGGAATACCAGAAGTCCCACGAGGAACTGGAACGAGGAGCCGGGCCGCCGTACGACACGCACCAGAGGGTGCTGCTCCAGGCTACCGATTTCTCCCCGGAGATCGTCCCGCTGGCCGAAAGGCCAAAAAGCACGCGCTACTTCGAAGTGCGCCTCTACCATTCGCCCACCCAGCGGCAACTGCAAATGGTGCACGAGCGCTTCACCGGAGCGGAAATCCCGATTTTCCATCGCTCGGGCGTGCATCCCATCCTCTACGCCGACACCATCGCCGGTCCCGAGATGCCTAACCTCACGTACCTGATCCCGTTCGCCACGCTGGCGGAACGGGAAAAGGCATGGGACGCTTTCAACGCCGATCCGGAGTGGATCAAGGCGCGCGCCGACTCCATAGCGCGAGGCGGCCAGATTGTGGACTACAACAACATCTCGTTGTGGCGTGCGACGGCTTTTTCGCCCATTCAATAACGCCGGCCGGCCCCAAATAGCATTCCCTTAGGAGTGGCCATTCTCCATGGCGCGCCCGCCTCACCGGCGCCGGAACGGATGAGGAATTCGTCCAGTTCTTTACCCGCGTTTCGCCCTTTTGGCCCGGTGTCCGCGCCATCGAATTCGTGCGCCAGCACGCCATTGAGCGACGCCGGCGCTTCTCCCAGCAACCAATCGGAGAGACCGGCATCAGTGATATAGTCTTGACAGTTTGTCGGATCCTGATCAAAGGACGAAGTCCACGGAGCCGTTTGACATGATTAGAACTGGAACCACCAGCAAGAGAGATAAAATCGCATTCGCTTTCAGGCTTCTGCTCCTGACCGCACTGGCGTTAACGGCCGGCGCCCAAGACGCTCCACAATCGGCTCCCGCCGCTCCGCGCGCCGCGCTGCCTCCGCTGCCCGCACCTCTCGCTGTTCCAAAGCCAGGACCCGCGACCGACGCTCCGTATGCGCCGCAGCCCATATTGCCAGGCGGAGTCGTAGTCCCTCTTTATCCGCCCGGCTCGCCTTTCCTCAAGATGGAGCGCATCCGCGAGCCCGAGCAATACAGCATGAGCCAGGCCGCGCCCGGACGGGTTAACAGCATCGTCGGCATTCACAATCCCTCGATCGAAGTGCATACGGTCGACCGCGGCCTGAATACCGGGGCCGCCGTGATCCTGGCGGCGGGCGGCGGACACAATACCCTGAACGTGGGTTCCGAGGCCGCCGATTTCGTTCCATTTTTCTATAACTACGGGGTCAACACAGTCATCCTGCGGAATCGTCTGCGCCGCGACGGCTACGATCCGCAGACCGACGAGGTATACGATGCCCTCCAGTCCATCCGCCTGGTGCGCGCATACGCCAAGGAATGGAGTATCGATCCGAACAAGATCGGCATCATGGGCTTCTCGGCGGGCGCGGAACTGGCCGCCGCGGCAGCCGTTTTGTATGACGACTTCGACAAGAAGAACAGCGGGCCCAGCGATGCCCTGGCGGGAGTTTCTTCGCGCCCCGACTTCGCCGGCATCATCTATCCCGGCCCCTCTCCCTTTGCCCGCGGCCGGACCGCGCCGCCGATTCCGCGCAATGTTCCTCCCGCTTTCATCGCCTGCGGCGGTTCCGGAGACCGGGTGCATGCGGTGTGGGCCATCGAATATTTCAGCGCCATGCTGGCCATCAGCGCGCCGAATATCGAAATGCATATTTACGGCGCCGGCCGGCATCCCGGCGACGCTTTGAGCGACGGCAGCCGGATGACCGGGGGGCTGACGGATCGCAACAACACGCCTTATGGCTCCTGGCAATTCCGTTTTATCGACTGGTTCCGCGACCTCGGTTTTTTGCAAAAACCCGGGGTGGAAACCAGGGCCGCCAAAGACATCGCGGCTTTCCTGAAACAGCCTGCGCCCGGACGTTGAGGCGGCGCCGGGACCGGACCGATTGCACGGGCGAGCGGCGGCATGTTGCATCGGTTGACACAGGTAGCGAAACCGCGGATATTCAGAGGGATGAAACTACGGATGGCCGTCCTGGCCGCGATGGCTCTCTACGGCTTCGCCGCCAGGGCCGCGGATTACGATACCTACGGCGGCTGGACCAGGCTGCACGGCGGGAAGACGGGTTATTTCCACACCGAGCAGATCGAAGGCCGCTGGTGGCTGGCGACCCCCGAAGGCAATGTCCTTTTCTCCAAGGGCGTCGACAACGTAAGCTACGCGCCCGAGGCCGATTCCGCCCCGAAGGCGCCCTCCGACATAACCACCTGGGCGAAAATGGCGGCCGGACAGTTACGCCGCTGGAATTTCAACACCGCGGGCGCGTGGTCCGCGGCGGATTTGTACACCACCGGAATTGCTTACACGCCCATTGTCAACATTGCAGCCGCGGTGGCGCGCGACGCGTGGCTCAAGGGCCTGGTGGTGGATTACTTCAGCCCCGAGTTCCGGGAGGCCGCCGACCGTGTGGCCGCCAGGGTCTGCGCGCCGCACGCCCGCGACCCTTGGTTGCTGGGCTATTTCACCGACAACGAACTGCGTTGGGGCAGCGACTGGCGCGGCAAGGAGAGCCTGCTCGAGTCTTACCTCAAAATGCAGCCCTCTTCGCCCGGGTATGCGCGCGCCGCGGCGCTTCTCAAGGAGCGCGGCCGCGACGCCGCCGCCCTCACCGAAGAGGACAAAAACGCCTTCCTGGAATTGGCGGCCGCGGAGTATGCCCGCGTGAGCAGGGATGCCATCCGGCGCCACGATCCGAATCACCTCATCCTGGGCTGCCGCTTCGCGGGTTACGCCGGGGACGCGGTGATGCGCGGCGTGGGACCGTACTTTGACGCGATCTCATTCCACAGCTACAGCCCCGAGGCTCCCATCGACCGGCTCGAGTTGATCCACAAGCTCACCGGCAAGCCCACGATGGTAACCGAATTCAGCTTCAAAGCCATGGACAGCGGCCTGCCCAATACCAAGGGCGCGGCCAAACCGGTGGCCACGCAGGAGGATCGCGCCAAGGGGTTCGCCGGGTACGTGGAGGCGCTGGCGGCTTTGCCGAGCTGCGTCGGTTTCCACTGGTTCGAGTATCGCGACGAGCCTGCGGAGGGCCGCCGCCTGGACGGCGAAAACAGCAACTACGGGGTGGTGAAGATCGATTTCACGCCGTGGGATGTCCTGACCAGCCGGATGAGGGAGGTCAACGCCCGCATCGAGAGCCTGCACGCGGCATCGAAGTAGGCGTCCCCACGGCATGATGCGACTTTCGCACCGGCGATCTAGCCGGACCTTCTCACAGGTGTTCAGGTGTGATGGCGTGGCGGCCACTCCTGCCTGCCGCGTCCCCGCTCATGCCGACGCTTGGCTCCGACACTTTGCCGGAAAACGGGTAATTGTGGGACAGGCGCATTCGCCTGCCAACCGGCTCGGTAGGCGGCGCCCGAGCTTCGCTCGGGTCTGGAGTTTGTACATTTCCGAAGCCCGGAGGGCGAAACATCCTAGCCCACGGCGTGAGCCGTGTGGAATAGCACGGTCCGGACCGGCGACATCATTGACACTTTAGACCGGCGACATGGTTGAC
>JBEKPK010000416.1:0-4556 GCA_049520795.1 Bryobacteraceae bacterium
CTACGTTCGTTAGGCTGCCGTGATGGCTTGTTCTCCTCCCACAGAGGAGAAAGAGGCCCGTTCCTCCCAGCCCCGCAAGACCCAACCGCCAAAAGCCGTCAAAGAAAACCGATATGACCTCCCATCCCCACAGACCCGCTTCGCCAAATTGGCTTCGTTCCGCAACTTCTCCCGAGCCCCAATTGGCTTCGTTCCGCAACTTCGCCCAAGCTCCAATTGGCTTCGTTTCGCAACTTCTCCCGAGCCCCAATTGGCTTCGTTCCGCAGCCTCGCCCGAGCCCCAATAGGCTTCGTTTCCGCAGTTTCGCCCGAGCCCCGGTTGGCTTCGTTCCGCAACTTCGCCCGAGCCCGGAACACACATCCGTCCTGCGGAGAACCCGCCCCCTGGAGCGTGGGCCGGCCAGAGGTACGGAACCCAGGGCTCAACCACCCAACAGACCTACTCCGGCAGCTCGTATGCTAAGGGCGGCGGGTTCAGAAATTCCCCGTTCGCCAGCAAGCCGGGCTCGTTCCGCGATTCGCCCTACGCCACGCCGTCGAGCCGCCAGCCGGGAGGCAGCGCACCACGAAGCTCCGGAAGCAACCCGCGCCCGGCGATGCCCTCTTTCCACCCCGCGCCGGCGCCGCGCTCCTTCCACATGCCCAGCGGGGCGGGGCGGCGCTTCGGGCGGAGGTAAGGAAGTTCGGCAGCGCCGGCGGTCTCTCTCCTACCGCTGCTCGCGGAAGGGCAGCCGCAGCTTAGCTATCGGGGTTCCCGCCACTTCGATCCGGTCGAGGTCGGCGGCGCCGATGCCCGCCTGCTCGGCCAGCGCGAGAGTATTGTCGCAGTTCTCGAAGGGCGCGGCGCCGCGCGCGGCGGTGGGGCTGAAGCCCATCAATGCGGCGGCCACGGCGTCCGCGCAGACGGGGTTTAGACTGGCTGCCAGAACGCCTGGCTTCACCAGGACCAACTTGCGTCTGGAATCCGGCTCCAGAGCGGCGTCCGCGCCCGCTGTCTGCGTTTCAATGCCGTCGATGATGGCCAGGTGAACCGGCCGGGCGCGCACGATATCCACCGTGATGCGCGGCACGCGGTAGCCGAAATCGCGCGGCGACTTTTCGTCCTTTTCCTTGGGCGTTCCCTCGGGAGGCTGCCGGTTGCCGATGTGGAACATGGTGCGCGCGCCGTAAGGCCGCGCGGCGGGCTCGTCGTAACCCGCCGAATCGCCATAAATCGTGCCTGGCGGCGCTCCCACCATATTCTTCAGGCTGAGCGAAAGACCGGCCTTGTCGTGCTCCTTGAGCTTGGCGATGGAGACCATCACGTCGCATTCGGCGTAGGAGTGGTTGCAGTCGAAAGCCGGGTAAATCAGGCCGCCGCCAGGCACGTCCAGACGCTTGTATTCCTTGCCGAGTCCGAGCGACCCGGTGTTTTCCATCTCCACGTTCTTGGCCGCGTTCAGGATGGTGTTCGGGTCCCAGCCGCCGATGAGGAAATCCTCCTCGAGCGGGTGGTCGTCTTCCGAAGAGCCTTCCAAGACGCGTATACGCGTCGCGCCGGCTTCGCCGATCAGCCGCACGGCCGCGCCGATCACCTCCGGATGGGTCCAGCGCGTGAACCAGGCGGAGCGGTAGCCGGTGCGGGCCCGCAGCGAGCCGGTCATGTTGATCTTGATCGCCACGGTTTTCCCGGAAACCAGTTTTCCGATGCCGCCGATTTGGTCGAACAGGGTTTTCAGGGCTTCCGGAACGCCGTGGTCGTAAGATGTACAGCGCGCCACGGCCACGGTGGAAGAAGGCGCCGCGGCGCGCCCCCGGCTGGCCAGCCCCGCCGCGGCCGCCGCCGCCAGCCACTCGCGCCTTGTCCATGAGCTTGGTCGTTGGCGCACGTCAGGCCTCCAGCTCCACGACGGCATAATCGGTGAACTCGCGCACCGGAATCTCAAACCCCAGCGGACCCCTGGCCGGGCGCACTGCCATTTCCGAAGAAAGGGTGAGTAAGCGAGCCCTGCGGTAGGCTTTTCGCAAGCCCAGGGTGATGGGCAGCGAGGGGCCGGAGGCGTACGGAATCAGGTGCACCACGGCGTGGTCTTGGGCGGGATTGGCCACGTAGAAAGTATCCATGTCGCTGTCGTTCCACACCTGCACGGGGTCTTCGCGGTGGCTCACCAGGACGTGTACCTGGTCCACCAGGGTGAATGGGTCCTCCCATTTCTGGAGCGGCATGGCCACGCGGCCCTTGCCCACGCGTCTGAGCGTGTGCTCGGCCTTGCGTTCCTCCGGCGGCGCATCCACCGTCCCTTGCGGAACGATCAGCAATCCCCCCTCCTGCGCGAATTCCAGCAGCTTCGCCCGCACCTCCGGCTGGGGCGGCGTGGTCTCCAGATAGAGCACCGCCTTCTGTTTCTCGAAGGATGCCTCGGCGACGTCCTGGACGGTGAGGGCGCGGTAGGCCAGATGCCGCCGCGGAGCCAGGTTCAGAAATTCCTGGCTGAGGAGCTTGTCGTCTCCTGCGAAAGTGGAAACCACCGCCAGCGGCGCAAGCGGCTCCCAGTCCCGCCACTCGCGGCGGGTTTCGAAGAAGCGCATGGCCGCGGTCATGCGCTTCCATTGCGCCAGGGCCTTCTGGTCGCGCCTGTCGAGTTGCTCGGTGAAGAACTTATCGAGGGCGACCACCCAGCGCCCGCCAAAGGCTTCGGCCTCCGCAATAGGTCGCACGAACGCGTCGAGCGGCACAACCTCATTACCGCCCGGAGGAGTGTAGGTAAGCCATACCATCTTGCCCGGCTCGGTCGCGCGAGCCAGGCGCACCACCCAGGCATTGTTGTCCACCCAGGCGCTGCCGGTGGCGCCGCCGCCGGCGGTGTCTTTCCTGGTGGCGGGCAGCACGCGGGGCCACACGCCCTCGCGCAGCGCGATGCCCTCCGGCGGACGGTCATTATCCAGCTTGACGAACTGCAAATTTCCCAGGGGGAAAGGCGGCGGCGCTTCGCCCACCAGGCAGTTGACGGGCGTCCCCTGGAGCAGATCGAGTTTCGAGGGGTCGCTCCATGACGCCGGCCATCGGAACGGAATCAGTTCAGGCATGTTCAGAAGGAATTCTTCAGTGGGGCGAGCCTCCTGGCCTGCCTGGCTGCTAGGCAGGCCGGGAGGCCCGCCCCACCTGCTTACCCCACCGTCATCGCCAGCGGAAGGTTCTCCTTGGCCTGTTCGAGAGTGGTGGTTCCGATCACCACGGCGCTCAGGTTCTTGTTTTGCAGCGCATAATAGAACCCCTTCTGAAACAGGGTCATCTTGTCGCCCGGAACCAGCTTGTTGAGGATGGCCACACGTTCGGGAATCATCTCCCGGCGATTATAGGGGTTCTGAAGCACGCGGCTGGCCTTCATGCAGAGGACCCCGAAATCGGCCTTCTTGGCCTTTTCGATCACCGGGTCCAGCCGCTTGGCGTTCATGAAGTGGTACGCCACCAGCCCCACCGAATACTGGCCGGTCTCGATGGCCGCATCGAGGACGCCGGCCGGATCGGAGTGCGCCGAAAAGCCCAGGAACCTGGCTTTGCCCGCCTTCTTCAAGATCTCGAAGGCTTCGAAAACCTCGGTGGTGTGGGTGACCTCGTAGGGCGTTTCGACGCCGCGCATCAGGCAGCAATCCAGGTGGTCGGTTTCGAGCTCCTTGAGGCTGCCTTCCACCGAATCGATGATGTATTGCTTGTAGACCGTCTGCGCGTCCACTTTATCCGCATACTTCTGCGAGAGGATATTGGAGATGATGGCGGAGCGCATGCCGCCTTCCTGGCCGTTGAAGTAGGGACCCAGATAGTCAGGCTCGTTGAGTTTCCCGCTCTTGATCTGTTCGTCGGCCTGGGCCGAGATTTTCGCCTGCTCATCGTCCGGCAGCGTCCGGAAGAGCCGCGAATAGGTCATGGTCCGGTTGGGGAAGACGTTCACCTTGGTGGACTGGAAGAAGTTCTGGCGCCCGCGCTGTTTGTGTACCAGCGCGTAGCCCTTCTGGCTTTGCCCGCGGTTGTAGCCCGGCGCCGTATCGAAGTAATTCAACCCCTGGTCGATGGACCACAACACCTGGTCGATGTTGTCCGGGCCGACGTCGTCGCCCCCCATGCCTATGGATGAGACCATATAGCCGGTGCGGCCCAGGCGCCGGTAGGTCATGTTCGGGCGCCGGTTCTTCCACTCCTCGGCGGGCGCCGGCGCAGCCAAGGCGGCGGGGATCGCCGCCGACGCCACGGTTGCGGCGGACGCCGCCAGGAAATCGCGGCGGTTCACTTTCCCATCCAAGACAGTTCTCATGATCTGCATAAGATGACCAACAGGAATCCCTTCCTGGCGCAAATGGTAGCAACACGCCGCCGCGGATTCAATGTGGGGCCAAGCCTTCGGGCTTGCCGCCGGCCTTCCGGCCGGCGTCTTGTGAAGGCCCGAAAAACGCCGGCCGGAAGGCCGGCGGCAAGGTGTGCCCAGCATGGGCAGAGTCTTGTTGGATGAAAGGAGCCAATCGGAGCCGATGACGGCAACCGTAGCCGAAGCGCAAGGCGTAGTCGCGAGACGAAGCCGAAA
>JBEKPK010000417.1:0-4548 GCA_049520795.1 Bryobacteraceae bacterium
GGCCGTCTTCGTTGCCGCCGAATCGGATGGGCACGTCAACGCGCTCGAATGTCTTGCCGCGGTCGCTCGAGCGCAGGATGGCGTTGACAGACGAAGTGGTATAAGTGCCGCAGGCGAGATACACACGGTTCGGATCGGCGGGATCGAGCGCAATGCTCTCCACGCCCATGAGGTTGGAATCCGGGTACGAAACCCAATCGAGCAGCGGCTCCCAGAGCTTGGTCCGCGGGTTCCAGCGATAGGCGCCGCCCATATCGGTGCGGGCGTAGCGGACGCCCTTGGCAGTGGGATGGAAAATGATGCCGTCCACAAAACCGCCGCCCACCATCTGGACGCTCTTCCAGGTATACGGTTGGGGGGCCTTCCCGGCCGGGCTTTGGGCAATGGCGGGAATCAGGAAGGCGATAACTGCGGCGAAAACACGATGCGCGGACATTAGAGGCTCCTATGAGTAACTGGCTACAGGGCCCGCTGCGACGGCAGACAGACGGCGGACGCCGTCGCAGCGGCTCTTAGAATCTACAACCCTACGCTGACGGTTTGTTGCAACTTGACGTCGGCCGAGGAGCCTCCTACCATCAAATTGACTTTCTCGTCTTCCACCACCCACTGTTTCTTCTGCTCATCCCAGTAGGCCAGGTCCTTTGCTTTGAGCGGGAACAACACAACCTTCGATTCGCCCGCCTTCAGGGTCACGCGCTGGAAGCCTTTGAGTTCCTTGATGGGCCGCTCCACCTTGGAACCCACGTGCGTCACGTAGAACTGAACCACTTCCTGGCCGTCCCGTTTGCCGGTGTTGCGAACCGTGACGGTGACGCTCATCTGGCCGTCTTTGGTCATACGCAAAGAGCTGGGGCGGAGGTTCGAGTAAGTGAAAGTGGTGTAACTCAGCCCGTAGCCGAACGGATACAGCGGCTGACCCTTGAAATACATGTAGGTGCGGCCGTTGCGGAGGTTGTAGTCCATCATGGGCGGCAAATCGTCGAGCGATTTCACCCAGGTCTGGTCCGTACGCCCGGCGGGGTTGTAATCGCCGAACAGAACGTCCGCCAGAGCGTTGCCTTCCTCCTGGCTGTTGTGGGCCATGGTAACGATGGCCGGCACATTCTCCTGGGCCCAGTTGATGGCGAACGGAAAACTGGTCTTGAGCACCACGATGGTCTTGGGATTAGCCTTGAATACATCCTTGATCAACTGCTCCTGCACCGGTTGCAGGTCGATGGTGGTACGGTCGATGCTCTCCTTGCCTTCGCTGGGATCGCACACGCCCCCGAATTTCATGGTCTCGCAGGTGGGGTGGCTGCCGATAACGACGATAGCCACATCCGAGGCCTTGGCCGCGTCCACCGCCGCGTTGTTGTCGTTGTTCAGGGCGAAGTTCACCTTCACCCCGGCGCCGACTTTGCTCTTGATTCCATCGAGCGGAGTAATCGCATAGGGCCACGCGCCGCTATACCAGTCCCAGTCGACGGCGTTGGACCGCTGGCCCACCACCGCGATGGACTTCAGCTTGGTTTTGTCCAAAGGCAGCGTGTTGTTCTGGTTCTTCAGCAGCACGATCGACTCTTGCGTCACCTGGCGGGCCAGTAGCTTGTTCTCTTCCCTCGTCGGGGGCTCCGGACCGTCTTTAATCTGGGTGTAGGAGACCATCTCGGGAGGATCGAGCATTCCGAGTTGGATCATCACCCGGAAGCTGCCACGCTCGACCTCCTCGATCTCCTTCATTGTTATAAGGTTCTTCTGCAGGGCCAGAGTGACATTGGCCTTATATATGCCGTCGAGAAACTGGTTGATGCCCACTTTGATGGCGCCCGCCGCGGCCGTGGGCAAGTCCGGGAAGTAATTGTGAGCCCGGGCGTTGGCCATGGCATCGAGAGAGCCGGCGTCGGTGGTGATGATCTGGTTCACCCCCCACTCCTTGATAGTGATATCCCTTATGATCGGCTGGGCCGTCATGGGGATGCCGTTCATGCCGTTGTAAGCGGCCATGTAAGAGCGGGCGCCCGCTTCCACGCCCATGCGGAAGGGAACCGAGTAATACTCGCGCAAGAGCCGCTCGTCGAAGTTGGAGGACGATCCCATGCGGCCCTTCTCATTGCTGTTGGCCAGAAAGTGCTTCATCAGAGCGGCGCTCACCCAGTACTTGCGATCATTGCCCTGGAGCCCTCGGACAAAGGCCGCCGTCAGCGTGCCATTGAGGAACGCATCCTCGCCGTAGCACTCCTCATTTCTGCCCCAGCGGATGTCGCGGCCGAGATCCGCGTTGGGCGCTCGGACAATCAGGGACTGGGAGCCGCCGCGGCTGTATTTCGCGGTTTGGTTAAACCAGCGCGCTTCGTAGCCTTCCTCGGCGGCGGCCTTCTGGATGATGTCGGCGTCCCAGGTCTCCCCAAGCCCGATGGATTGAGGGAAGGTGGTCGTCGCGGTGCCATTGGGAGGTTTGCCGCGCGCCAGCCCATGCAAGCCTTCCCCCTGGTTGTAACCCTTGATCCCAAGGCGGGTCAAAGTCGGACCGGGCCCCCCTCTGCCGCCTCCCAAGTAGTAGTTGGCGCCAAGGACGTCAACCTTCTCCTCCGGGGTTAACAAGGAAATAATGTTGGTGACCCTTTCCTCAATCGAGAGGGCGGGATTTTGAAATGGATATTGGTACTGTTTTGGGGCGGGCGCCTGGGCTGAGGCGAAGCTCAGCACGAGGCCCATCACGAGGCACAACACGCCCACCGATACGGCGACTGCTCTCACGGCGATTCCTCCTGTCGAGAAATCCTGAACCAGGATTTCCGTCTGGCCATCTGCTAAGCATAGATTGTAGCTCCAACCGCGCTAATTGGAACGTTAAACTCGAATACGCGGTAATGCGCCCGGGGGCGGCCCGCGAACCCGGTTGAAGGGCATCGGCTACTGTGACCGGGAGATGTGTCTGTTTTCCAGTATCCGGACTGCCAGTCGTGCCGAAATCGGGTTCAAGCCGCGTTCGGCCTGAGGCGTGGAACGCATGAATTAAACTGAGGAATACTGGATCTCATGAAAGCCTCAACGAACAGCACTCTAGCGGCAACTCTGATTGGAACTGCCGCCGGCGTCGGCGCATGGTTCTTTGGCGTCGCTAAAGCAATCTGGCCGGCCCATCCGCAAATCGCCGCCTTCGTAATTACGATTGTGGTCAGCGTAGTGGTAAGACAAATCTGGCCCGCCGATGCCGGCCGGAAGAGAGTCTGACCTCCGCCTCCACACTCCGATGTGGGACAGGCGCTTCCGCCTGTCAACCCGAGCGAAGCTCGGCCGCCGTCTACTGAAGCCGGTTGGCAGGCGAAAGCGCCTGCCCCACGATTACCCGTTTCCGACAAAGTGTCGGAGCCAGGCCTCGGCATGAGCCGGGACGCGACAGGCAGGAGTGGCCCGCCATCACACCTGGCCCCAGCGGCCGTTTTCGGTGTCTTTGCGAATCTCCCGGCGGCCGGCTTCCATGGCCGCTGTGTCGATGTCGAACCAGCGCTGGCTCTTCACCTTTTTCCGCAGAGCGCCGAGCACGAACTTCTCTTCGAGGATGCCGCTCGCTTCGAGCAGCGCGCCCAGGATCACGATGTTCGCCGCTTTGGAAGAGCCCATCTGGTCGGCCAGGCCGGTGAAGTGCCGGGCGACCATCCTGACATCGGTGCGCAGGCCATCCGGAAGCGGTTCCTCGGTGTTGTACAGGACCATGCCGCCAGGCTCGACATCCGGGAGGAACTTTCGCAGCGAAGGCTCGTTCATGGCCACCAGCACGTTGGACCGCGAAACTACCGGAGAATCCACCGGCCGGTTGCCGATGCGCACGTGGCAGTTGGAGGTGCCTGAGCGCATCTCGGGGCCGTAGGAAGGAAGCCAGGAAACCTCGTACCCGGCGCCCAACCCCGCTTCGGCCAGCACCTCGCCCAGCATCAGCACGCCCTGGCCGCCGAAACCGGCGACTTTGATTCGCAGGTCGAGCGGTTTCGCGGGCTCCGCGGGCGCACTCGGCTGGCCATCGCCGTTCCCCAGGCCGAGAATGCGCGGCAGTTCTTCGATGGGCGGAGCGGCCGCGGGCAAGGGACGCCTGGGCGTATCTTTCGAGCGGTCGCGCAGGTTCCCCACCGGGAACGTGGCGGCCATCTCCTCGCGTATGAACTTCTGCGCGTCCACCGGGTCCAGCTTCCAGATGGTGGGGCACGGGGAAAGCACTTCCACGAAGGAGAACCCCAGGCCCTTCGCCTGGTTTTCCAGGGCGCGGCGCAAGGCCCGCCCGGCCTGCATGATCTGCTTGTTGTCGCCTAAGGCCACGCGCTCGATGAAGACCGGCGCTTCAAGCGAGTTCAGCATTTCCGACATGCGGATGGGCCGCCCCTCCACCCACTCGCTGCGCCCGAAAGGCGAAGTGGTGCTCTTCTTTCCGAGGGGCGTGGTGGGAGCCATCTGCCCGCCCGTCATGCCGTAGATTCCGTTGTTGACGAACACCACCATGATGGCTTCGCCGCGATTGGCGGCGTGCACGATTTCGGCGGTCCCAATGGCCGCCATGTCGCCATCGCC
>JBEKPK010000418.1:0-4532 GCA_049520795.1 Bryobacteraceae bacterium
TTCGGAGGGGGCCACCCCAAAAAGCGCGTGGAACGCGCGAGTGAAGGCTTCATGGGACTCGTATCCCGCTTCGAAAGCCAGATCCGTAACCGGCTGGTCCTGGCGTTTGAGGCGATGCGCCGCCCGCTCCAGGCGCAGCCGGCGGACATACTCCGCCACGGGTTCGCCCACCATGCCGCGAAACACGCGGTGGAAATGGTAGGGCGAGAAACAGGCCACACGGGCCAGATCTTCGAGCGGAAGCTCCGCATCGAGCTGCCCCTGAATGTGCGCCAGGGCGCGCAGGATGCGTTCCTGGTAGCTGGCGGCGGTAGCGGTGTTCATACGGCTTGGGGGCGCCTCCCGAAAGCCCATGCGGCGCCCGCGAGGAACGCCGGGTATAGCAGATAGCCGGAGCCGATTTCCGCATAATAGCGCGCCGCGGACATGCGCATGGGACCGTAGGCGAACATCGGGTAATCGAGAATCAGGTTTATGGCGAGCCACAGAAAGCCGAGCAGCGCGGCCTCGCCCACGCGGGGGGCGATGTCCCGGAAATACCACCGGGAGAGCCATCCCGCCACGGCGACGACGGCCACGGCCATCACCGAGTCAAACAGCGCGGGATTGGCCTGTTTGAGCGGAAAAACGAGGAAGGAAAACACGAAGGGCAGAAGCCAGCTCAAAAGGCCAAGGCCCGCGGCCCGTTTCCAGCGAGTTATGGACATATAGCGATACAGCGAGGGTAGCGCGGGCCGCGATGGAGCGCTTGACATTCTTTGCGAACCTTTTCCATCGGTCTTCGAGATTCGCGACAGCGCCGGGATGCGCCGGCCGGGATCGAGACATGGAGCGGCCGTCCGGAATTGTATGCCGCAGCACATGCGCGGATTGCGGGAGATTCCGGCGCCGAAGGAGGATGAGGTATGAGCCTGGCCGACAAACACTGCATTCCCTGCCGGGGCGGCGCACCGCCTCTTCGGGGAGAGGAATTGGAGAAAATGAAAGACCAGGCCCCCGGTTGGGAGGTGGTCGAGGGTCACCACCTGGCTCGGAGCTTCCCCTTCCCGGACTTCCGCACGGCGCTCGACTTCGTCAACCGCGTGGGCGCCGTGGCCGAGGAGGAGGGGCACCATCCCGACCTGTGCCTCTCCTGGGGCAGAGTGGATATCCGGATCTGGACCCATAAAATCGACGGGTTGACGGAAAGCGACTTTATTCTTGCGGCCAAGATCGACCGGCTGCATCCGTAGAAAGTGGAGAATCGTACATGTTAGGCGTTGGCGAAAAGTTTCCCTCCTTTTCCCTGCAGGCAACCGTGAGCCTCGAGCAGGGCAAGACGTTCCAGAAGATCACGGACAAGAGTTTCCACGGAAAGTGGAAGGTCTATTTCTTCTGGCCCAAGGATTTCACGTTCGTCTGTCCGACCGAGATCGCGGCCTTCGGCAAGCTCAATCAGGAGTTCCAGGATCGCGACGCGCAGGTTCTCGGTGGCAGCACCGACTCGGAGTTTGTGCACCTGGCCTGGCGGGAACACCATCCCGACTTGAAGAATCTGCCATTTCCCATGCTGGCGGACATCAAGCGCGAGCTGTGCGCCTCGTTGGGCATTCTCGATCCAACCGAAGGCGTGGCCCAGCGCGCCACCTTTATTGTGGATCCCGAGAACACGATCCGCTTCGTTGCGGTGAACGACCTTTCGGTGGGGCGCAACCCCCAGGAGGTCATGCGCGTGCTCGATGCCTTGCAAACGGATGAGCTCTGCCCGTGCAACTGGCACAAGGGCGAAGCCGTTCTCAAGCCCGCCGTGTAAATCTCATCGCGGAGGCGCCGAGATTGGCGGTGAGGCGTTTGGCGCTGGCGCGGCCCGTACCACACAGATTATGACACTCGAACAACTCCTCGAAACCTGTCCGGACTACGCCAAGGACCTGAAGCTGAACATGGCTAGCGTGCTGCGGCAGGCCGAACTCACCGAACAGCAAACCTGGGGAACGGCGCTGTGTTCGGCCATGGCCGCGCGCAACTCCCGGCTTACCGAAGCGGTGCTGGCGGAAGCCTCGCTGCGTCTCGGCGCTCCCGCGCTGTTCGCCGCCCAGGCGGCCGCCGCCATCATGGGGATGAACAATGTGTTCTATCGCTTCCGCCACCTGAGCGGAAACCCCAAGTACGCCGTCATTCCGGCGCGTCTCCGCATGCAGGCGATCCGGACGCACGGTTCCGATCCGGTGGATTTCGAGCTCTGGTGCCTGGCGGTTTCCGCCATCAACGGGTGCGCCGCGTGCATCGAGGCCCACGAGGGCGTCCTGCGCGAGAAGGGCGTGACGGAGGAGACCATCCTGGCGGTCATTCGCATCGCCTCCACGATTCAGGCGCTGGCGACGGTGCTGGACGCAGCGTTTGCATAGCTGGCAGACCCTCTTCTATTGGCCGGACGCCGGTTCGGGCTTAGTTCTCAAATCCCGGTCGATGCGGCTCACGTAATTGATCGTCTCTGGGAAGGGCGGCACGCCGTTATATCGATCCACCGCTTCGGGGCCGGCGTTATAGGCCGCCAGCGCATGCCACAACTGGTTGTGGTAACGGGTCAGCAGCTCGCGCAGATAACGCGCGCCGGCATCTACGTTCTGAACCGGATCATAAGGATTTGCGCCAAGCGCCTGGGCGGTGGAGGGCATCAATTGCATCAACCCGATGGCGCCTTTGGGAGAAACGGCCAGCGGCTGGAAGGCCGATTCGGCGGCCATGACGCTGCGCACCAGTTGGCGCCGCAGCCCGTAGCGGTCCGCCGCGGCGTCCGCCAGACCGGCCGGGGTGGTGGGAACCGGCGCCAGCGGAGCGACCGGCGCCGCGTCCGTGGGAGAGGGCGCGGGGGTGGGAGGCGCGCACTCCTCGGCTTCGTATCCAACCACGCGCGCGGGATCCACTTCCACCCACGCGTCGCCCAGGAACAGCCGCACCCCGGTTTCGCCGATTTCGTGGCGATCCACGCGCATTCGCGAGCCGCTGGCGAGCAAGACGTACTCACCGGCTGAAGCGCCGGCGGCCATTAACAAGAACAGCGCCAAGAAACGCATCGACTCTACAATTGTGACGCATTTGGACGCCTGGGCGTGCAGCCCATCCGCAGCGAGGCTTCCGTTCCGAGGCCCGGGCCCCGAGGCGGTGTAGTACTTTTCCACATTTTGGTTGAAGCCCGCCGCCCTAATGGAACGGAACGCGCAATCCGATCTGTTATCTTGAAGAGAGTTTTCTCATATGCCGTTTTATATACAGCCCATCCGGGAGTTGCTCGTGCGACCGGCGTTGCCCGAAGCGCTTTCGCGCATGACCGAGCTGGCCAACAACGTGCTTTGGAGCTGGGAGCCCATCGTGCGAGCCATGTTCCGCAGACTGGACCCGGCTCTATGGCGGGAATGTGGTTACAACCCCGTGTTAATGCTGGGCCGCATTCCGCAGGCCACGCTGCAAAAGAACGCGGCCGACCCACGCTACCTGGCTCTCTACCGAATGGCCTGCGAGACATACGATTCACGCGTCCGCAAAGGCGCCCCGCCCGCCGACGGGAAACTGGTGGCTTACTTTTCCGCCGAGTACGGCCTGTCGGAGTGCCTGCCGGTCTATTCTGGCGGGCTCGGGATTCTATCGGGAGACCATCTGAAGTCTTCGAGCGACCAGGACTACCCGCTGGTGGGTCTGGGATTGCTCTACCAGCAGGGCTATTTCCGGCAGGTGCTCAACCCCGACGGCTGGCAGCAGGAGCGCTACCCGGTGAACGATTTCTACACCCTGCCGATCGCGCCCGTAAAGGACGCCGCCGGCCAGGATTTGAAAGTCACGGTCAAGCTGCCGACTGGCGACGTTCACATACAAGTGTGGAAGCTATATGTCGGCCGGATCACGTTGTACCTGCTGGACACCAACATTCCGGAGAACCCGCTGCCGCAAGACCGGGACATAACCGATTCGCTTTACGGCGGCGACAACGATACGCGCATCCGGCAGGAGATCGTACTGGGCATCGGGGGCGTGCGAGCGTTGACGGCCATGGGACTAAAGCCCACGGTGTTCCACATGAACGAGGGGCATTCCGCCTTTCTGGCGCTCGAGCGCGTCCGCGTGCTCATGCGCGACGAGCGGCTGAACTTCGAGGAAGCGCTGGAGGCCGCCCGCACCAGCAACGTTTTCACTACCCACACGCCCGTTCCCGCGGGAATCGACCTGTTCGACGCCGGCATGATGTATCACTACTTTTCGGACTACTGCGCGGAGACGGGAGTCGACTTCCAGCACCTGATGGCCCTGGGACGGCGTAACATCTACGATCGCGGCGAACCCTTTTCCATGGCCGTCCTGGCGCTGAACACATCGGCCTACCGCAACGCTGTAAGCCGGTTGCACCGGCAGGTTTCCCAGGAGATGTTCAACGATCTCTGGCCGCAGCTTCCGCTCTGGGAAGTTCCCATCACTTCCGTAACCAACGGGGTGCACATTCCGAGCTGGATCAATGGCGACCTGGGTTCGCTTTACGACCAGTACCTTCAGCCCGACTG
>JBEKPK010000419.1:0-4507 GCA_049520795.1 Bryobacteraceae bacterium
CCCTCTGCCCGCCAAAAACTATGAGAAAGGCCGAGATCACTATGCGATTGCGAATCCTCGTTTCGATTGGCTGCCTGCTGGCGTTGGCCGGGGCAGCCGGGGCGCAAGCGCCCGCGCCCGTCCCGGCGCCGGCGCCGCCCTCCCCGCCCGTGGCGCCCACGCCGCCTGCGGCGCCGTTCGGTGTTTCGAGCGACAGCGTGAACGCAGATGCACAGGCGTTCACAGTTCAGATGCGTGCCCACATGAACGCCGATGCGCAGAGGATCGAAGCGCAGATACTGGCCCAGGAGCGAGCCCTAGCCGCCGGGTCGGCGTCCCAAGACGCCCAGGAGCGGTTGATGGCGCTTAAGGACCAGTTATCCGGATTGCAGTCCCAGATCAAGAGGGGCGACCTGTTCGCGCAATCCGGTCAGGTGGCTGTTTTCTTTTGGTACCAACGTGGCCAAAGCGCGCTCGACGGGCGCCGTTGGGATGAAGCTCTGAACGACTTCACCCAGGTGGCTACAAAAGGTGGCGACCGCGCTGACGGCGCGCTCTATTGGAAGGCCTACGTGCTGAACAAGCTGGGCCGCCGCGACGACGCCCTGGCTGCTATCGCCGAGTTGCGCAAGTCGTACGCCGCCAGCCGCTGGCTGGACGACGCCAAAGCGCTCGAGTTGGAGGTCAAACAGGCCAACGGTCAGCCCGTATCGCCGGAAAGCCAGACCGACGAAGACCTCAAGCTGATGGCGCTCAATGGCCTGATGGAGTCCGACCCCGATCGCGCGATTCCCGCTGTCGAGAACCTCTTAAAGGGCGCTCAGCCTCCCAGGCTCAAGGAACGGGCGCTTTACGTTCTGGCCCAGAGCAGCTCGCCCAAGGCGCAGCAGATTGTCGAGCAGGTGGCGCGCGGCGGAGCCGGAAACCCGGACCTCCAGGTGAAAGCCATCACCTACCTGGGCGCGGCGCAACGGGGCATCATCCCCGGCGGCCAGGGGCGGGAGACCGATGCCCAGGTTCTCTTCGACATCTACAAATCGAGCAACGACATCAACGTCAAGCGGGCCATCCTGAATTCCCCGAGCGTCAACCGCGACAGCGACCGGCTGTTGCAGATTGCGAAGACCGAGAAAACGCCCGAGCTGCGGGCGGACGCAGTGCGGCGTCTGCTCCAGTTGCGTGTGTCCGACCCCGCCCCGCTGATGGCGATTTACAGCGCGGATCAGGACAAGAACGTCAAGCGCGCCATCGTGGATGGCTTGTACTCGCAGAACAACGTGAAGGCTATTGTGGCGGCGGCGCGCGCCGAGCGCGATCCGGAAATGGTGCGCTACATCGTGGGCCGCTTGGCCAGCATGAAATCGCCCGAAGCGGCCGACTACCTGATGGAGATCCTGAAGAAATAAATCCGGCTCGGCGCCAGCCGCGGAACCCTTGAGCCTTCGAGGTGGCACGCAGATTCATGCCTGGAAGGCCGGCGGCTTCAACCTGTCCGGCGCGGATTCCAAAGCCGGCGGCCCGGGCTACCTGGGTGCGTTGTGGGGGCCGGGCATGCCCGGCCCGGAGCGCCCAGCCCGGAGTATCACGCCGCCTTCGCACCTTCACTTCGCCCGCAGTCCGGCGCTGGAGCCAGCGGCTACGAAGTGGTGCTGTTTGAAGTGGACAGCGGGGCTCGAGAACATATAGTCGGGCGAGAGCCCTCAATGGGAAATGGCGCCAGCCTAACCGCCGAGTACATGGCGTTGTTCCGCGCCATCGAATCGGCCCGGCCCGCGAGTTCGCGGCTGTTTTGCGATCCGTTGGCAGCTCTGTTCCTCCATCGATGGCGCAAGTGGATCTATGGGATTGCGCGGTGCGGAGCGGGACGCCGGCTGGTGGAGCGGCTCGTCGATCGGGAGCTGCCGGGCGCCAGAGCGGCAGGCATCGCCCGCACGAAGTGGCTCGACGATGAGGTCGCACACGCTTTGGAAACCTCCGCGCAGCTCGTTTTGCTGGGAGTCGGTTTCGATACCCGCGCCTATCGCCTGCCAGCGGCGCAACGGGTGAACACGTTTGAACTCGACCACCCCGAGACGTCGGCCGCCAAGCAACGGGCTCTGCGAAAGGAAATCGGCTCGCCGCCGCAGGGAGTCCACTTCATCGGCATTGACTTCAACACCCAATCGGTCGCGGAGGTTCTGAACCGGGCCGGTTTTGATGACGCGCGACCTGCTTGTTTTGTCTGGGAAGGCGTCACGCACTACCTGACGCCGGAGGCCGTCGATCGAACGCTTCGGCAAATTGCGCAAGCCGCCGGCGGCAGCAGCGTGCTGTTCTCCTACGTCGATCGCAAAGTCCTCGACGCGCCAGAGCTATTCTTCGGCGCCAAGAAGCTGTTGTCCCGACTCCGCGATATCGGCGAGCCGTGGACCTTCGGGCTTCACCCCGAGGAAATCGAACCTTATCTTGCCGCGAGAGAACTGCGCCTGGCGCAGGATCTGAGCGTCGCGGAGGTTTGGCGCCGCACAGGCCGGCCGGCCTCGGAGATGCGCGGATACGAATTCTATCGCCTCGCTTCCGCCTGCGTGCAGGTCCGATAGAGCGTCAAGGAAGACTCTCCGCGAGTTATCTGGGACGGGCATTGTGCGCGGTGCGCCCGGCGCATACAATGAGTGTTCAACGATTTCCGAGATTTTCGAAGGAGCCTCTATGTCCGCGTATCGAGTCTTTGCGGTCGTTTTCGCATCCGTTCTAATCGCTCTGGCCCTGCTGATTCCCGCCACCGCCCAAAACCCGGCCAAGAAGCCCGCCGCCGAACCCTATACCTGGAAGAGCGTCCAGATCGTGGGCGGCGGTTTTGTGGACGGCATCGTTTTCCACCCCACCGCCAAGGGCGTGCGCTACGCCCGCACCGATATGGGCAGCGCCTATCGCTGGAACGACAAGAGCAAGCGCTGGGAAGGCATCCTCGACTGGGTGCCATACGAAGATCTCAACCTCATGGGCGTGGAGAGCATCGCCGTCGATCCCTCCGACCCGAACAAGGTGTACCTGGCCTGCGGCACGTACACCAGCGCGACCGACAACGCCATCCTGCGCTCCAACGACCGCGCCAAGACCTTCCAGCGGACCAACGTGCCTTTCCGGTTCGGCGGCAACGAAGACGGCCGCGGCAACGGCGAGCGCATGACCGTGGATCCGAACGATGGCAAGGTCCTGTACATCGGCACGCGCCAGGCCGGACTGTGGAAAAGCACGGACGGCGCGGTGACGTGGAACAAGGTGGATAGCTTTCCCGATGTGACCGAAGCGCCGCCGGCCAGTGGACCGCCGGCTGGAGGCCGCGCCGCCGGGGCCGTGCCCGCGGGGGCTGCCGGTCGAGGCGCTCAGACCGCCCAGGCAGCCAGGGGCGGCGGTGGGGGTGGTCGCGGTTCCCGCGGCGACGGAGTCGTCGTCACCCTGGTGGACCCGCGCAGCGGTTCGAAAGGCAAGACCAGTTCCACCATCTACGCCGCCGTCTCCCTGATGGGCCGGGACAACTTGTTCCGCAGCACCGATTCCGGCAAGACCTGGCAGCCTGTACCCGGCCAGCCGACGCAATATCGCCCAACGCACATGGTCATGGCCTCCGATGGAACGCTCTTCCTCTCCTACGGCACTGCGCCCGGACCCAGCCGCGCGACCGACGGCGGCGTGTGGAAGCTCGATACCAAGTCCGGCGGCTGGACCGATATCACGCCCGTGAAACCCGACGCCAAGAACGAAGGGTTCGGATGGGCCGCGGTCTCGGTGGACGCCCACAATCCCAGGGCGGTCATCGCGAGCACATTTGGCCGCGTGAATAGCGCCGGGGGCGAGGACGAGATATACCGCTCCACCGACGGCGGCAAGACCTGGAAAGCGGTATTCGAAAACGCCGGCTCGTTCGATCTCAAGCTGGCGCCCTTCGCCAACGGTTCCCCATCGAAACCAGTGCTGTCGGATCGCTTCGGGCCGTTCGATTACACGCTGGCGCCATATACCGCTACCACCCCCATCCACTGGCTGTACGATATCGAGATCGACCCATTGGATCCCAAGCACGCCATGTTCACCACCGGCTACGGCGGGTGGGAGACTTTCGACCTCACCGACCTGGATGCCGGCAAGCCCACAAGGTGGAGCATCATGGCCACCGGCATCGAAGAGACCGTGCCGCTTGAACTGGTGAGCCCCACGAAGGGCGCGCACCTGCTCAGCGCGGTGGGCGACTACGGCGACTTCGTGCACTGGGATCTCGACAAGCCCTCGCCGGAAGGCGCTTCCAGCCCGCCGGTATTCAACAACAGCAGCGGGATCGCCGCCGGCGACATCAACCCCGACGTGGTCGTGCGCGTGGGCGTATGCTCGCATCACCACACGCCGGGGTTCAACATCAGCTACTCGCTCAATGGCGGCAAGACGTGGCAGCCGCCGGCCACCCAGCCTGCCACTCAGGCGGCGGCCGGTCCGGGCGGAGGCGCGGGAAGGGGGCCGAGTTCGGGGAGCATCTCGGTTTCCACCGATGGCG
>JBEKPK010000420.1:0-4495 GCA_049520795.1 Bryobacteraceae bacterium
ACCCGCCAGCGCCGCCGCCGCGGGACTCCTGCGATCCACCGCCGCCACCGTTACGCGAAACGCCGCCACCAGGGCGAACAGGCATAGCCCATACGCCTGGCCCACGGAGCCGAAATCGAGAACCAGCCAGTTCATTCCGGCCAGCGACGCCGCCGCCAACCCCGCCGCCAGGCGCGATCGCGAAGCCGGTACGCGCGAGAACACGTACTGCGCGGTCAGCGCCACCGCCGCCGAGGAGAGCAGCGCCGAAATCACGTGCGTTACCCGCCAGGTTTCGCCAAACAGGCTCATCCACCCGGCCGTCCAATACGCGTTGAAGGGGGTCTGCGGGAAACAGAAATCGAGGTACGGCCGCTTCCCCGCCCGAATCAACTGCGCGGTGAGCAGATGAAAGCCTTCGTCCCAGGTAAAAGCCAACGTCTGCGAGTAGACCATCAGGCCCGCAGCCAGGAACGCGATCCACGCGCCCAGCCAAAGACGCTCCCGGCGGCTCGATCTCCGCGCCTGTGCCAGCCCTTCAACCCCGCCCACCGTACACATTTCTTCACCATAACAGTTGGACATGGCGGCCGAGGGATGGTTCGATCGACTAATCGCGATGGGCTAATCCTGAATGCCGAAGTTGGGCGCATTGTATCAGGGCACGGCTTCAGCCGTGCCGCAAATGGGAACGCCGAAAGGGCTTTAGCCCCTGTCCTTTCAGGAGGATGACAAGGACGTGGGCCGGGGGCGCCAGATCAGGGGCTAAAGCCCAGAAGATGCTGCCTGATCGGCACGGCTCAAGCCGTGCCCTGATACAAGGTGTTTCAATGAAATAGCCTATGGAAATTCAATTTCTCCGAAGTTAACTTCGTAATTCAGGCTAATATGGGGACACATGCGCGGCTATAATGCGCTGCGTCCGGTAACTGCCAAAGACATGTCCTGCTCCCTACAATCGGCGCGCGCTGGAGCCCGGTGGCTGGCGGCCGCCATGGCCCTGGCCTGCGCGCTGCCGGCTCGCGGGGTGGAACTGCGCCTGGAGTTCGGCGCGCTCGAGCGCATGCTGGCCGAGCAGGTGTTCACCCAGGAAGGCCGGCGTTACGTGCACGGCGACCGCACTAACAAGTGCAATTTCGCCTATCTCGAAAAGCCGCTGGTGCGGGGCGAGGCGGGCAAGCTGCGCATCCACGCCCGCTTCTCCGGGCGTACGGCGCTGAACATGTTCGGCCAGTGCGTGGGATTGGGCGACGCATTCGACATGGCGATCAACGCCCGGCCGGTTTACAAGGACGGCAATATCGGGCTGGCGGAGGTGACGGTGGCGAGCGACGGGCGCACCGGGTTCTACATCCGGCGCGTGTGCGCGGCCATGGCGGCCAGCCTGGCGCGCGATTTCCGCTATCCGGTGGCGGGCGAGGTGAAGAAGACGCTGGAGGATCCGGCAACCCAGCCGGGGTACCGGCGCGAGCTCCGTTCCTTTCGCGTCACCGACATTCAGGTAAGCGGCGAGGGATTGGTACTGGCCCTCGATTTCGAATTGACGGTAAAATAGAAACGGTCGCGTCCCGCAATTCCAAAGGAGCCCACCCATGGGGCGCACATTTCCGGCCGGCTTCACATTGATCCTCTTTCTGCCGACACTGTCCGCATTCGGCGCACAGATCTCCGGCGCGCCGGTGCAGATCGCGGGCTGGGATATATGCGACCCAGGCCATCAGGCCGATGGGCTCCCGGCTACGCTCACGTGCTTCCCCAACCTTGCCGGCGTGTGGGCGGAGCCCGACGGCTCGATCCTGGTCGCGGTGAACGGCCTCGTGCGCCAGATTGGAACCGATGGCCGGGTCCGGACACTGATCCAAGACAACTCTCTGTCTGTTGTTTACCCCAGCATGTTGGCGATGAACAGCCAGGGCGACATCTACTACGGTAATGCGACTTTCATCAACAAGGTCGCGGCTGCCAGCTATGCCGCCGGGCCCACCACGGTCTACCAGCACATCGCGGGTGGGGGCAATGCCGCATCGCAAGAAGGGGCGCCGGCCTCCAACGCATTCATCTATATGCAGGGCATTACGCTCGACCCCGCCGGGAACGTGCTGTTCTCGGATCTGGACACTCGCAGCGTTTGGCGGATCGATTCCGCCGGTTTGCTCCACCGGGTGGCCGGAACCGGAACGCTCGGATCGGGCACTAGCGGGCCGGCCGTCGCCGCGGACCTTCAGGCTCCAGAGGACTTGGCCTACGACGGAGCAGGCAACCTTTACATCGTGGATTACCGCCGCGTGGTGAAAGTCAGGCCGGACGGAGCGCTTAGCGTCGTGCCCGTGAGCATGAGCGCCGACGCAGGTCTCCTGACCATAGCCGTGGATGCCGCCGGCAATTTGTACTACGGCAGCTTCGACGGGGGATTTGAGATCTTCCGCCTGGACCCGGCCGGAGGGAACACGTTCGTCGCCGGGACAGAGAGTGCTACGTTCTCGAATGGATGCGGCTCGGGCTCACAGCCCGATGTGGGCGATGCCAAGACCGCAAGTTTAGGTTCCTCAGACATTCGTCTGGCGCTGGACGCCGCCGGAAACCTACTGGTGGCCGACGCTTGGAGCATCCGGCAGATCACGCCATCGGGTCAGATTCGCACCATCGCCGGGGCTCTTCCCAGTTTCAGCGGCGATGGCGGCCCGGCCCTGGCTGCAACCCTGGGCACGCCGCGCGGCCTGGCTTACGACAGTTCCGGCAACCTCTACATCGCCGACACCGGAAACAACCGCATCCGCAAAATCACCACCGACGGAATCATCGACACCGTGGTGGGCCAGGGTGGCCCCACGGCGGATATGACCTACTCCTGCTCGGGCAGCAGCGACAGCTATCTCAACTCGCCCTGGGCCGTGGCCGTGGATTCCGCCGGCAATCTCTACATCGCCGACACCGGCAAGCACCGGGTCATGAAGCAGGCGCCGGATGGAACGCTCACGCGCTTTGCCGGAACGGGCGTGGCCGGTTTCGAGCTTAGCCCGATCGGGACGGACGCCGGTTCCATCCCGCTCAGCTCACCGCGCGCCGTGGGCGTGGACCACAACGGCAACGTGTATGTGGGCGACGACGCCATGCGCACGCTCAAGATAAGCCCGGCTGGCGCGATCCTGGACGTGTTTCCGCGAGTGAGGGCGCGCTCTTTCTCCACCGATCGGGATGGCAACCTGTATCTCACCGCCGCGTTCATCGCCTACCAGGTGAACGACGACGACACGCTGTTGCCGCTCGCCGGGCTCGGGCAGTCACTTATCGACTATGATTCTCCCCCGCCCGTGGAGGAGCCCAGCGCCAACGACTTAGGCACAGGATCGGGCCTGACGCGCGATGCGCAAGGCACGCTGTACAACATAGGTCCGGATGGCGTGGACCTGATCTCCACTGTCTGTCACAGTTTTCCATTCCTTGGCGATCCAAACTACACGGCGCACGTGGCCGAAAGCCCGCAAGGCGACGTGTACATGGCGGACATCGCCAGCAACGTTGTGTGGCGCCTGCCCCACCTGATCCCGGAGGCCGGTGACGCGCCTACGCCCGCGCTGGCGGAGGGCGCGCCGGTGCGCAACGCGGGCAGCCAGTTGGTGGCGACCAAGGACGTCATCACAATAGAAAACCAGTACTCCCCGCCGATATACAGCCGGTACCTGGTGAGCGATCCCATCGCCCCGGGAGAAATCGTGCGCATCACGGGGCAGTGCCTAGGGCCTTACCAGACGGCGGTGGCGGCCTTCGATAGCTCCGGGACGCTGCCTTTCACGCTGGGCGGGGTGCAGGTGGATATCGGCGGGATGGCGGCCCCGCTTATCGCCGCGCAGCAAGGGGGGATTACGGCGATTGTTCCCTTGGGCGTCTCGGTGGGCAGCGCGCCCACCCTGACCGTAACTTTCGGCGGATCGTCGGCGCAGGAAACCGAGCAAGTGGCGGCCTTCCAGCCAGGCCTGTTTCGCTTTCTGGAACTGGACGGCTCGGCCACCGCGGCGGCCATCAACCAGGATGGAACCATCAACTCCCCAACGAATCCCGCGCCGGCCGGGTCGGTGGTGGCCCTATACGCCACCGGCCTCGGGCAAACCAGTCCTCCGGGGGTCGACGGCCAGCCGCTCAATAACCTGAACGCGAAGTATGGCGCCGATGTGCAGGTTACGGTCAACGGCCAACCGGCGGTGGTGCAATATGCCGGTCCGGCGCCGGGGTTCGCCGGATTGACGCAGATCAACGTGATCATTCCGCAGACGAGCACAGGTCCGGTACAGGTGCTGATCGGAACGGCGCCGTTCAATCAGCCGGTGCAGCTTTGGGTCCAATAGCCATCGGGTCGCGATGCGTGGCGACCCGGTTCCACTCGATTTCCGCGCGAAAATGGAGGACAATTGGTCTCATGATGCCGAGGGGTTGGCGATTGTGGGCGCCGCTGGCGCTGGCGCCGCTGCTGGGCGCTCAGTCTACGCGAACCGCGGACCTGGCGCTGGGCAAATTCCTG
>JBEKPK010000421.1:0-4483 GCA_049520795.1 Bryobacteraceae bacterium
CGCGCGAGCATCATATTCACCAGAATCAGGATTCCCCATTTGAAGGAGCGGAACATGGTGTACAGAATGATAAAGATCAGCAGGATGGTGAGCGGGACGATGACCAGCAAGCGCTCTTCGGCGCGCTTCTCGCTCTCGTACTCGCCTTCCCAGTCGATGTGATATCCACGCGGCAGTTGGACTTGCGCGTTCACTTTCCGGATGGATTCCTCGACCGCGCCGCCCAGGTCGCGCTCGCGCACGCTGTACTTAACCGCGATATACCGCTGGTTTCCTTCGCGGTAGATCTCGGAAGCGCCGTCGCGCTGATCGATCTGGCAGAGTTGCGCCAGGGATACGCGCTCGCCGGTGGGCGAGAGCAGGCGAATCGTCTGAACCGCCTCCTTTGTGTTGCGGTACTGGGGCAGATAGCGCATGACCAGGTCGTAGCGCGCCTCCCCCTGCAAGACTTGCGTGAGGGCGTTGCCGCCCACCGCGGTTTGGATGGCATCCTGCACGTCCGCAACGTTGATCTGATAGCGGGCGGCTTGCCGGCGGTCCACCGTGACATTCAGATTCGGCTGGCCCAGCACGCGAAAGACGCCAAGGTCTTGAATGCCTCGAACCCCGCGCATGATCCTCACTATCTGGTCGGCCTTGTCTTCGAGAACCTTCAAGTCGTCACCATATACTTTGGTGGCGAGTTGTCCCTTTACGCCGCTGACGGCTTCCTCCATGTTGTCCGCAATGGGTTGGGAGAAGTTCCATATCACGCCGGGAATCTTCTCCAGCTCCGAATTCATGGCCGCGATGAGCCGCTCCTTATTCTGGTCGAATGCCGGCCGCCACTCTTCCTTGGGCTTGAGGCCGACAAAGTACTCCGTGTTGAAAAAGCCGGTGGTATCGGTTCCATCGTCGGGACGGCCTACCTGGCTGGTACACTCAGTGACCTCGGGAAAAGAGCAGAGCAGAATTCGGGCTTGATTCGCGAGGCGGATACCTTCGCTCGGCCCGGTGCTGGGGGCGAGAGTGCCGCGCACCCACAGGGCGCCCTCGTCGAGGTGCGGGAGGAACTCGGACCCGATCACCCCTCCGAACCACAGGTAGAGCGCAAGGCCGAGGCTGGCGACCCCACCGGCGACGGTCAGCCCGCGCAGCCGGATGGCCCACCTCAGAGCGACGCGATATCGCTCGGTCAGCCACGTCATGACAGGGTTGCGCCACTCGCGCGTCCCCTTGGGGAAAAAGAGACTGGCAAGCACCGGGGCCACCAGCATGGAGAACAAAAGGGCGCCCAGCAGCGCAAACGCCACTGTCCAGGCCATGGGCTTGAACAAGCGGCCCTCCACTCGTTGCAGCGTGAAAATGGGCAGGTAGGCCGTGATGATGATGGCGATGGCGTAAAACACCGGGCGCTGCACCTCGTGCGCCGCGTCGAAGATTTTCTGTTTGGGCGTGCGGTCATCCGCCTCGGGACGGCTCAGGTGGCGCACAATGTTTTCCACCATCACCACGGCGCCATCCACCACCATGCCGAAATCCAGTGCGCCCAGGGACAGCAGATTTGCGGGAATGCCTTTCAGCTTTAGGCATGTGGCGGCGAACAAGAGCGAAAACGGGATGGTCAACGCGACGATGATGGCGCCGCGCACATTCCCTAGGAAGAGCAGCAGAATGACCACCACCAGGACGATGCCCTCGGTGAGGTTGTGGAGCACGGTCGTCGTGGTGTGATGCACCAGCTCGCTGCGGTCGATGAAGGGAACGATTTTCACTCCCTGCGGCAAAATGAGGTCGTTCAGCTCCTGCACTTTTGCGTGAAGTCCCCGCAGCGCCGATTCCGCATCCGCGCCTTTTCGCATCGGCACGATCGCCGAGACCACATCGTCGTTATCGATGAGCTTGCCGTCCTCACGGCGAATGGTGCGTGCGAATTGGCCGAGACGGATCTTCGGGCCCTGCGACACGGCGGCGATGTCCTTCACACGGAGCGGCGTGCCGCTCTTTGTCGTCAGGACCGTGTCTCCGATATCGCGTACGTTCCCGACAAGCCCCACTTCCCGAACGTTGATTTGTTGCAAGCCCGCTTCGAGGAAGCTGCCCCCGGCATTGACGTTGTTATTGGTGAGCTGTTGCTCCACCTGAGAGAGGCTCAGTCCGTAAGCGATGAGCTTATTGGGATCGACGCGCACCTGGTATTCGCGCGTCGGACCACCGAATGTGTTCACGTCGACGATATCCGGGACGGATTTCAGGTTCTTCTCGACGATCCAGTCTTCGATGGACTTCAATTCCATTACGTCGTATTGCGGGTTTGTGCTGCGCAGCGTGAAGAAGTAGATCTGGCCGACCGGGCTCCAGTCGGTCCCCATCTGTGGCGATACTCCCGGCGGTAAGTTTACCTGTGTGAGCCGCTCGAGAACTCTCTCGCGGTTCCAGCCGTTGTCCGTAGTGTCGTCGAAAATCAGCTTGAGGTCGGAAAGACCAAAAATGGAGAACGAGCGCAGATGGGCCACCCCGGGGATTCCGTTCATCACGATTTCGAGCGGTATGGTAACCTGCTGCTCGATTTGCTCGGCCGATATTCCCGGCCATTGCGTGATGATCTCGACATAGTTGTTGGCCACGTCCGGATAGGCTTCGACCGGGAGCTGGTGAAACGAGATGGCGCCCCAAGCGAACAGGAGCACCGCGATCGCCAGGACCAAAAAGCGGTTCTTGAGGGCGAAATCGACAAGCCTGCCGATCATCTATTGCTCCACCGTGTTCTGCAGCACCAGGGCATTTGCAACCACGGCCTCGCCCGGCTTGATGCCCGAAACGATTTCCTGCAGATTGCCGGGGAGCATGTTTCCGGCGGTCACTTCCACGCGCCGGAACCTCCCGTTTCCGGCCGGCGTATATACCCAATCCCGGTCGTGCAGGTGCAGAACCGCGGCGGCCGGCGCGGTTGCGTGCTTCTCCCGTGTCTCGCCGTGGAAGGTCGCTGTGACGAACATTCCGAAGCGCATGAGCCCGGGGTTTTCGACCTCAAGGCGGACCTTGGCGGTGCGAAGGTTCGGGTCCATGATCTGACCGATGTTGCCGATCCGGCCTCTCAAAGTGCGGTTCGGATAGGCATTCAAATGGATATCCGCGAATTCGCCGAGACGCACCTGGGCCAGGTCGTTTTCATAGACATCGCAGACGATCCAGACGTGGGACACGTCGGAAATAGTAAAGGGGTTCGGGGCCGTCAGAGCCTGCACGCCGGCGGAGTTAGTGATTTGCTGATCCGTAATGACGCCCGAAACGGGCGCATAGACGGCGACGATTCCGGTTGGATGGTCCGGATCGGCGCCCAGCAAGCGGAGGTGCTCGGTGGTGGTTTCGAGATCTACCACGGCGTTGTCCTCGGCATTCTGGGCGATTTCGAGGGCGCTTTTGGGAATTGCCCCGTCGCCGAACAGAAGCTTGGCGCGGTCCAGTTGGATTTTCGTCAGTTGCTCATTCCTGACAGACTTCTGATAGTCCGAGAAGGCGCCCGCAATGTCGGTGCTTCTGACTTTGAACAGAAGTTGGCCCTTCTTCACCTCGTCTCCGAGCCTCGCATCGATCTCGACGACGCGTCCCGAGGCCAGCGACGGTACGGGCACCTGGAGAGACACATCCGGATTGACCACCCCGGTCACATTTAACTCCGGCGACGAGGCGTACTCGCCAGCCGTGGCCAGAGGGAACCGGTCAGGATGGTCCACGTTGAAGTTGTTGGCATCCATGTCCGGTTCGACCACCGCCGGGTGGGGTCCGGTGTCGGCGTTGCCCAAAGACGCGGCGGTGACCCGCCTTCCGCACGCAGTGGTTGAAAAAACGACACACGCACATACACTTACTTGGAGAAGAAACAACCGATTCATTGAATCACCTCCCGGCCACAACGAGTAATGCACGCGCGCGCCCCAGCAGAAGCCGGAACGTATTTTCGCGAACGGTTATGGGCGATGTCTTCATAGGGATGGAGTACGGCAAAAGAACGGCCCCGAGTTGTCTAGATTCTTCTTAGCGCGGTCCGGATGAGAAACGCCACTCATCTTCCGTCTAATGCGGCCGATCTTTCGATAATCGGTCGGGCGGTGGTGTCTAGACGGCGATCTTTCGGATGCGTAGCCAGTCTTTCGGTTGAAGGCCTTGGCAGATGCGCCGATTCGCCATAAGCTCAACACAAGGCAAGATGACTGGTTTGCACGCGCAATTGATTTCCGGCGCTTTCGGTATTCCGCAGACGCAATGTATCCACCGAGCGCGATGGAGGGACGCAGTGTGAACGAACAGACGGGTGAGGGTCGAATCCGGCTCGTCTTACTGGACGATCAAGCGCTGTTTCGCACAAGCCTTGGCCGTCTTCTGGCGTCGCAGCCCGGTCTTGAGGTGGTGCGGGAATGCAGCAACTCCGCGGAGGCGCTCGAGGTCCTGAGGGGCTCGGCAGTAGATGTGGTTTTGGTGGATTTCGATCACGCCACGGAGG
>JBEKPK010000422.1:0-4453 GCA_049520795.1 Bryobacteraceae bacterium
CGCAATTGGAGGAGTTTCTGAAAGTCCCGTACCGCTATTCGAAACAGTTCGATATCGCCCCGGGCCGGTACCTTTTCCGCATGGCTGTGGGTTCGGGCGATCAGGCATTCGGGAGCGTCGAAGAGCCTCTGGACATTGAACCATGGAGCGGGCAGACCCTCTCGGTGAGTGGAATTGCGCTCGGCGTCAAGGACTATCCTCTTACCGGCCTTACAGCCGAGTTGGATAATTCCGTGCTGGAAGGTCCGCGCCGCCTGGCGTCGAAGGGAAGGGAGGTGGCGCCGATGGGAGGCGCCCAATTCCACGCAGGCCAGAACGGCTTGTTTTACTTTGAGGTCTACGAACCCCGCCTGGCTCAGACGACTGCCGGAGAAACAACCAGGCCGCCCGCGATGCGGATTCGCATACTCGACCGCGCGACGGGCCAGGAGAAGCACGATTCCGGGCCGATGGACGCCGGCGCCTGGATGCGGGCGGGCAATCCGGTGATCCCGATTGCGCTGACCCTGCCGGTGTCCGACCTGCCCGCGGGCTCTTACACGCTGGAAGTGCATGTCACGCACGACAACGGAGAGGACGCCGTGGCGCGGAGTGCGGATTTCGATGTGAAGTAACGGGCTTCGTCCCGCAAGGCTGCCGTAACATGTCGCGAGGCCGCGGCGTCATAGTTTCGACAAGGAGAGTCCTATGCGCTTCCTCTCATTGCTGGTTGTCGTCGCCGCCGCGGCATCGGGCCAGACCGCCGGGGAGATCGTCAAGAAATCCGCTGCCACCTACCAGTCGCTCAAGAGCTACCGCTTCGAGGCCCAGGTAGTGGAGGAGAACGTCCGCGGGGACCGCCAATCGCGCAATGTGACGACGCGAATCGCGGTGGCTGGGCCGCTCACCCTCCGTCGCATCGAGTTGAAGGGTGGCCGCGCCGCCGCCTTGCGCGTCTACGACGGCCAAACCGTGTGGGACTTCCGCCCGGCGCCAAACCAGTTCGCTCGCTCCGATCAGGCCACCTACGAGCCTCCCTATGAGACCCTCAACCTCATCGGCGATCCCGTGGACACCTACAAGACGGCGGACGAATCCGCCGTGGACGCCAGGCTCCTGCGCGAGGAAACCATAGAGGCCGCGGGCGGCCAACGGTCCTGCTGGGTAGTGGACATCCCGCTACAGCTTCGGGCTGGCGGCCCGATTCTGGAACGTTCAACCACCTACTGGATCGACAAATCCTCGTACCTCGTGCTGAAAGAATCGCAGTATACCAAGATGAAACCGCCCGCTAGCGATGTTCCGCAGTCTCATATGATCGCCGCCACCTACACGGTGGCCCGCGTCAATGAGCCGGAGCTTGAGGATCTCTTCCATTTTCAGCCTCCCCAGGGCGCTTCGGAAGTGGCGGAATTCGCGGGGCCGGTGGGCCCCGGACAACCGTTGCCGAACACACCCAGCCCGGATTTCGTCCTCCGGGACCTGGAAGGGAAAGAGGCGTCGTGGAGCTCGTTCAAGGGCAAGCCCGTGCTGGTGAATTTTTGGGCCACCTGGTGCGAGCCATGCAGGGAGGAGATGCCCAAGATCCAGGAAGTACAACGCCTGTTCGGGGAGAAAGGCCTGATCGTGCTGGCCATCGACGCCGGTGAAACGCCCGAGGTCGCCCGGAAATACATTGAGGAGCACGGCTACACCTTTCGCGTCCTGCTCGATCATGATGAGACCGTGTACGGCAAGTTCAAGGTGTTCGGCCTCCCGGCGCTCTTTCTGATTGGCCGCGACGGCAACATGAGCGTCCAGTTCAGGGGTTACAGGTCCGGGCTCGATTTCAGGGAAGAGTTGAAGAAGATCGGCGTGCAATAACTCGCAAAGTTGTCATCCTGCCCCACATGAAAGGAACCGGTTCACGCGGTCGAAGACGTAGTTTGACTTCCACACGCCGCGTGCGTATACTTCCAGTGAAGATCGCTAACCGCAAGATCACGCCCATGAACAAGCGCATCAGCGTCATCCTGCCGACCACTACGGTAGCCGTGCTGGACAGGGTCGCGGCCAAAGGCAGCCGCAGCGCTTTGATCGACCGGGCCATTCGGCGCTACGTCGAAACCCGGGGCCGGCGGAACCTGCGCGAGCGGCTGAAGCAGGAGGCTCTGGCGAATGCCGGGCGGGATCTGCGGATGGCCGCCGAGTGGTTTCCTTTGGAAGAGGAAGCGTGGCAAGTCGCCCAAGGCCGGAAAAGTCAGCCCGGGGTTAGTCCGGCTGTAGATCGAGCCTGAACTTGCCGTGTAGCTGGCGGTCCAGCCGGCCGCCCCGGTGGACATCCAATTAACGATAGGCTTCTCGGCGGTGGCGGACGCGGCGGACCTCAATAACTTCGTCGCCGGTGAAGACGAAGAAGAGCCGGTAATCGCCGGCCCGCGGCCGGAACTCTTCCACACCGCCCAGAAGCGACTTGACATCTCCCGCGCCGGACTCGGCAAATCGGTGCAATGCATGCAGAATGCGCATTGACGTAGACCTGTCCAGTCCGCAAATATCATTCTTTGCCTGGTCCGCCCAGGCGATCCGCTTCACGCCGGTTCCCTGTAATTCGCGACTTCCTCGAGCGTGATGCCGAGCTCGGCCAGAACCTGCTCATGCGGAATCGGCTCGCTCCGCTTGAGCCACTCCCGAGCTTCGTCGAGGGCGCGCGCATCGTCCGCGGTGAGCGGCTCGTCGTCCACGGGCGCATGGGCGATGGCCCGCGACACGGGATCCAACATCACCTGGAGCAGGCCGTGCACGGCATGAACCTGGCTGGGCGCAAGCCGCTCCACCAACTCGTGAACCTGTTCCTTCTCGTGCGTCGGTTCGCCAGCCATGAGCCCTCGCTCGCCTGAAGGTATTGTACCGCTCGCCTGTCAGAACTCGAAGCTGGCCGCCAGACGGAGACTTCTTCCGTTGTTCAGCGTGTTGGTGATGGCCCCGAAGCTCGAATCGGTAAGCATGTTATCCGGCGCGGCGAATTGCGGCGTGTTGAAGACGTTAACGGATTCGGCCCGGAAGGTCAGCGGCTTCTCCCTCCACACCGCAAATCGCCGCGACACCGAAGCGTTGACATTGCGGATGGGGCCCTTACGAAAGGTATTGCGGCCCAGGTTCCCCTCGAGCGTTCCCGGCGTGAGGAACGCGAAGGCGGAGGTCGGCAGCAACTGCCTGGACGTATCCGGGTTGCCAATGGTGCGGCCCAGGACGGCCAGGTCGAGGAGGTTGGGCCGGTCCCCGGGGGTTCCGTCCACGTTGCCGAATCCCGGCGCGTCGGAGCCCGTGAATACGGTAAATGGCGTGCCGCTCTTGAACAAGGCGATGGCCGAAAAAGTCCAGCCTCCGGCCAGAGCCCGAACCCAGCGCGTGGCCGAAACAGACGAAGGATTTTCATACGAAACCCGCCCTCGGAACGAATGCGGCTGGTCGAAATCCGAGAGTCCCTTCAGGTCTTTCTGCGTTTCAAACTCCCACTGGCTGTCGGTGTGCGACAAAGGTCCCTGATCGGCGAAGCCGGCGCCATCGTCCATGGACTTGCTGAACCAATACGACGCATCCACATGCAAGCCTCTCCAGCGGGGCAGGAATACGCTGGCCACGGCGGCGTTGTACGAGGCATCCGCGCCGTTCTCGACGTCGCGAATCGAGCTGTAGCTCTGGTCGGGGCGCCGCTGGTCGACGTTATCCTCGGTCATGTTCATGCCCGGGATAATCAGCCCGCGGTTGAGGGATCGGATCATAATCAGTTTGTTCGTACGGCTTCCCACATACCCCAGTTGCACATGCCATGATCCGCCCAACTCCCGCTCCCAACCGGCATTGTACTGGTTGGAATACGGCAGGACCATGTTAGGGTCCAGAACCGTGAGAAACGCGCGCCCCTGGGTGGCCCCGGCGAAGGACGTTCCGCTGGCGGCCGTGAGGGCCTGGATCAGATCCGGCTGCTGAATCATGAGCACCTCGTTGGCCGGCGGGTTGGAGCGTATCCAGGCGTAAGAAGACGGAAGGATGGGACCATACTGCAGCCCGTAGCCCGCGCGCAACACGCCGGCGGCTCCGGGAAGGCGATACGCCAGACCCACTTGGGGCGCCAGGGCGTGGCAATCGCACCCGTATGGGATGGCGCCGGGATGGTTGACTTCATTGGGCGCCGGGCTGGGTTCGTAGCGAAGCCCATAACTCAGGGTGAGGTTGGCGCCCGCGCGCCAGGTGTCGCCGGCGTAGTACTGCATCTCCCACATGCGAAATCCGGCCGAGAGATCGCCGATGGATTCGACCATCGAATAGGGCAGGCCCAGCCGGAGGTTGGTTATGGCGTCGTTCTGCGAGTCGGCGATGAAAGCGATATCGGGGCGGCTGGAGTCGGACCGGTATCCGTTGTATTGCCGCCGCGTAATCTCGAATCCGAAGACGAATTCGTGAGCGCCGTGAATGTGGCGCGCCTGCACTC
>JBEKPK010000423.1:0-4439 GCA_049520795.1 Bryobacteraceae bacterium
CAAACCCCATGCACGAATTATCTCGCGCAACGCCGCGCACTTGGACGCGGCCCCCGCGCGGACTTATACTGGCCGGGAGGAATGATGACTCCGAAATTCGACATGACTCGCCGCGTTTTTATGGGCGCGATGGCGGCCGCGCCCCTGGCTTCAGCCGCCGATGGCTGGGTGGACCTCTTCGATGGCAAGAGCCTCGCCGGCTGGCGACCCAGCGGGAACCAGAGTTCCTGGACCGTTGCCGACGGCCAGCTTACCGCCCAGGGGCCCATCTCGCACCTCTTCTATACCGGGCCGGTGAATGGGGCGGTATTTCGCAACTTCGAGCTGGAAGTGGAGGTCCGCACCCGGCGCGTATCCGCTTCGGGCGTCTATTTCCACACCGCCTACCAGGAATCCGGCTCCCCGGTGAAGGGCTTCGAAATCCAGGTCAACAACGTGGACCCCGGCGAGGGCGCGTTCCGCGATCGAGAAAAGACCGGGTCGCTCCGGGGAGTGCGCGGCGTCTACAAGCAGCTTCAAGCCGAAGACCAGTGGTTCAAGCTCAACGCTCTGGTGCGCGGCAAGAACGTGCAGATCCGCCTGAACGGCGTTCTGGTGGTGGATTACACCGAGCCGACGCCTCCCGTAATCCCGCCCGGGCAGGCGACCGCTCGCTATCTGGATAAGGGCACGTTCGCGCTGGAATGTCACGACGAAGGGTCGCGCGTCCTCTTCCGGAGCGTTCGCGTGCGCCCCCTGCCCGACAATACGCCCACGCCCGCCGGCGTCGCGCCGGTAGCCGATGACGTGTTCAAGCAGATCATCTCCCTCGGCGCGCAGAATTATCCCGTGGTGGATTACCACGTGCACCTCAAGGAAGGTCTTACCCTCGATCAGGCGCTCGAGAAATCCCGGCGCGACGGCGTCTTTTACGGCCTGGCCGTGAACTGCGGCCAAGGTTTTCCCATCGAGAACGACGCCGGCGCGCAGGCCTTCTTCGAGAGCATGAAGGGCCAGCCCGTCTTCATCGCCATGCAGGCCGAAGGCCGCGAGTGGATGCGGATGTTCACCCGCCGCGCCGTGGCCCTGTTCGATTACGTCTTCACCGATTCCATGACGTGGACCGACAACCACGGCAAGCGCATGCGGTTGTGGATTCCCGAAGAGGTGGGGACCATCGCCGATCCCCAGGAGTTCATGGATACTCTGGTGGAACGCGCCACCGGCATCATCGAGCGCGAACCCATCGACATCTACGTCAATCCGACTTTCCTGCCCGACGTGATCGCCAAGGATTACGACCGCCTGTGGACCGAAGCGCGCATGAAGAAGGTGGTGGATGCGGCGGCGAAGAACCAGGTGGCTATCGAGATCAACAGCCGTTACAAGCTGCCCAGCCCCGCCTTTATCCGCATGGCCAAGCAGGCCGGCTGCAAATTCACCTTCGGCACCAACAACACCGGCCCCGCCGATCTGGGCCGCTCCGAGTACGGCCTCCGAATGGTGGAGGAATGCAGCCTCACGTGGCGGGATTTCTTCGTCCCCGGCGCCTGGTGGCCCAAAGCCTTCGAACGCAAAGGGGCGGCGCTGAAGGCGGGATAGCCGCCAGGCGCTCTCGGGCGGCCTTTTCCGACCTCCTCATCCCGCCTTTCGCTTTTCGCGCTGGGCGAGCGTTTCGTGCAATAGCGATTTGATGTAGGTCTGGTAAGGAAGCCCTTTTTGATCCGCCTGCCTCCGGGCCATCGCCAGGTCCGCTTCCGGAACCCGAAGCGAAATCACATGGGCGGGGGTCTTGGCTTTCGATGCTTCGATCCGCTCCCGCAACTTCGCCCCGGTAAGCGCCTGCGCCTCGCCACTCTCCACGGCCGCTATGAATTCTCTGTCGTGGGACTTCCGGTTCTCGTACCACCACGCGGCTTCCTCCGATTCGGAAGCGAAGGCCGGTACTGTGCGCTTGCTTGGCTTTTTCATCGTTTTCTCTCCGGAAAGAGCTTCTTATATGCGGCGCCCGCCGGGAACGCAGTCACGGCTCTAACCTTGCCATTCCGTAACGTCCAGATGGCGACCAGCAATCTGCCGGAGTCGGTGATGCCCACCGACCGGTATCGTTCTTCGCCATTCACCACCTCGTACGCCAAATCCAGCGGAGAATTCCGCAAGACGGATTCAAACTCCCGGGCCGCCACCTTGTGGGCCGCCAGGTGGTTCGCGTTCACGGCATCCCAATCGAACTCGATTCCGTCGGCCACGATTGCATTGTTGCGCAAAGTATATACGTTGTCAATATGTTTCTAACTGCCCGCACCCGGCCCCGCGGTCCCAAAGGCGGCTCCGATGGGCCGGGTTCCCAACTGGTTGCTCCATTGCGGACCGGCATGACATTCCCTTGCGTCTCAAATGGCAAGTTCATCTCAGAGGTGGGTTTCGGTGTGTTGCTTGCGGCAAGAACCCACCACAGCACGGGGTCACGCTGCATGCCGACCACATCATTCCTTGGGCCGATGGTGGGAAAACTATTCTAGAGAACCTGCAGACGCTTTGCGAACCATGCAATCTCGGGAAAGGTCGATCATATGGCAAGGCGATCTGAGCCAGCATGTGCCAGGCATACCGCCCTCTCAGTACCCGTTCTCGCGCAACCGTTCCATCGTCAGCGGCTCCCTTCCGCCCGCCTTGCCCAGCGCCTTCGCCACGTATTTGGCCAGGATGTCGCATTCCAGGTTCACGCGCGCGCCGGGGCGGTATCCAGCCAGCGTGGTGTTGCGCCAGGTGTGCGGCACGATGGCCGCCGAGAGGATTCCTCCCTCTAGCTCCGCTATGGTCAGGCTGATGCCGTCGATGGCGATGGAGCCCTTCTCCACCAGGTAGAGTTCCAGTTCCGCGGGAACGCGCACGCGCAGCCACCAGTTCTCGTCTCCCAGCGGCTCGGCCGAAAGAAACTCGCCGGTCGCGTCCACGTGGCCCTGCACGATGTGGCCGTCCAGTCTTCCGGAGGCGGAAAGCGGCCGCTCCAGGTTCACCCGCGAGCCCGCGCGCAGGCCGCCCAGGTTGCTCCGGCGCAGGGTTTCGGGGGCCACGTCGACGGTGAACGAATCCGCGCGAGGATCCACCGCCGTGAGGCACACTCCGTTCACCGCGATGCTGCTTCCCACGCGCATGTCGCCGGTGACCAGCGAGCAGAGCACCCGCAGCCGCGCTCCCGCCGCGCGGACCGCAAGCGATTCGACGGCCCCCAACTCCTCAACGACTCCCGTGAACATCCAGATACCCTTCCACGGCGAACTCATCGGGCGGAATCGGGTGAATGGCGACGCGGCGCACGCGGATGGCGTCGGCCCGGCGGCGCCGCCCGATTCCGCCCGCCAGCGGCAGCGCCTCCAATCCACCCAGGATTTTCGGACCGTAATAGAAGAAAATGCGATCCACCAGCCCGCTTTCGAGCGCCGTCCAGTTCATCTTGCTGCCGGCCTCGATCAGGAGGGAAAGATAGCGCTCGCGCGCCAGCCAGTCGATCACGGACCGCAGGTCGGCGCGGCCGCCTGGCCCGTTGAACATCAGCACGCGGGCCCCGCGCTCGGCGGCCGCCCTGCGCCGCTCCGCGGAAGAGGCCGAAGTGGTCACCAGCAGCAGGTCGTCCGCCGCCGAGCGCGCCATTCTCGATTCCATGGGCATGCGAAGTTGTGAATCCATCACGATCCGCAGCAGCGGGCGGCGGCGCGGCAGGCCGGTGCGGTCGTTGAGCAGACAATCGTCGGCCAGCACGGTCCCGATGCCGGTCAGAATGGCGTCGGAATCGTGCCGCAATTCCTGCACGTGCGCGCGCGCCCGCTCGCTGGTGATCCAACCGCGGTTGTCGTCCGGAGCGGAGATCTTGCCATCGAGAGTGATGGCCGTCTTGAGCGTCACCAGCGGCCTTCCCGTGCGCATGAAATGGAGGAACGGTTCGTTGAGCTTCTCCGCCTCGGCGGCGAACTCGGACAGCATCGTCACTTCCACCCCGGCCTCGCGCAGCTTGCGGAAACCGCCGCCCGAAACCAGCGGGTTGGGGTCTTCGATGGGGGCCACCACCCGCGCCACCCCGGCGGCGATCAGGGCGTCCACGCACGGCGGCGTGCGCCCGGCGTGGGAACAAGGCTCGAGGTTCAGGTAGAGGGTGGCCCCGCGGGCCTTCTCTCCGGCTTCCTCGAGCGCCATCCGCTCGGCGTGCTGTTGCCCCTCCCAGGTGTGGAAGCCGCGCCCCACAATCTCGCCGCCGCGCTCGAGCACGGCGCCCACCATCGGATTCGGGCTGGCCAGCGCGCGGCCCTGGCGCGCCAACCCGATCGCCTCACGCATCAGTTCCGGTTTCATGTTTCGAACAGCGACGCGATGAATTTCCCGGGATCGAACGGCAACAGGTCGTCCACCTTCTCGCCCACTCCCACGTAGCGGATCGGGAGGCTCAGCTCGCGCGCGATGGC
>JBEKPK010000424.1:0-4430 GCA_049520795.1 Bryobacteraceae bacterium
GAAGGAAAAGGGGGCAGCCGGGATTCTCTGCCACTTCGATGAACCACACTTCCGGATCTGAAACGTTGTCAACCATGTCGCCGGTCTAAAGTGTCAACTATGTCCCCGGCCGGTCAATGTTTGGCCCTCCGGGCTAGGTAGTAGGCGACTCCAAATGGATGGTGGCCGCAAGGCGCGGAGATCTCACGAAAAATGTAGAAACTGCAGACCCGAGCGAAGCTCGGGCGCCGTCTACCGAAGCCCGTTGGCAGGCGGGAGCGCCCGCCACGCCATCACACCGGAACACACGTGAGAAGCTTCGGTTAACGCAGACGAGGCCGCCCCGCAAACTCGTGCGGGCCGATGTGGGTGAGTTCTCCCTGGGTATCGAGCCAGACGTGGCCGCCGATGGACCGCCAGCGCCGGCAGAACGCGTAATCCTCGCTCAGGTAATGTCCGGTGTCGGGGTCGATCATGCAATCGAACAGCGCGTACTGATTGGGGCTGCTGGCGGGCACAGCCTGAGTGTGCACCGCGCCGTAGCGGGTCTCCGGGAACGCCTGGATCATGCGGCGGATCGCGGCGCGCTTGACCAGCAGGAACCCGGCGCCGGCGAAGAGACCGGTGACGAATCCATCCCTTGATTCCAGTTCTTCTCCCTCGCAGGGGACGCCCACGTAGCGCAGCGGCGCGAAGTCGAGCGGCTCGCCCGAGTGAGCCCGCGCGGCCGCGTCGGCATCCCATTGAATCGTCTTGAGTGGATACATTCCGGCAACCACATCCCGGTCGAAACGGAGCATCCGCGCCACCTGTTCCACTTCGAACGCGATATCGGCGTCGACGAAGAGCAGGTGCGTCGCCGATTCCGCGTCGAGGAACTTCGCGAGCAGCGTGTTGCGGCTGCGGGTGATGAGCGAGTCATAGCCCAGCAGCTCAATGGACACGCGGAAACCGAGGGCGGGGCCGGTCTGGAGCAGAGCGATGGCCGACTGCATGTAACGCTGATGCACCAGCCCGCCGTAACAGGGAGTGGCGACGAAAAGATGCAGACCGGAGAGATTCATGGCCGCGCTTTGGAACCGTCCATCGGCACGAATCCTATGGATGTCCGAACGCTTTGGCCTGGCGTTCCTGTATTTCCTCCGGCGTGAGGTTTTCCTTGCGCGTGGCGATGGACCAGGTGAACCCGAAAGGGTCCTTGACGTGGCCGTAGCGGTCGCCCCAGAATTGGTCGGCAAGCGGCATCACGATCTCGCAGCCGGCGGCCACGGCCTGGTTCCATACGGCATCGGCGTCGGTCACGTAGAGATGCAGGGAAAACGGCGCGCGTCCCTGGGCCAGCGGCGGCAGGTGAAACTCCTCGGTGAAATCGTCGCTGAACATGACGATGGAATCGCCGATGCGCATTTCAACGTGCATGAGTTTGCCTCCGGGGCCGGCCCCGCGGGATAGTTCGACGGCCCCGAAAGCGCGCTCCAGGAAGCCGGCGAAAGCCGCGGCGCCGTTGACGATCAGGTGCGGCGTCACGGTGTGGAAGCCGGGAGGAATGGGATTCGTTGTTTTCGGCATTTGGGTATCATATCGCAGACGGAAACGGGCGGGCTGTGTGACGGACGACAATTGACGGACGACATAGACCGATCGTCCGTCCCACCGCCGGTTCTCAATTGCCCAGCAGCTCATCCACCAGCTTCTGGGCGCCGTAGAGCTTTCTCAGGGCTTCGGTCATGCCGCCGGTATGGACCGCCACGGCGCGGTTGGTTTCGCCTTCGTAAACAAAATCGCCCACCAGCGATTCGATGTTGCCGTCGAAGATGAGGCCCACTATCTCGCCCTTGGCGTTGATCACCGGCGAGCCCGAGTTGCCGCCGATGATGTCGTTGGTGGTCACGAAATCGAGCGGAGTGGATAGGTCGAGCTTATCGCGGCCCTCCACATAGCGGGATGGCAGGTCGAACGGCGGCGCGAAATCGAAGCCGAGGCCGCGGTCGTAGAGCCCGTAGAAAGTGGTCTTATACGGCGCCTTTGTGCCGTTCATGGGATAGCCCAGCACCCTGCCGTAGGAGAGCCGCAGGGTAAAGGTCGCGTCGGGATAGGTGGATTTGCCGTAGGCCGCGAAGCGCGCTTCCCCGAGTTGCTCGCCGGCGCGCTCGACCACGCTCGACACGCTGTCCTCGTACCACTTGACCAGTTCGCGGCGCAGCGGGTCGAGCCGGCGCAACAGTACGATCATGGGATCGGTGGAAGCGGCCACCGCGGAGGGGCCGCCATCCACAAGCTGGCGGCGGAAAGCGGGGTCGGCGAGTTTCGTTCCGTTGGCGAAAGCGGTTGCGGCCTCGAGCGGCGTGCGGCCGCCCAACACGGTCTTGATGTACTCGTCCGTGGGACCCAGTTCGGCCAGGGAAAGCTCCAGCATGCCGGCCATGCGGGCTATCTCCATGGCCGGATAGAGCGGCGCGGGAGAGAACATACGCTGGCGAAGCGAATCGAGCTCCGCCTCGTGATAGCCCTCGATGCGCTCGCCATCGGGTTTCCGGATCTCGGCCACGTACTGCACGATCGTGCCGGCCAGGCTGGCGTACTGGGAATCGAGCACGCGGTAGAGGCGTTGCTTGGCGCGGGTGGCGGCCGTCTTCTGCGCGGCGGCGATGGCGTCCCAAGCTCCCCCATACGCGGCCTTCCATTCGGCGTTGGCCGCCACCCGGGAGCGGAAATCCTGTTCCTCGGCGCGCTTCTTGCCCATCACGTTGGGGTCCTCGATCCCCTTCAAACGGCCCTCATGGGCTTTCAGGCTGTTGGCCAGGTTGAAGATCGCCGAAGCCGCCTGGCGGGCCTGCTCCGCGCCCTGGGCCGAGTACTTCTCCAGAGTGGCGATGCGGCTTTTTAGGATCTTGATGGAGTTGGGTTCGCCGTTGTCGCGCAGATTCTCGAGTTCCGCGACCGTATCCATGCGCTCCGAGGAGCCCGGATGGCCGGAGACGAATACCAGTTCGTTGTCCGCCGCGCCCTTGGGGTTCCACTTCAGGTAGTTGGAGCTGTCGATGGGCTTGCCGTTTTCATAAACGCGGAAGATGGCCAGGTCCAGATCGTAGCGCGGGTAGGTGAAATTGTCCGGGTCCCCGCCGTAGAAGGCGATCTGCTGCTCCGGCGCGAACACCAGCCGTACGTCGGTGTACTTCTTGTAGCGATACAGCCAGTACTCGCCGCCCTGGTAGAGCGTTACCACGTCGGAGCGCAGGCCGGTGCTTTCGAGGCTCTCGCGCTCGATCCGGGCGATGGCGGAGCGGCGCGCGGCGAATTGCTCTTCCGGCGTTTTGGCGTTCCGGAGAGCGGCGGCCACGCGGGCCGTGACGTTTTCCATGGACGCCAGCACGTTCACTTCGGCGTCCGGCGATTTCATCTCCTGCTCCGGAGCGGCGGCATAGAAGCCATCCTTGATATAGTCGTGCTCCCGGGTGGAGTTCTTCTGCAGTTGCCCGCGGGCCACATGATGGTTGGTCAGCAGCAGGCCGTGCGGGCTGACGAATGAGGCCGAGCCGCCATCGTTCATGCGCACCGAAGCCAGGCGAATGTGATCGAGCCACGCCTGGGTGGGAGTGAAGTTGTAGTTCTCGCGCAACAGCTTGATGGGCGGGTTGTCGAAAGTCCACATGCCTTCGTCGGCCAACGCCGCGCCGGCCAGCGCGCCACAAGCCACGGCGGCGAAAGGCCACGCGAATCTGGGTGTATGCACGGGTGGGGAGCCTCCGGAAATATTCAGCCCTCTGTCTGGCTGAATAAACTAATTTAGCGCGATCCACGACCCGGCGTTTTGGGCGATCCGCACGGCTTCCGCCGGCGCGCTCCACGGATGCCCAGGCTTTCTCTCTCGCGTCCGGCGCCTACTGCACCAGCGCAACGGATTTCGAGAAGAGACCGGTCTTCAATCCGGTGGAATCGTAGGTGATGTTTGTTCCGCCCGTAAACCACACCTGATCGGCGACGATAGCCACGTAGGCATTGGTGCTGGCCCCATTCGAGTACGATACCGACGTCGTGGGAAAATACAGGCTTCCGGTCACTTTCATGTTGACTCCGCCGGCGAACGTCGCGTTCGAAGACGACGTAATCGACCGATCCTGGAAAAACACGACCCCCATGTAGGTGCCCGATGTCGGCGCCGAGAAGGTGACGTTGGCGCCGTTGGAGATGGTCACGGAACCATAGGATGCATTCGTCCCGGTGAGATAGAACATCACTCCGCTGCCTGTGTCTGTGGTTCCGCCGACCAGCGTCAGCGCGCCGCCATTAATGATATAAACGCCCGGATTGAATGTGGCCGTGGCGCCGTTGCTGATCGTGATTCCGCCGCAATAAACGCCGGGATTGAGGGTCCAGGTCCCATAGCCGGGACTGTAGTTGTTGAAGTTGCATGCGCCAACGGCCGGCGCCGGCACGGAGGCTAACGGATC
>JBEKPK010000425.1:0-4409 GCA_049520795.1 Bryobacteraceae bacterium
GCCTTTCCGGGTCTATCCTCCGGCCTCTCGTCGCCGTCGAGAAACCGCTTCATGACTGGTCTTTCGAGCAGTTCGTCACGTTCCAAGCCGCGCATTGTCCCGGTAAGAACTGTAACAGCGTTGAGGAAAGGCTTGAGCTTTCCAATATCTCTCTCTATGCGTTGAGCGTCCTCCGGCCGTCTCACGAATATCACAACGCGCGCGCCGTCCCCCGCGAGACGGGTCGCAGCCTCGATGATGCCGGTTTCAACCGCCTTCTTGTCGAGGGGGGTGCTAATGCTGAGCCGCTTTTTCGCTTCGTACCGTTGAATAATGGGGTTGGTATCAGGGGTGCCTTCAAGGTCGGTCTCTTCCAGTTTGAACCGGTGCGGGTCGTCGCCGGCGGTTGTGGCCGACATGCACATGACACGCATTGGCTTACCCTGCCCTTGCTGGAACGTGCCCTCATCGCTGAGGGCCCGAACCAACTTTGCGAACGGCTCGGAAAGATGCGCTTCATCCAACACCAGGAGCGCATCCTGCCCCAGAAGTCCGGCATCAAGCGGGCGCCGTTTGTAGCTGCTGCGGTAGCCGCTGAAAAGCAGCCGGCTACCAATCATGTCGACGGTCCCGATGATAATCGCTGGCCGCGACGGATCGGTCGTCCATTCACGATTGTCCGCAAACTGACCGCGAAGGGTGCTGACGGACAGCCAGTCGTCGGCCAAGCCCAACGATGTGAGGTTCTTCTTGGCCCCCTCGGCAATCTGGGTCGCCTGATCAACCACGGTTCGGCGGTCGACGACATACACCAGACGCGTCGGCAACCGTGGCATGTTCTCCAGAATCTGGCGACGCAACGCAAGCAACCAGATATGGATGACGCTCGTCTTGCCCAGCCCAGTTGGTAGGTCGCAGACCTTTCGAATATCGTTTTGACAGAACTGCTTGAACAGGCGCCACTGCCAGCCAAGGGGCGCATAGCCGTTTCTGCCGTCGCCTCTGGTCAAAACCTGGAAATCAGACGAAAAACCGGGGAAGTACTTATTGAAGAACTCCGATTCGTCAGCCGGCACATAACCCTCACTGCCGCCGGAAAGCTGCGAACTGGACCCAAGCCAAAAGGGGCGGCTGGTCTGGAATTATAGCAAGTGCAGCAGCATCTGAAACCGGATGGTAGTCATCCACTTTGAGTCACAGCCCCGGCAAAATAATCCACCCCGCCTTCTCAATGACTTACCCGCACCACCGCGCAACCCTCACCCACCCCGCCTGCTACTCTCAAATTCAAGAAACGCCGCTCGCACGCCGGGAAGCACCGCGTTTCGGCGCCACGTCCCGCGCCCAATCCCGCGTGCGGGCATCAAAGGTCTGATTCACCCATGGAGCAATGTTCCCAATTGGCTTCGTTTCGCAACTTCGGCCGAGCCCCAAATTGGCTTCGTTCCGCAGCTCCGTCCGCCGCCCAAATTGGCTTCGCTTCGCAACCCCGGCCGAGCCTTCCAAATTGGCTTCGTCCCGCAGCATGGTACGAACCCAATTGGCTTCGTTTCGCAACTCCGTCCGCCGCCCAAATTGGCTTCGTTTCGAAACCCTGTCCCAGGCACAATTGGCTTCGTTCCACAACTCGGTGTCGCCATCCACGGCATCCGGCGCTTGAACTGCGCTAACCTCGGAGAGTCAAAGCGGCGCGGTCGGGCGCATGCGCCCGCCTCGAGTACCTGGGCTGCCTACTCTGGCGGAACCAGGGGCAGTGCCGAATTACACCATTGCCGAGAGCCTGATCGCCACTTGATTGGGCGGAGGACGCGGGCGGGGGCTCTCGGCAGAACTGTGCAATTCGGCACTGTGCAATTCGGATGTCCCCGGTTTCCCCGCTTGCGTCAGAGCCGTCCCGCGAGACCTCGCTGCACAGTCCTCCATTGCTCTTCGGCTACGGAAATCTCCTGGATTGCCTCCACAAACGTATGTCGAGGCACAGACCATGGTTCGTGGCCCGAACTAAACGCGCTCGCGGATGATATTATGCCCTGCGAGGAGATTGACGGTTATGCGCGTTGCGCTTGCCCTGGCCGCTCTCGCGGTCCTTCAGGTTTCGCCGGCTCTGGCGCAAAACGCCCCGCCGGCTTGTAACGGCGATATCGCCATCGTTCGGGTGTCTACCATCAAGCCAGGCGCGATGCCGGGTTTCATGGCGGCGGTCGCGGCCCACAAAGCTTGGTACCGGAGCCACGGCTATAACGACGACGTCATCGTCGCTTCACGGGTCATTCAGGTCGACGAAAAAACGGGCGCGATGAAATACTCGGACACGGAAGTGGTTACCTATCATGTCCGCCCGCCGGGCGGGAAGGAAACGGCGCCAAAGCAGGACGCGGCGTGGGATGCGTATGTGAAACAGTACCGGGATACCTCGGACATCAAGAGCTCGTACCTGACTTGCATGCCTAAGTTGGTTCCATAGGGAACCCGCGAACTGCTCGATATCTCCGGCGCCTGGCCCATGGCCGGCGCGCCCCGTTGGGAAGTGGCTCGGGCTGCCCGTGGCGGGTTGACGGCGCCCGTGGAACCGGGCGGCATTTTCCCGGTCACAGCCCCCGCAAAATTACTCGCCCATCGGTTTCAACGACTTGCTCGCCGCGCCGCCCATCCCCCGCCTGACCCGCCTGCTACTCTGAAATCGAAAAAAGGCTGCTCGCTCGCCGAGAAGCAGCTCGTTTCGGAACCACGTCCGGCGCCCAATACCGCGCGGGGGCTCAAAGTCGGATTCATACGTGGAGCAACGTTCGTAAGGCGGCCATAGCGGCTTGTACTCCTCCCCGAGAGGAGAAAGGAACCGGTTCCTCCAGCCCCGGCAAGGCTCCAAAAGCCAAGCCGGCGAGCAAAACAGATATGAGATCCCATCCCCGCGGGCCAGACCGCTCCGACCCGATAATTGCGCCGAATTGGGTTCGTTTCGCAACCTTGTCCAAGGCCCATTTGGCTTCGTTTCGCAACCTCGTCCGAGCCCCAATTGGCTTTGTTTCGCAACTTTGTCCGGAGCTTAATTGGCTTGGCTCCGCAATTCTATCCGAAGCCCAATTGGCTTCGTTCCGCAACCGGCGGCCATCCATGGCCTCCGGCGTTTGAACTGCGCTGCCCTCGGAGAGACGGCGTTCGGGCAAGCCATGCAAAGTCAACTCACGAAACAGGAGGTGATCGACGAGATTACCCGCCCGCTGGTGGAGTTCTATCGGCCGGTTCGCATCTACCGCTTCGGCTCCGAAGCCCGAGGGGAATCCGGGCCGGACAGCGATCTGGATTTCTGCGTCGTGCTGCCGGACGATGCGCCGCCGAGCCTCTACCGCGACCGGAGCATTCACAGTCGTCTTGGCGGTCTGCAAGCGGCGGTGGATGTGGTGCGATTGCCCTGCACCGATTTCGACGCGCGCGCCGCCTACGTCGTCGCATCGCTGCCTGCCACCATCGTGCGCGAAGGGAAACTGCTCTATGACGCCGGACGAATTGCTGCGTAACGAAGCGGCGAAATGGCTTCGACAGGCGGCTAAGGATCGTCTACCACGTGGCCCGAGATGTGGCGCACGCACTCGTGCGTGCCGTGTCGAGACTCTTCTCGACACGTTCGGGGGCGCCGACAGTCCGTCGAGCCGGGGCGCCGGCATGTGTCCCGACGCGGCGCGCACGAGTGCGTGCGCCACGTTGTCACGGCCGAGTGTCTGTGAGAAGGGCGGGATAGGGCCGTGGCCAATGTCATGCCAGTTGCCAACTTCCGCTTCTACGCGGGACTCAACGATTTTCTGCCGCCGGAGCGCCGTTTTACGGAGTTCCAGCATAGTTTCCCGGATGTCGCAACCGTCAAGGACCGCATCGAATCGCTCGGCGTTCCCCACACCCAGGTCGATCTCATCCTGGTCAACGGCCAATCGGTGGATTTCGCCTGTCGGGTTCGGGACGGCGACCGGATTAGCGTCTACCCGGTCTTCGAGGCGTTAGACATCGCCGGACTGACCCGATTGCGGCCGCAACCGCTCCGTGATAATTGAAACCGAGGCGCGAAATGTCGAAAAAACGCTTTCCCCTGTCCAAGGTCTATAGCTTGCTTGAGCCCGGCCCGGTCGTGTTGGTCACCACCGTCCGCCGTGGACGGCCGAATATCATGACTATGTCGTGGCACACGATGATGGAGTTCGAGCCGCCGCTGGTAGGTTGCGTGATCAGCGACCGGAACTACACTTTCGGCGTTCTGAAGTCGACCAAGGAATGCGTCATCAACATCCCCACGGTGGAGTTGGTGGAAAAGGTGGTGGGCTGCGGGAACACCTCCGGGGCAAAAACCGATAAGTTCGCGACCTTCGGTCTCACGCCGGCGGCCGCCCGGCGAGTCAAGGCGCCGCTCATCGACGAATGCTATGCGAATCTCGAGTGTAAGG
>JBEKPK010000426.1:0-4832 GCA_049520795.1 Bryobacteraceae bacterium
GGGCGAGATGATCGTCATCCGCTACGCCGACGATGCCGTGCTGGGGTTCGAGCACCGGGCCGAGGCCGTTCGCTTCCAGAAGGAATTAGGGGAGCGGCTGGCGAAGTTCGGGTTGGAACTGCACCCGGAGAAAACGCGACTGATCGAGTTCGGGAGATTCGCCATATCGAACCGGCGGGAGCGTGGAAAGGGCAAGCCGGAGACGTTCGATTTCCTGGGTTTCACGCACACCTGTGGGAAAGCCCGGAATGGGACGAGCTTTATTGTCCGGCGGAAGACGGCGGGGAAGAAGATGCGCGCCAAGCTCCAAGCCATCAAGGGGGAGTTGAGGAAGCGCATGCACGACCCGCTGCGCAGCACGGGCGAATGGATGCAATCCGTCGTCCGCGGCTACTTTCAGTACTATGCAGTGCCGGGGAACATACCGACTCTGAGCGCCTTTCGATTCCGGCTGGTGCGATTGTGGCGGCACATAATATGCCGTCGCAGTCAAAAGCACCCGCCGAGTTGGGAGCGCCTGGCGGGGCTATTTCGCCGGTGGCTGCCGCAGCCACATTCGACGCCATGATCCAAGGCAGGAGCCGTATGCGTTAAAGGCGCCCGTACGGATCTGTGCGGGGGGCGGTCAGCGATGACGTCCCTACCGCGACTCACGGGCTGGAGAAAGGCTCTTGAGGACCGGGTGGGCTAGGTTCCTGCGAACTGCTTAAGAATCGGGAACGCCGCCACTTTCTCTGTCGCGCACCCTCCCCGGGTGGGTGAGCGCCCCCGTGCTATGATACGCTTTATTAGCGAACGCTAGGTTCACTCTGGCATGGGCGTGCGGATGAGAAGCGCGGAACGGCGGGCGGCGATTGTCCGCTCGGCCAGCCGGCTTTTCGCCGAGAAGGGCTTTCGCGGCGCCACCACCCGTGAGCTGGCCGCCGCCCTGGGCGTCACCGAGCCGGTCCTCTACCAGCATTTCCGCGCCAAACGCGATCTGTACGCCGCCATCATCGAGGCTAAGGCGGCCGAAGGATCCGCTCACGCCGGAACTTTGTTGGAGCTCTCTAAAGGCAGCGACGACCGGGCGTTCTTCTCAGCCTTGGGCGACCTGGTCCTGGAGCGCTACGAGCACGACCCCGAAATGTTCCGCCTGCTCTTCTTCAGTTGCCTGGAGCGCCATGACCTGGCCGATCTGTTTTTTGAGCGGTTGTTCCTGGTCCTCTACAGGCTGGTGTCGGGGTACATCCGCCGCCGCATTCGCGCCGGGGCCTTCCGCAAGGTGAACGCCGAACTTGCCGCGCGCGGCCTGATCGGCATGCTCTCCTATCACGGCCAGCTTGGCATGCTCTATCCCGGCCGGTTCGGGAAACGGAATCGCCGCCGCGTGGTGGAGGAAATGGTGACGGTGTTCCTGGGCGGGATATCGGCCACGCCGCCGCTGGCGGAATAATCCACCGCTCACCCGGGTGTGGTTTGCGCCGGCGCGGCGGCGTCTACTTGACCTGAATCGTCGCCCCGCTGGGCGGCTTTTCAATCTTGAAGATAATGATGTCTCCGAAGGCGGCTCTCAGGTATAGCTTGTGCGGAGCCGGCGCTCCCTGGAAGATCTGATGGCCGAACAGCCGGATGCGTTCCCTATGCCCTGGGAACTCGGATATCACCTCGCCGATCTTGCTTTTGGCGTCGATATCGTAAAGGCCTTCTTGAGGGAGGTTCAGCGTGATCAATCCAGTATGGACGCTGGCGCGGATGTCGGCCGTCATATCGGTGACGTGCACTTCCCCATTGGCGTGATCCACCGTCAGCGCGGCGTTCCTGGGGGCCTTGACGTGGTAATCCAGGTCGAAGCCGGTGGCCGGTCCCAGCAACCGGGCGGGCGATAGAGCCCGGCGCCGGGGATAAACCGTCGTGATGACGAGATCCGTTCCCTGGGGCGCCACCGAAACTTTAACCCTGTCCAGCTCGCGAGAGGCCATATCGCGATCCCGGGATGCGTATTCGGCGGTGGTCGATTGGATGGTGGTGATCTCGACATCGGGCCTGTCCCACCCCTCGACGGTAAGCTCTCCGATCGAATTCACGAACCGAAGCTGACCTCCCGAGGGCAAAGCCACGGTTTGAGTGTGGGTTACCTGGACCTTCTGCTTGACTTCGTCATCCGCGAAGAGCAGACAACCCATCCCCAAAAGCACCATCAGTGTTCGCTTCATATGACTTACTCGCTTTCTGGACCCCGCTGCCTTGTATCAGGGCATGGCTTTAGCCGTGCCGCCAAGACGAGCAATCAGGGCTTTAGCCCCTGTTGCTTTCTTCTTCACATACAAACGCAGCACGTCGCCGGGGGCTAAAGCCCAATTCCTTTCCGTAGCGTTGCGGCACGGCTAAAGCCGTGCCCTGATACGAGGCCAATCATTCCCTTATGCCCCTCGCAAATCCCGAAGCGCCTAGGGCCGGGCCGGGCCTGCCCGGCCCCTACAGCGCGCGGCTACGTCGCACCGAAACGCTCGGTGGCGTCTTCTCTCGCCTACACGCTCCTCGCCTCTTCGGCCACCGGCAGACGGTCGGTGGGCCGCGCCCACCAGACGTAGAACGTCGGCAGCAGGAAGGTGCTCATCATCAAGTCTACGATCAAACCGCCGACGATGACAATGGCGAACGGCCGCTGCGAGTCCGAGCCGATGGCATGGGACATCGCCGCGGGCAACAGGCCCAGCGTGGCCACCAGCATGGTCATCATGATCGGCCGCAACCTTCTTACGGCCCCTTGAATAGCCGCTTCCTCGATGGAATGCCCGCGCGCGCGCAGTTGATTGATGTACTCGATCATGATCACGCCGGTCTGAACACAAACGCCAAACAAGGCCAGGAAGCCGACGCCCGACGATACGCTGAAGTGCGTCCCCGTGAAGTAGAGCGCCAGCAGGCCTCCGAGGGGCGCGACTCCGAGGTTGACCAGATTCAGGGACGCCCACTTGGCGGAACCGAAGGCCCCGTAGATGATCATGAAGATAAAGAAAACGGTCAAGGGAACGATAATCCCCAGCCGCGCCTGGGATCTTTTCTGACTCTCGTATTCGCCCTCCCAGTTAATGTGATAGCCGCGCGGAAGCTGAACCTGCTTGTTCACCTTCTGCATGGCCTCATCGACGGCGCCGCCCAGATCGCGGCCGCGGACGCTGTACTTGATGGGGACATACCGCTCGTTCGATTCGCGGTAGATCTCGGAGCCCTCGTCCCGCTCTTCGAGCTTGCAAAGCTGGCCGAGGGAGACCCGCTCGCCGGTGGGCGCCAGCAGTCGAATGTTCTCGATGGCCTCTTTAGTGTTGCGGAACTGCGGGAGATAGCGCATCACGAGGTCATAGTGCGCCTCGCCTTGTAATACCTGAGTGAGCGCGTTCCCTCCCACGGCGGTATTAACGGCGTCCTGAATATCCGCCACATTGATTTGATAGCGCGCGGCCGCCTCACGATCCACCACGAAGTTATCGTTGGGCTGGCCGGTAACTCGAAAAACTCCCAGGTCGGCGATTCCCCTGACCGTACTCATGACCGCGGCAATCTGTCTGGCTTTGTCCTCGAGAACGCGCAGATCCTCGCCATAGATCTTGGTGGCAAGTTGTCCTTTGACCCCGCTGATGGCTTCTTCCACGTCGTCGGCGATGGGCTGGGAAAAGCCCCAGCCTGCTCCCGGCAGTTTCTCCAACTCGCGGTCCATGGCCGCAATGAGCTCTTCTTTGTTCTGGTGGAACACCGGGCGCCACTGCTCTCTGGGCTTCAGATCGACGAAGTACTCCGTGTTAAAGAAGCCGGTAGTGTCCTCGCCGTCGTCCGGACGTCCCGTTTGACTGGTGCATTGGGTCGCTTCGGGAAAGGAACACAGAATGATTCGAGCCTGATTCGAAAGCCGGATAGCTTCCGTGGGTCCGGTGCTGGGCGCCAGTGTGCCGCGCACCCACAGCGCGCCTTCGTCGAGGTGCGGCAGAAACTCCGATCCGATCCTTTCGCCCTGCATCAGCCAAAGGCTGCAACACACCGCGGCCGCGCAGATCGCAACCATGGCCCAATGGTGACGAACCATCCAGGTGACGGCATGTTGATATAGTCTGGTAATCCAGACCAGCGCCGGATTCCGCCATTCGCGCGTCCCCTTGCGAAAGAAGATACTGGCCAGAACCGGAGCGATGGTCATCGAGAATATCACCGCGCCCAGGAGCGCGAACGCCACCGTCCAGGCCATGGGCCGGAAGAGCCTGCCTTCCACCCGCTGCAGCGTGAAGATAGGCAGATACGCGGTGATGATAATGGTAATCGCGTAGAATACCGGCCGCTGCACTTCGTGAGCGGCCGCCCGAATCCGGTCCGGAACCGTTGCCGACGATCCGTCGCGCTGACCCAGATGCCGGACGATGTTCTCGACCATGACCACGGTTCCATCCACCACCATCCCGAAATCCAAAGCTCCCAGCGATAAGAGGTTTGCCGGAACGTGCCTGAGGTCCAGGCAAATGGAGGCGAACAACAGGGAAAACGGGATGGTCATGGCGACGATGAGGGCGGCGCGCACATTTCCCACGAACAGGATCAGAATAATGGTGACCAGGATCACGCCCTCCGTCAGATTGTGCAGCACGGTATGCGTGGTGTAGCGCACCAGATCGCTGCGATCGCGGACCGGGACGATCTTCACGCCGGCGGGCAGGATGTGATCGTTCAGCTCGGCGACCTTTTTGTGAACGCCCTGCAACGCCGCGTCCGCCTCGGCGTCCTTTCGCAGGGGCAGGGTGCCCATGACCACATCGTCGTCATGGGCACCCTGCCCCTGCGAAAGGACGCCGAGGCGGACGCGG
>JBEKPK010000427.1:0-4397 GCA_049520795.1 Bryobacteraceae bacterium
AGCAGGCTACCAGACGCTAGTAAGTGCGGCCGAAGTTCTGCATGTTTTGTGGGGCAGGCAATCTTGCCTGCAGCCGCCTTTCCAGGCGGCTCTTTCGCGTCCGCGGCGCCCTCTCATACGGCAAACGCCGGCTGAAAGCCGGCGGCAGCCAGGATTGGCTGCCCCACAGTTATCTGCATAATCGTCATGCTGTTCGCCGCAGACCACTAGAGTCCCCAACGCCAGATGGACAACCCTGTAACGCCGAGCGAACGCGTCGCGGCGCGAAACGGAGACCGGCGTTCCCAGGGGCTAACTAATCCAGCGTGATCCCACGCTCTTCCAGCAACTGACCCATGATGCTGTACAGATTCACCAGGTTGCGCCGGTAGGTGATGTTCTGCTCGAGCACGTTGTTCTCGGCGGTGTTTAAGTCCGTCTGCGCCTGCAACACGAAGAACAGTTCCCGGATGCCCAGGTCGTATTTCTTCTGTTCGGATTCGAACCGCTTGGCCGCGTAGTCGCGCGCCAGTTGCGCCTGCTCCAGGCTGGCGCGCGCGGCCTCCACGTCATCCACCGCATTGAGAACCTGCAGCCGGAGGGTCTGTTCCAGTTTGCGGAGGGACAAGGCGTCGGTCTTCTTTCTCAGCCCCGCGTCGGCCAGGTCCGCCGCCGCCGCGTGGTCGCGGATTGGCAGTTTCATTTGCAGGCCTAACGAGTACACCGGAAAGCTGAAGTGAAACATCTGATTGAACGCGTCGCCCAACCCCCCGGGAACGGCAGTCGCCAGGTAGGTGCCGGCCACGCCTTGCGTTTCGTACTGGCCGACGAGAGAAACGCCGGGCCGCAGCGCCTCGTTCGCGCGGCGTATATTGATATCGTCAGTGTCGAGCGCCGTGGTCAGCGCCAGCCGGTCCGGCCTCGCCGCCATGGCTTGGCGCACGGCCTCGGTCTTATCGGGAGACGGCGCCACCGGTATCGACAGCGGCTCGGTCAGCGAAATCGGCAGCTCCCGGATGGCCGGGTCCAGGTCCGCCCCGATTTGTTGCCGCAGAGCGTTCTCCCGCTGCGCCAGCACGCGTCGATTCTGGATTTCGACGAGCCGCGCCGAAGCATAATCGGACTTTGGCTGGTAAATATCGAGCGGCAGCAGCGCGCCCGCATTCACCTGCTTCTGCGCGCGTTCGAGCGCCGCCTCCCGCAGGGCCACGAACTCGGAGGCCAATTTCACGTTCTCGCGCGCTTCCACCACATCCCAGTAGGCGTTCTCGGCGGTGGCGATCAGGCCGGTCACCTGGTCGCGCAACTGGTACCGGCTCATCTTCAGCGCGGACCGCGCCACCAGGATGCTCATCTTCTCCATGGCAGCGCCGCGATCGCGCAGCAACTGGTGTTGGAATTGCACGCTCAGGTCCGAGCTGAGCACCGGATTGTAAGTGTTATAGGCATAGTTCGAGCTGAAGCGATCCGCATAGAACCCCACCGCAAGGCTGGTCCCCGACGGCAGCAGTTGCGAGTAAGTTCCGCTTAACGGCTCATCGAGCGTCTTGATGGTGGCCTCCCCTTGCAGCGCGTTGATGGAAGTCTGCGCCGTCCGCGTGCCGCCGAGGCTGGCCGAAAGGCTCGGGTCGAAGGCCGCAAAAGCCCGCGTGATGGCGTTGGCGGGCGTCTCCACCTGAAGCCGCGCCAGCGCGATGTCCGTGTTATTGGCCAGCACCAGTTCTATGTAGGCGCGCAAGGAAAGCTCCAGCTTGCCTTCCAGCGTATAATCGGAGAGCCGCCGCGGCGCTTGCAGCTCCACTTTCGTGCGCGGCGCCGCGAAGTGCTGCCGAAACCAGGAGGGCCGCGGAAACGCGGAAACCGGCTCCGCCGCGAAGGCCGGCGCCACCGCAATCAGGAATAGCAGAATACGCTCTCGCATGGGATCGTCCCTCCTAATTCAGCCGCACCCGGTCATAGCCGTCTTGTTGGGACATGTCGGACAGGATCACGCGGTCTCCCACTTGCAGGCCCTCCAGCACCTCGATCACATTCACCGAGCTGCGCCCCAACTTCACCTTGACGCGCACGGCCTCCTGGCCGTCCGGGGTCACCCGGAACAACTCCGTGACGCCGTTTTCGACGGCGTTGGTCGGCTTGCCCACGTACACCACGTTTTCCAGCTTCTCGATCTGGATGGTCCCATCCACGCTCAAATCCGGCCGCGCACCCTGGGGCAGCGCGCCCTCCAGGCGCACATCCACCACCACGGAACCCTCGCGCACCGAGGGATCGATGCGCGAAACCTTGCCCGCAATCACGCCATTGCGCGTATCCACCGAGGCCGTCTGCCCAATCTGCACGTCCTTGGCCTGCGTCTCCGGCACCTTCAGCTCGGCCTTCAACTTCTTGGGTTGGACAATGATCGCCAGGTCCGTCCCCGCCCCAAGCTGCTGCCCGCTCTGCACCAGCACCTGCTGCAGGGTTCCGGCCACTCCGGCCCGCACCTTCAATGCAGCCAACTGGTCGCGCCGCAATTGCAGCATGGCCTGCAATTGCGTGATGGAGGTCTCCTTGGCCGCCAGTTGCGCCGCGAGCGACGCCGCCAGCGACGTTCCGCGCTCCTGTTCGATGCTGTACTTGGTGGCCGCCTCATCGGCCGCGCTCTTCGAAAGCTTGTAGTCGAGTTCGAGCATCAGCCCTTGTTGGAACAGAATCTCGTCGTGGTCGTTCTTGTCCTTGGCCCGCTTGAACTGGGCCTCGAGGCTGGCCAGATCCGCCTTCTGATTGAGACGCTGGCTCTCCAGTTGGGCCCGCAGATTGGCCAGCTCCGATTCGGCCTGCTGCAGGTTCCAGCGCGCGTCCATCTCCTGCTGCTCCATATCCGTGTTGCGCAGGTCCACCAGCACGGTGTCTTCCGTCACGATGATGCCGGGCAGCACGTGAATGCGTTCCACCCTCCCGCCGTAAGGGGCCGGTATATGGAGGATCTCTTCCGGCACGAGCGATCCCAGCCCGCGCACCTCGCGGAGCATGTTCCCGCGCTTGACGGTGTCCATCCATACCGCCCCGCGATCCACGGGAGGCGCGGCCGGTTTCAACTTCATTACGTAGTAGGTGAGCCCTGCCACCGGAACCAGGATGGCGAATCCGATCGCGATGCGTCTGACGATCTTGTGCCTGCGTGCATGTTGTCGCGGTATGTCCATTTCTCACCCGAAAAAAAAGCCTCTGCCAATGCCAGGAAATGCGAGGCCTACAGGCCCGTGCAATCCTTAATCCGAATTGTACTGTCCGAAAATGAGAAACGGGTAGCGGCGGAGCGATGTTCCAAAGCGCACGCGATTCTTAACAGATGCGCGGCAACTGCTCGCCAAAAGGCAGGTCCAGCACGCGCGAACCGCCGATCTCGGTTTTCAGCAGGACCAGGCCAGCGTGCGCCTCGACTGCTTGGCCTATGCGCGCGGCTTCGCGGCCGAGCGGGTTGGCGCGCATGGCCGCGAGCACACGGGCGGCGCTCTCCGGGGCCACGAAGGCCACCAGTTTCCCTTCGTTGGCCACGAACAATGGGTCGAGCCCCAACAACTCGCAGGCCGCGCGGACCGGCTCGTGCACCGGAATGGCGGCGGACTCGGCCTCCACGCCGATGCGCGCGCTGGCGGCGATCTCCACCAGGGTAGCCCCCAACCCTCCGCGGGTGGGGTCGCGCAGAGCGTGAATCTCCCCCGCGGCGATCATATCGGCCACCAGGCGGTGCAGCGCGGCGGTATCCGATTCGAGCGCCCCTTCGAATTCCATGTTTTCGCGTTTCGACATCACCGCCATGCCGTGATCCGCGATGGAGCCGCTGAGCAGAATCTGGTCGCCCGGCCGGGCATTGGCGGCCGAGATGTTTACGCCCTCCGGGACCAGGCCCACGCCGGAAGTGGTGATGAACATGCGATCCGCCGCGCCTCGCGGGACCACTTTGGTATCGCCGGTGGCTATGGGAACGCCAGCCGCGCGGGCAGCCTCCGCCATGGAGTCCACCACGCGCCGCAAGTCCTCCATTTCGAAGCCTTCCTCGAGGATGAAGGCCGCGCTCAGCGCCAGCGGCTGGGCGCCGCTCATGGCCAGATCGTTGATGGTTCCGTGGACCGCCAGCCTGCCGATATCGCCTCCCGGGAAGAACAGCGGCGTCACCACGTAGGAATCCGTGGTGAAAGCTATGCGCGCGCCGCCCACTGCGAGCACCGCCTGGTCGTCGAGCCGGTTCAGCAGCGGGTTGTCGAAAGCCGGCAGAAACATCTGGCGGATAAGCTGGGCGCTGAGTTTGCCGCCGCTGCCGTGGCCCAGCACGATGGTCTTGCGGTTCGTGATGGGCAGCGGGCAGGAGAGCGTAAAGTCGTTCATTGCGACAGGCGCCTTCCGTAGTTGTAATACGCCGCGCAAGCGCCTTC
>JBEKPK010000428.1:0-4391 GCA_049520795.1 Bryobacteraceae bacterium
CGTACTGAAGACAAAAGAAACCAGCGGCCGCCCCGGACGGACGCGGCGGGGACGGGCGGGACGTTTCCATGTTTCTTGGGCCGAGCGATAAATGGAAACGTCTCGTCCGTCCCCGGCCCGCCTGGGCCGAGCGATAAATGGAAACGTCTCGTCCGTCCCCGGCCGGCCCGCCGTCCCCGGCCCGCCCGTCCGTCCCCGGCCCGCCCGGCCTCGTCCCCGGCCCGCCCTCCTTGGCGAAGCGCGTAGGTTGAGCAGGCTGGAGGGAAAGCACAATGACTGAAGAAGAGCTGGACAAATATGCGAGGGTCCACGCGGAGGATGCTCTAAGGTATCACGACCCACCGCTTGAGGAATTTACGATTCGCAGCGTGGCGGAACACATTCGGGATGCATGGTCGGATGGATACCAAGCCGGGAAACGGCCGAAACAATAGATTTCGGCGACGTACGCGGCGGGGACAAACGAGACGTGTCCGTTGGGACGTACGGACAGCGGCAGGCATTTGCGATGGCGAGGTCCAGCGCTACCCGCCGGTTCTGCGGCGGGACGGCGTCCAGTCTTCCGCGTGCCTCGGTATACTGAAAACGTAGAACCATGAGTGACCTGGACCGGCTGCATGAGATCATCGACGCCTTGCCTCCGCTGCAGGTCCACGCGCTCTTGACGCTCTTGGCTGCTCCCCAGGCAATCAGCGATGAGGAGTTCGCCCGCCGTCTTGCGATGGCTCCCGAAGAAGAAGTCGATGAAGAGACCACGGCCCGCATTCTCGCCGCCGAAGCCGAACGAGGAGAGATCGTCTCTCACGGCGAATTGAAGCAACGGCTAGGTCTGTGAAACGGCTGCTCGTCTATAGCTCCCCACATGGACCGCTCCGACGCGACGCGCATTATTCACGGCTTGGAAGCATTGGCCGCCGACGAGCGTGGCGACGTGAAGGCGCTGAAGGGTACGCTGAAAGGCCGGTATCGCCCGCGCATTGGCAAATGGCGTGTCTTCTTCAGCCTCGATCAGCCTGGTAACGTCGTCGTGACCGACGTCGACAACCGCGGCGAGGCTTACTGACTCTGCCTTCACACGGCTGGGCCGGAATCTTATTCCCGGCGCCGGGTACAATGGTTACGTGCCTCGCTTCGTGGTCCCGGCGGCCCTCGCTCTCGCCGCCGCTCTTGCCGCGCAGACTCCTTTCTTTCCGTTGAAGGACGTCCGCCCCGGCATGCGCGGCGTCGGCCGAACGGTGTTTTCCGGCGACAAGATCGAGGAGTTCCAGGCCGAGATCATTGGAGTTCTCGACAATATCGGCCCCAAGGAGTCGCTAATCCTGGCGCGGCTCTCGGGCGGTCCCCTGGAACATGCCGGCGTCATGCAGGGCATGAGCGGGAGCCCGGTCTACATCGATGGCAAGCTGGTGGGCGCCGTCGCCATGGCCTTTCCCTACTCGAAGGATCCCATCTGCGGCATTCGGCCCATCGAAGACATGATGGGACGCGGGGCGCCCGCGGCGGCCTTGGGGCCTTCGGTGGCGCTGCTCGCGCGCGATCTGTTTGGCGGGTTCTCGAAGCCCATGCCCGTTCTGGCGGGCGAAGCGCGCATGATTGACATCGCCACGCCCATTTCCTTCGGCGGCTTTAGCCGCGGCGTGGTGGAAGCCTTCTCCACCGAGCTTCGCGGGCTGGGATTGGAGCCTCTCCAGGGGGTCGCCGCGGGGGCTAGAATCGGGCCGGCCCTGGGCGATCCGGCCGGCCTCAAGCCGGGTTCGATGATCAGCGTCCAGCTCATGTCGGGCGATTTGAGCGTGGGCGCGGATGGCACTGTCACCTACATTGATGGCGGCAAGGTGTGGGCTTTCGGTCACCGCTTTCTGGGCGTGGGCTCTACTGCCCTGCCCTTCGCGCGCGCCGAGGTGGTGGCGGTCCTGCCCGCGCTGAACAGTTCGTTTAAACTGTCCACGGCCAAGGAGTGGATGGGCCTCATCGACCAGGATGGCGACACGGCCGTCTCCGGGGAACTGGGCAAACTCCCCGCCCTGGCGCCGGTCACCATCTCGGTTACGCGCGGCGGCCGGCGCATCGATACCTATAACATGCGGATGGTGGACGACCCGCTGCTTTCGCCGCTGCTCATCCAGATGGCCGTCTCCAACGCGCTCGACGTCACGGAGCGCGCCGTGGGCGCCTCCAGCGTGCGCATGACCGGGGAGGTAGAGTTCGCCAACGCCCCGGCGGCGGTGAAGATCGACAGTTTCTACGCCATGGACAGCGGGGCGTCCGGACAGGCTTCGGCCAATGCCGCCGTCCCGGCCGCCTTCGTGATGCAGAGCGGTTTCAAATCCCTGGCTTTGAAGCAGGTTTCCATCAACCTCGATGTCTTCGAACAGAACCGGTCGCTGGCCGTCGATGGCGTCACGCTCTCGCGGCGCTCGGTGCGGCCGGGAGAAGATCTCACCCTCACCGTGTCGCTGGCCGGGGAAGGCGGCGTGGAAGTAACGCGGCTCGTCACTTACCAGGCGCCCATCGGCCTGGAACCCGGCCCGCTGTACTTCACCGTCTCGGACGCCGCCACGGCCAACCTGGCGGATTTCCGCCAGGTTCTGAGCGTCACGCCGCGCACGCCGGCCCAGGCCATCTCCATCGTGAACGCCTTGCACCCCAATACCAAGGCTTACATTCGCGTGTGGCGCGCCGAGCCCGCATTCCAGCTCGAAGGAGTGGATCTTCCCGATCCGCCCGCCTCGGCGGCTCTGATTTTCGGCGCGCAGGCCGCGGCCGGCGGCATCGCCCAGACGCGCAACGCCAAGATTGGGGAGATGGAGATCGATGCCGGCGGCATGGCCGTCACCGGCTCGAAGACCATCCAGGTGGAAATAAAGGAATGACCGCCTTCATACGCTACCCGGCCCGCGCCGCGGCGCTCGCCGCCGCCGCCGCGCTGTTCGCCCTGGCCGCCGGCACGGCCACCTGGGAGATGACCTCCTACAGCGACTTCATCCGCGGCCGCTTCCATGGCGTCTCGCTCAGCCGCGACGGGCGCCTTTCGCTGGCCCCCCGTGTGGACACCGTGTTCACCTCGGATCAGCCCGTGATCTGGACCGTGGCCGAGGGACCCGATGGCGCGCTGTACGCCGGCTCGGGGCATCGCGGCCGGGTGTACCGCATCGACCCGGCGGGCCAGTCGGCGCTGCTGTGGACGGCCGCGCAGCCAGAGATTTTCGCCATCGCCGTGGACCGCAGCGGCGCCGTCTATGCCGGCGCGTCCCCCGATGGGGCCGTGTACCGCATCGTAAACGGCCAGGCTTCCGAGTACTTCAATCCGCACGCGCGCTATATCTGGTCGCTGGCCATAGGCCCCGACGGCGCGCTGTACGTGGGGACCGGCGACCAGGGCAAGATCTTTCGCGTGGAAGGCGAGGGCAAAGGCGAACTCTACTACGAGACCGGCCAGTCGCACATCACCGGCCTGGCGGTGGATTCGCAGGGCCGCCTGCTGGCGGGAGCGGAGCCCAATGGCATCCTCTACCGCATTTCCGCCAAGGACAAGGCGTTTGTGCTGTACGACTCCAACCTGCCCGAGATCCGCGCCATTGTTCCCATGCCGGATGGCACGGTGTATGCGGCCGCGCTGGGCGGCTCGGTGGTGCGGCGCGCGCAGGCCGCCACCCAGGCCGCGGCGGGCGCGGCGGGCGGCGCGGTTCCCATGGTGACCACCAGCATCACGGTGGAGGCGCAGGCGGCGGAGATCAAGCCGCCCGATCCCAAGCAGCCATCCCCATCCGCGGCGGCGGCTCCCGCTCCACCCCCGCCGGTGACGCCGGGCGTAGTGGACGTGAGCGGGGTGGATAAATCCGCGGTGTACCGTATTAACCCGGACAACACCGTGGAGACGCTGTGGAGCTCGAAAGAAGAAAACGTCTACGACCTGCTGGCCCTGGACCGCCAGTTGCTTTTCGCCACCGACATGGACGGCCGCATCTACGGCCTATCGCCGGACCGGCGCGTCACCCTGGTCACCCAGACCAATGAAGGCGAAACCACCCGGCTGCTGCCTTCGAACCACTCCATCCTGGCCGCGACCGGGGATATGGGCCGCATCTTCCGCCTGGGAGAAACGCCCGGTTCGGGCGGCTCCTATGAGGTGCCGGTGCACGATTCGGGCTCGGCTTCGCGCTGGGGCGGTATAAGCTGGCGCGCCGATACGCCCGCCGGCTGCGCGCTCGAGTTTCGCACGCGTTCCGGGAATTCCGCCAAGCCGGACCGCACGTGGAGCGACTGGTCGGAACCGCTCGCCAACTCGGCCGGCTCGCCAATCCCCAGCCCCAACGCGCGCTACATTCAGTGGAAAGTGGATTTCACCGGATCGGGCGGGGCCACGCCCATTCTGGACAGCGTCACGGTGG
>JBEKPK010000429.1:0-4358 GCA_049520795.1 Bryobacteraceae bacterium
GAGTCCGGCCGGCCTCTTTCCCACGGCTTGCGCCGTGGGCTAAGATGTTTGGCCCTCCGGGCTAGGTAGTAGGCGACTCCAAATGGATGGTGGCCGCAAGGCGCGGAGATCTCACGAAAAATCTAGAAACTGTAGGCCGGAGCTTCGCTCGGGTTGACAGGCGGACGCGCCTGTCCCACAATTCCGGAGAACCGCTGCCAAATGTAGAAACTCCAACGGCATGCCTGGTGGCCTGCTTTCCGCCAGGCAGGCCAGGAGGCCCGCCCCACCGTGATACATTGGCTGGAAGTGGGTCGCACCTTATTCCAGGTTCTAGAAGAAACCACAGCGCGCTATGGCGATGCGCCTGCCTTGCGCCAGCCCGTGCCGGGCCGGGACGAGTATGTGGTTTGTTCCTGGAACGGCTGGAAGCTGGCGGCCGAAGAAATCGCCGCCGGCCTGCACTCGCTGGGGCTGGCCAAGGGCGACATCGTCGCCCTGAGCTCGGAGACGCGCCTGGAGTTTTATCTGGCCGACCTCGGTATCATGGCCGCGGGCTGCATCTCGGCGGCCCTCTATCCAAGCTATCCTCCCAGGGATTTGGTACGGACTCTGGAGGCGGCCGGCGCCAAAGCGGCGCTGGTGGAAGACCCCGCCATGCTCGCCATTTTGCGCGAAGCCCCGGTGCGCCACTGGATTCTTCTCAGCGGTTGGGCGGAAGGCGTCCTCACCCTCGAAGATATCCGCGAAATGGGGCGCGCGGCCATGGCGCGCGATCCCAAGCTGCTGGCGCGGCTGCTGGCCGAATCGTAACCCTCCGACCCGGCGGTCCTGTACCTCACGTCGGGCGCTACCGGCGAACCGAAGATGGCGCTGGTGACGCACCAGGCCATCGTTTCCAACATCGATATGGGGCCGGCCGCGCTGCCCCTCGGCCCGGACGACGCCACGGTGGTTTTTCTGCCGTCGGCGCACATTGCCCAGCGCGTGGTGATGGAATTCCTGCCTATGCGCTGCGGCTTGCCGGTGACGTTCTCGGAGAGCCTGCTGAAGCTGCCGCAGGAAATTCGCAAGGTGCGGCCCACTATTTTCCTGGCCCCGCCGCGCATGTGGGAGCGTGTTTACTCGACAATCTGCACAGAGCTGCGCAAGCGCCCCGCGGCCGCGCGCAAGGCGTTTTATGGGGCTTTGGCGCTGGCCCTGGCGGCCGCGCGCTACCGCCGCGAAGGCAAGCCCGCGCCGGCGCGGATTCGCGTACCCCTGAAGATCGCGGACGCGCTCTTCTTCCGCAGAGTGCGCGCGCGCTTTGGCGGCCGTCTGAAGGTGGCGGCCTCCGGCGCCGCGCCGCTTGGCAAGGCTCTGGGGGAATTTTACGAAGCCATCGGCATGCCCATAATCGAAGGCTACGGGCTCACCGAAGGCGGCGTGGCCACCCTCAACCCGCTCGATGCGCCCAGGCCCGGCAGCATCGGCAAGGCGCTGGCCTCGAGCGTGGAGTTGAAGCTCTCCTCCGAAGGCGAGTTGCTGGTCAAGAGCCCCTGCCTGTTTTCCGGCTACCTGAACGACCCGCAAACCACGGCCGAAGTCCTGCGCGACGGCTGGCTGCACACCGGCGATCTGGCCTATATCGACGCCGAAGGTTACGCTTTCATCACCGGCCGCAAGAAGGAGCTGATCATTTCCTCGACCGGCAAGAAGATCTTCCCTTCCCGCGTCGAGAATCTTTTCAAGATGGAACCGCTGATCAGCGAGGTGCTGCTGATCGGCGACCGTCTTCCTTATCTCACCGCGCTGTTCACCCTCAATGCCACCGCCGCCGAAGGCTTGAAGGGCATGGACGGATGGAAAGGCCGCTCCGCTTCCGAGCTGGCGCAGGCGCCGCCGGTGCTGGCCGAGGTTCACAAGACCGTGGCCCGTGTGAACAAGCAGCTCGCTCCCTTCGAACAGGTGCGCAGGTACCGCGTGCTGGCGCGCGACTTCTCCATCGAGGAAGGGGAATTGACCGCTACCATGAAAGTGCGGCGCACGCGCGCCATGGAGAACTTCAAGGAACACATCGCGGAGCTGTACGCGGGCCGGGAGTGATGTGGATTTCCATAACGAATTGGCGAGCCGCGACCGTTAGGGAGCGGTCTGTCGCCATTTCATGCGGCACGGGCCGGGCGTGCCCGGCGCCTACGCCTGGACCGCGGCTACGTGCTGGTCCAGCATCTTCTGGACCTCGGACTTCCCCACCGCGCCCACGCGCTGCTCCACCACCCGCCCGCCCTTGAACAGCAGCAGGGTCGGAATGCCGCGAATGTTGTAGCGCTGGGCCGTATCGCCGTTGGCGTCCACATCCACCTTGCCCACCTTGATCTTGCCCGCGTAATCGTTCGCCACCACGTCGATCGTAGGCGCCATCATGCGGCATGGACCGCACCATTCGGCCCAGAAATCAACCAGTACCGGGACCTCCGACCGCAGCACCTCCTGGTCGAAACTCGCATCGGTAAAGGTTTGTATGTTCTGACCTGCCATTTCGTCTCCTAAGGTAATTAGAATCCCGGCCGCGGCCTAAGGATTCACGCCCGTCAAAAGCCGCTTGTAAAGAGCCGAGTAGGCCTTGGCCGACTCTTTCCAGGAAAAATCCTTGGCCATCCCGCGGAGCATGGTCTCACGCCACCGGACGCTGTCCGAAAACATCCCGACCGCGTCGCGAACCGCTTCGAGGAGCGCGGCTCCGGAGTATTCCAGGAACTTGAATCCCGTGCCTTCCTCGATGGTATCATCCAGGCCGCCGGTCGAACGCACCACCGGAACGGTTCCATATTTCAGGCCGAACATCTGGGTCATCCCGCAAGGCTCATAGCGGCTGGGCATGAGGAACATGTCGGCCCCCGCCAGGATGCGATGGGCCAGCGCAGCGTCATACCCGATGCGCACGGCCACGCGGCCGGGGAGCGCTTCCGCCAGGCCGCGGAAGAAGTCTTCGTACTCCGGATCGCCCTCTCCCAAGACCGCCAGGTAGACGTCTTCGGCGGGAATCCACTGGCCGGCCTGGGCCAGAAGGTCCGCGCCCTTCTGGCGGGTGAGCCGCGACACCATCCCTATCAACGGGCGGGCCATGGCCTCCGGCGGCAGGCCGAGTTCCGCCAGCAGCCGCTCTTTGCAGACGAGTTTTCCGGCCAGGTCGTCCGGCGAATAGTCGGCCGCGATGAGGGGATCGGCGGCGGGGTTCCACTCGCTGGTATCCACTCCGTTCAGAATGCCCGTGAGATCGCCGGCGCGGGTCTGCAAAATGCCTTCCAGGCCGAAACCATATTCCGGCGTCCGGATCTCGCGCGCGTAGGTGGGGCTCACCGTACTGAGGGCGTCCGCCAGCGCGATCCCGGCTTTGATGTAGCTCACGCTTCCGAAAAACTCGATTTCGCCGGCCCCAAACAGCGCCGGGTCTAGCGCGATTTCCGGCAGCACGGTCTTGGGAAACAGGCCCTGGTAGCCCAGGTTGTGAATGGTGAACAGCGTACGGGCGCCGAAGAACGTTGGATCGGAGACGTAGAGGGTCCGCAGATACGCGGGAACCAGCCCGGATTGCCAGTCGTGGCAGTGGAAAACCTCCGCGCTGAACAGCCGCCGCGCCACCTCCAGAGCGGCCCGCGCGAATACCGCGAAGCGAATGTGGTTGTCCGGGTAGTCCAACCCCGATTCGCCGTAGATTCCCTTGCGCTCGAACAGCGGCGGGCAGTCGAGCAGGTAAAACGGAAACTCCGCCGGCGCCTCGTAAATCGAGCAGTCGTAGCGCTCCACGCCGAGGTGAATCGGCAGCGTATCGTAGACTCGCCGCAATCCCTTGAGGTCCACCGTACCGTAGCGCGGGATGAAAACCGCGGCTTCGTCGCCGAACTCCCGCAAGGCGGATGGCAGCGAACCCACCACATCCGCCAGGCCGCCCGTCTTGGCCAGCGGCGCGGCCTCCGAGGAAACCATCAGAACGCGTGCCACAAAGGGATTTTAGCAGGGCGGGGTAGCAACCATGGGAACCAGAGCGCCACGCTGTGGATTTTCGGCGTCCGGCGAAGCGCCTCTGCATCCTGCCGTGCCGGCCCGTCTGGTGGACGAGGCCGTCCAGAATGGCTGGCCGGCGGAGTTGTTCACCGAGCTGATCGGGAGCCTGCCGGAACTGGAACGCTCCGCCCAACCGCCGGTGGAAGACCGAGCCAGTTTGTGACGACCTATCTGCTTGACACTGACATCGCAATCGAGTTGTTGCGAGGGAGTTTCGGGGGCAGGAAGCCGTGAAAGAATCCACTTTCCATTTTCTGGCAGATATCGCCGGGCCGCCTCGTTTTCAGGCTGCCTTTTGTAGGGATCCCGAAGTTGCTGTCCATAGGGAGTGG
>JBEKPK010000430.1:0-4325 GCA_049520795.1 Bryobacteraceae bacterium
CCTAGAGCGACATCCTGGGGAGCCATCGCTTACAGCACGGCGGATATGGGCGCTGGATGGTCGATGGGCAAGAGTGATCGGCCCAGCGCGGAGAAGGAGGCCATGAACACTTGTTCCCAGCGCGGCAGGGCATGCGTTTTGCGCGCCGCCTTTAACAAGCAGTGCGGGGCTCTTGCGGCGGATCGGGGTATCGCCGGTCTGGGGGTCTCCACGGATCAGAGAGACGCGCAGCGAAAAGCGATGGATGAGTGCGCCAAGGCCGGTGGTACGAGATGCGTCCTGCACATTGCCTTTTGCTCCTTTTGACGGTTGCGCATCCAATTCTGTGGCTTCACTGGGCCTGAAGCTCACGGCCTGGAAAAGCGCGGCCGAGAATCCCAAGCCAGCGATGGCGTCCAACACGCAGGCGCAGGAAGCTCGTGGCCCTGCTCATCGCGCCCCTTCGCGCCCGCCTCCCCTTTTCTTGCCGCGCGATGTGTACTAGCCTTGTGATGTCATGGCCTCCCATTTGAAATTCACTTTGTGCATCGCGTTAGTTCTCCTGGCTACTGCTCCGGTGGCGGCGCAGACCGGATCCGTAGTCGTGAAATCGCCCGATGGCCGGCTGGAAATGACCATCGCTACCGTGGGTGGGCGCGGAGGCGCGATATCCGAAGCCGGCGGCCAGTTGGCTTACAAAGTGACCTTCGGCGGCAAGCCGCTGATGGACTGGTCCAACCTCGGGCTTTTCTTGCAGGAGGCGAACGCGCCGGCTGCGCCACCCGCGGCGGCTCCCGGGCTGGGCGGCCGCGGCGGCTCGGCCGGCCCTCGGGCTCTAGGGGCGGCCGTGCGCATCCAGTCTTCCGCGGCCTCCGCAGTGGACGATACCTGGCAGTCGGTCCAGGGCAAGGCCAACCCCATTCGCAACCACTACAACGCCGTCACCGTGCAGACCGTGGAAACGGCGGCCACGGGCCGCCGCCTGGATATCGAAGCGCGCGCCTACGACGATGGCGTCGCGTTCCGCTACGCGGTCCCCGAGCAGCCGGGCTTGAAAGAGGTGCGCATACTCAATGAGGCCACCCAGTTCCACTTCGTGAAGGACGCCAACACCTTCTCCCTGATTTCGCGCAACTTCCAGACCAGCAACGAGGACAGCTACCACGAGCTGACCCTTCGCGGCCTCCATCCGGAATATCTGGTCAACCTGCCGGTCACGCTGGAAGTGCCGGGAGTGGCCTGGGTGGGCCTGACGGAGGCGGATATCGAGAACTACGCGGGCCTGTACGTGACCGCCGTCGCCGATCAAGACGCCCTGACCGCGCGCCTGGCGACCGTGGTCGACGGCGCCGACCCCGGCCCCGACGCCTCGGTTCCTTTCGACCCGGGGCGCATGGCGGGAAAGCTCTCCGTAGCGACCCAGACGCCCATGAAGTCGCCCTGGCGCGCGCTGATGATCGGCGCCGAGCCCGGCCGCCTGGTGGAATCGAACATGGTGGTGAACCTCAACCCGCCGTGCGCCATTGCCGACCCTTCCTGGATCAAGCCCGGCAAGACGGCGTGGGACTGGTGGAGCGGAAGCCTGGCGAAAGGCGTCGCGCGGGCGGGCATGAATAACGAGACCATGAAGTACTACATCGACTTTTCCGCGCGCAACAAGTTCGAGTACATGCTCATCGACGCCGGCTGGTCCGCGGGGCAGGACCTCACCAGGAGCAACGCCAACATCGATATTCCCATGCTGGTGGAGTACGCCAAGGCGAAGAACGTCCGCATCTGGCTATGGGCGCATTTCCGCAACATGGCCCCGCAGATGGACGCCGCCTTCGCGCAGTTCGAAAAGTGGGGCATCGCGGGAACCAAGATCGACTTCATGGACCGCAGCGATCAGTGGATGGGGAACTGGTACCGGATGACCGCGAAAAAGGCGGCCGAACATCATCTGATGATCGACTTCCACGGAGCGTTCAAGCCCGACGGCATGCAGCGCACCTACCCCAACGTACTGACGCGCGAGGGAGTGATGGGCGCCGAGTACAACAAGTGGAGCGCCCGCGAGACGCCCAGGCACAATGTCACCCTGGCCTTCACGCGCATGCTGGCGGGGCCCATGGACTACACCCCCGGCGGGTTCGACAACGTGACCAGGGAAGACTTCGTGGCGCGCAACTCGGCGCCCATGGTCATGGGCACGCGCGCCCATCAGACCGCCCTGTTCGTGGTGTTCGAAAGCGAATTCCAGATGGTGGCGGATACCCCGGACAACTACGACGGCCAGAAGGAGCTCGATTTCCTCAAGGCCGTTCCCGCCAGTTGGGACGAGACTCGCGTCCTCTCCGGCCGCCCGCCGGACTACATCGCCATCGCGCGGCGTAAAGGCAACGAGTGGTTCATCGGCGCCATCACCAACTGGGATGCGCGCGAAATCGGCGTGCCGCTGAGCTTTCTGGGCGCCGGGGCCTACACGGCGGACATCTTCGCGGACGGCCCCAACGCCAAGGAGCAGCCCAAAGACAGCGTCCGCCAGCAGAAGCGCGTGGACGCCAAGACCGTGTTGAGCCTCAAACTGGCCTCCGGTGGAGGGGCGGCGATCCACCTGGCGCCGGCCGCCGCTCCCATTGCTGTCCGGCTCGCTCCGGCGGCCAAGAAGAAGTGAGGACCTGAAGACTTGCAGCCGTGCATTACAATCCCGCGGTTTCTTCGTTTCGGCGCCCGCGCCTTTGCAGTCCTGGCGGTGGAGAGATCCGGCAACTATCAATGAGAAGGCAGGTTGTTCCATGTCGGCACAGACCCCAAGTTGGAAGCTGGCGCTCCGGGCCATCTTCCGCGCGCTCACTTTCCTGCTGCCATTTGCTTTCGCGGGCCGCCTGGATTGGTGGCGCGGCTGGCTTTTCGTCGGCTCATTGCTGCTAATCGCCGGGGTGAGCTTCGCCGTATTGCGGCGCAGGAACCCGGACCTGATGCGCCGGCGGCTGGAGTGGCATCCGGGCGTCAAGCGATTCGACATATTCGTGCTCGCCGCGACGATTGTCGGCTTCCTCGGCTTTTACGCGGTGGCCGGCCTCGACGCACGCTACGGCTGGTCGCAACTCAGCGCGGCCTGGATATGGCCTGGCATCGCGCTGGAGTTGCTGGGATTCGTACCCATTTACCTGGCGATCGCCGAAAATCCCTTCCTCGAAAGGCAGGTCCGCGTTCAGACCGAGCTGGGCCATCGCGTCATCACCACGGGACCGTATCGCGTGGTGCGTCACCCCATGTATTCCGGGCTGATGCTGTTGCTGCCGGGGTGCGCGCTGGTTCTCGGCTCGGCATGGAGTTTGGCGCCGATCGCGATGCTGATGGCCACCTTCATTGTCCGTACGGTGCTGGAAGACGGCGCCTTGTGGCGCGAATTGCCGGGCTACAAGGAGTACTGCGCCCGGACACGCTACCGGCTGGTTCCGGGCGTGTGGTAAGGCCGGGCGCGCTTCTCTATGACGGCATTGGTCACATCCGTCGCGGCCGAGCAGCCGCTGAGGTCGGAGGTGCGCGCGCGGCCTTCCTTCGGCCGGCTGAGCAAAAGGTCTGGGGCGTGTTCTTGGGGAGGGCCAGGCGGCCAAGTGACAGAAAACTGGTACGCCCGGGCGGATTCGAACCGCCGACCTTTTGCTCCGGAGGCAAACGCTCTATCCAGCTGAGCTACGGGCGCATGTTTTCAAAAACTTACGGAGTAAACGTCAACTTTCGACCGCCCGCCTACCAAGGTCAAAACTGACGCCACAAGAACAGTTTATCACCGAACGACGCTATCTGAAATCCGTGACCCAGTCCACAGTCGTCTGGTACAAGCAAGCCTTCAAGCGGTTCGAAGGAGCTATGGAGAGCAGGGAAACAGCCGTCCAGCGCATCGGAGAGCTAAAAGAGCGCGGCCTGTCCGTCGTTTCCATCAACTGCCATCTGCGGGTTGCCAACGCCTTTTGGAAGTGGAACGGGCAGAACGTCCACATCCCCCGCCTAAAAGAAGAGCAGAAAATCCTAGCGACGTTTAGCCGGGAGCAAATCGCCAGGCTTGTACGCTGGAAGCCCGTCGGCCGTAACCAAATCCGCGCGCACGCCATTGCGCTTGTGGCGCTGGACACCGGCCTGCGGATAAGCGAGCTGCTGGGCTTGTCGCGCAAAGATGTGGACTTTGACAACCTCGTTCTTCTTGCTCACGGCAACGGCAACAAACAGCGACTCGCAGCAATGAGCATTGAGCTTCGCAAGGTCCTCTACCGGCACATGGCCAACCATAACCAGGCGCGGGTGTTTTGCACCGGCATGGGAACTCAGCTTTCCGTGCGGAACTCGGAACGTGATTTCAA
>JBEKPK010000431.1:0-4321 GCA_049520795.1 Bryobacteraceae bacterium
CGCCAGAAATCCTCAAACTCGGCGGTTCCCGTGGAATGATTTCGCCCTGGTGCTGACGAGGACAGTCGTTTCAACGGACGGCACGGGAACAGCGCATCCCAGAGAGCTTCGCAGCGAGTTGCGACCATGCTGTGCCGATCTCCGGACTGCGTTAGAAACCAGTTGCTGAGCAGAACGTAGGCATCACTCTTCAGCGGCGTGTCCGGCTGGCCGAACCACCGCCGAAACTCCTTGCAGGCACGAGAACTGAGGGTAAGCCCCCTGTGCGTCTCCTTTTCGATGGCATCTAGAAGCTCATTCATCCGGGCAGAATCCAGTTCCTGCGGGTTTGCCAACACCACGTCGAAGTTGTTGGCCGAGTTCTGAAACCGTCTAAACCATCGCGCTGTTGCGCTCATTGTTCCTCCTCCATTGTATTTGATCGCTATACAAATAGCATTGTGCCACATAACATAACCACTGTCAAGCACAAACAATAACCATAATCACTAATGAAGACCGAACGGTCTCCGAGCAGTGGCGTCCGGCCCCGTTGCCCATAGGGAACCGGGGACGGGAACCGGGGACGACGGGAACCCGTTGCCCATGACGGGAACCGGCGGGAACCGGCGGGAACCGGGGACGGACGAGACGTTTACGTGTATCGGGACGTTTCCCTGCGGTAGTGGAATACCGGTGACAGAACTGGGCTGAATCTACCTGAAATCCTTCGGCTGCTAGAATGGCCAGAGATGGACTCGCGCCGCATGTGCCCGCACTGCCGGGCGTTTATCACTACCAGTGACCGCGTCTGCCCCTACTGCAATGAGAGGGTCGGGCCCCGCGCCATCGACCGGCGAAGCCCGGCCGACATCCTGGGCGGTTTGATTCCGCACGCGCGTTTCAACACCGTGCTGATCCTGGTGATCAACTTCGGGCTGTACCTGGTCACTTCGATCTACAGCATGAGATCGGGCGAAGGCGGGCCCATGAACATCGACTCGCTCACCCTGGTGTCGTTCGGCGCCAAGTACGCTCCTTACATCCGCATGGGGCAGTGGTGGAGGCTGGTTACCGCAGGTTTCCTTCATGGCGGGCTCATTCACATCCTCATGAATTCCTGGGTTCTGTTCGATCTCGGCGCCCAGGTGGAGGAGCTTTTCGGCGCCAGCCGGATGTGGGTAATCTACTTCGTTTCCAGCGTGTTCGGCTTCTATATCAGCTCCGTGTGGGCCCCGCTCGCTCCTTCCATTGGCGCTTCCGCCGCGATATTCGGCCTGATCGGGGCCATGATTGCCATGGGCATCAGCCACCGCGGCCCCATGGGCGCGGCTATTCGCGGGTTGTATATCCGCTGGGCCATCTACGGGTTGATCTTCAGCCTGTTCGGCAATATCGATATGGCCGCTCACATCGGCGGACTGGTGGCGGGTTTCGGAGTCGGGTATGTGGCCGGCGCGCCCCGCTACGAGGGCTCTCCGATAGAACGGGTCTGGCGCATTCTGGCCTGGGTGTGCGTCCTGGCCACGGTGGTCAGTTTTCTCGAGATGTATTCGGCTTTCACCAAGCTGGCCTGATCCACGCGAAACCAGGCCGTGTCCGGCCAGTGTCCTACAATGGAAGTATGTCCGAAACACTAATAATAGCCGGCCGCGAGTTTCGTTCGCGTCTCATCGTGGGAACCGGGAAGTACCGCAGTTTCCAAGAGATGCAGCGGTGCCACGAGGCCAGCGGAGCGGATATGGTGACGGTCGCGGTGCGCCGCGTCAACCTCACCGACCGCTCCAAGGAATCCTTACTCGATTACATCGACCGCAAAAAGATCTTCATTCTGCCCAACACCGCCGGCTGCTACACCGCCGACGACGCCATCCGAACCGCCATTCTGGCCCGTGAAGTGGGCCTTTCCAACTGGGTCAAGCTGGAAGTGATCGGCGATGAAAAGACGCTCTTTCCGGACAACGCGGGGCTGCTCGAAGCCACCCGAGCCCTGGTCAAGGAAGGGTTCGTGGTGCTGCCTTACACCAATGACGACGTGGTAAACGCCCGCAAGCTGATTGACGCCGGAGCGGCGGCGGTGATGCCGCTGGCCGCTCCCATCGGCTCCGGCCTGGGCGTACAGAACCCGGCCAACCTGCGCATAATGCGGGAGATGATTACCGCCGTCCCGCTCATTGTGGATGCCGGCGTGGGGGCCGCTTCCGACGCCGCAGTCGCCATGGAACTGGGAGCCGATGGGGTTCTCATGAATACCGCTATCGCCGCCGCCGGCGATTCCATGAAGATGGCGCTGGCGATGAAGCTCGCGGTCGAGGCCGGCCGCCTCTCGTTTGAGGCCGGCCGTATGCCTAAGAAGCTCTACGCTTCCGCCAGCAGCCCGCTCGCCGGCGTCATTGGAGCGTAGCAGGGCCCTGTTTGCCCGCCCCGGGCATGCCCGGCCCCTGCATTTTTCCGAAACACCCACATTTAGGTGCTGTATCGCCATTTGCGCACTAAACAAAGCGGCTTGCGCAGTACACAAATCGAACAATTCGAGCTAGAATGCGGCTTCAGGCCTGTGGGGGGTCCATTCTTGGCAGTCGTCAGCACGTGTAATCCGATTGATTTGCAGGGCCGCGAGGCGCTCGCGGCCGCTGAGCCCGAGCGCTTTCAATACCGCGCTGAGGGAGGAGCATACCTCAACCTCAAGGGCCTGGCGCTCGATCCGCTGCCGGGAATGGATGAAGAGAAAATCGCCACCCTCTGCCGGGTGGTGCGGGGAATGATGTTCGCGGCCGTAGATTCGGCCCAATCGGGTCATCCGGGGGGCTCGACATCCAAGGCCGAGCAGGTGGTGACCCTGCTGCTGAGCGGCGCCTTTCGTTTCGACGCCTGGAACCCCAAGCACCCGGGCCGCGATCGCCTGGTGTGGTCCGCGGGCCACTGCTCGCCTCTGGCCCACTCCCTGGTGGCGCTGGTTTACGAAACCCTGCGGGGCAATGGGTTCACGCTCTCCGGAGACGCAGCCGGTATGGCGGTTTTCCCCGAACAACTGGCGCGCTTCCGCCGCTGGGGCGGTCCTAGCGGCCACGTGGAATCCGAATATGCGCTCATGGATTCCTCGACGGGCTCCTCGGGGCATGGCTTTTCCGCCGGCTTGGGCTTTGCCCTCCTCCATCGCTCCTGCGGCCTCGATACGCGCGCTTTCGTCATCGGCGGCGACGCCGAAACCGAAGAGGGCATGAGCTATGAAGCGCGCAACATGGCCGCCAACCTGGGCGTGCGCAACCTGGTGGTGACCCTGGACTACAACACCTTCGGGATCGACGGCTCCATTTTCGAAGCCATGCCCGCGCCCTACATGAACCACTGGTTCGGTTTGGGCTGGAACATCATCGCGGTGGACGGCCACAACATCCGGGAGCTGGCCTACGCCTACCGCCTGGCAGCGGAGGGATTCGGACCCGAGCGGCCCACCGTGATCATGGCCACCACCACCAAGGGCATTCACTACGGCCGGCTCGAGAACAGCGCGGATTCGCACGGCATGCCACTGCCCCACGCCGAGTACGTGGAGGCCATGAAGGGCCTGGGCTTCGCGGTTCCGGGCAAGCAAGGCGAAGCCGCCGCGGATATCGCCGTGGCTGTGAAGGCCTTGGACCAGCCGGCCCGGGCGTACGTCACCGAACGCCTGCGAGCCGCCGCGCAAATCGCCCCGGAATGCGAGCTGGTGCGGACCATGACTGCGGCCCTGGCTGGCCGTCCCATGGCCGATTACCGCTCTATCGAGCGCCCCGATACCCTGCCGCCCGAGTTGGTGTTTCCGGAAGGCGCCTCCGTTCCCACCCGCCGGGCCACCGAAGCGTGGTTTGCCTGGGCCATGAAGAACACGGCCTTCTTCTACGTGGGCGCGGGCGACCTGATGAAGTCCATCCTCACCGGCAAAGCCGAGCAGGTGTATGGGATCGTCAAGCGCGATAACCCGCTCGGCCGCGGCTTTCGCTTCGGCATCGCGGAGCAGAACATGGCCATGATTTCCTGCGCCATCAGCCAGGACGTCCTGCCCGGCGGCTTCCGCCCGATGACCGCTTTCGCCAGCTACGGCGTGTTCGCTCCCATGATGGCCAACTCGGTGCGCATGACGCTCATCAACAACGACGTAAACCCGCGCGCCAAAGCCTTCTTCATCCTCCTCGCCGCGCACGACGGCCCGGAGACCGGGGAAGACGGTCCCACCCACCAGGGCCTCTTCTGGATGTCGCTGTACACGGCCTACCCCGGCATCAAGGTCTACAAGCCGATGGACGCCAACGAAGCGGTGGAGATGCTGTTCCATGCCGCCGCCCGCGGCGAGCCGGTGGTT
>JBEKPK010000432.1:0-4300 GCA_049520795.1 Bryobacteraceae bacterium
CCCGCACCGCCAACTACGCCGGCCAGCTCGGGCTTTTCGCCTATGGCAGCCTGGAACCGTTCTTCGCCGAGTACAATCCGCTATCGCGCACCGGGGTGGCGCACTGGGCCGACCCGCGCGAGGTCCCCGGCAAGAAGCTCTGGGTATGGGCGGCTGGCGATAGCGGTTACCGCGACCGGTTGAGCGACGATCACAGCGGCTACGTGGAAATTCAGGCCGGCTTGATGACCACCCAGGACATGATGGCGTTCCTGGAACCCCAGCAGTCCCGTTCCTTCACGGAACTCTGGATTCCTTCGCGCAATACCGGCGGCATCTCGCGCGCCACGCCGGCCGCGGTTCTATTCCTAGAGCGCCGGCCGCAGGCCGCGGGCGGGGTCACCGCCGTCATCGACCTGAACGTCACCAGCCTGCTGCAACATGCCAGCCTGACGGTGACAATGAGTGGCCGCACCGTATACCACCAAGAGGCCGACCTCGATCCCGCCACCGCTTTTCACGCCGAGACGCCCGCCGTCGACCCGGCGGGCCAGTTCGGCTTCGAGTTGAGGGACGCCGCCGGCCAGGTTTTGCTGGCGCACCAGGAGAACACATACGATGCCGTATTGCCCTCGGAGGTGAAGATCGGGGCGCCGCTGCCCGCATCCGCCGGCAGGCGCGGGCCAGAGGAGGATGCACTGGCCGGCGCGGAGCAAGACGAACTCGCCCGGCTGGCGGATAGCGCAACCCAGAAATACCAGGCGGCGCTGGCCGCTTTTCCCCGCGGTCAGGTGGTTCGCCAGGCCGCCGGGCGGTTCTTCGTCGCCTTGCGCCGGTTCGCGGAAGCCGCCGATATTCTGGGGCCGCTCCAGCGCGAGAATCCATCCGACGCGGAGACCGCCTATTACCTGGGCGTCGCGCGCTCCGAGTTGGGTGACGACGCCGCGGCCCGCACGCTATGGGAACCGATCGTGAAGGACGCCCGCTTCGGGCTGGCGGCGCAAGACCGGATGGCCTGCGCTCTGGCGCGCGCGGGCCAGCAGAAGGCTGCCGCCGAGATGCTGCACTCGATCGCCGCGCTCGGACCGGGACGCGCCGCGGGGCTGGAGGTGGCCTTGCTCCGGCGCATGGGACAGACGTCCGGCGCCCAGGCCGCCCTCCGCAAAGCGCTGGCGGCCGATCCCACCGACTTACTGCTGCTCGTCGAAGCGGCCCTGCTGGACGGCGGGGACGCCGCCATTTGGACCCACCTGGCCGCCGATCCCGAATGGGTGCTGGACGTGGCCGACCAGTACCTCGACGCCGGACTTTACCAGGACGCCGTCGCGCTGCTGGAGCGCACCTACCCCCCAGTCGGCGAACTGCAGACTGAGCCCGGCGCCGTCTTGCCCCAGGACTATCCATTGATCGCCTACTACCGCGGGTATGCGCGCCAGAGGCTAGGCCAATCGCCGGACGAAGATTTCCGCCAGGCATCCGCGCAGTCCACGCGCTATGTGTATCCCTATCGGGCATCCTCCCTCCCTGTGTTGCGCGCCGCCGTGGCGCGGAATCCCGCGGATGGGACGGCCCATTATCTGCTCGGGTGTCTGTTTCTCAACAGCCGCATGACCGATCAGGCGCTCGCCGAATGGGACCTTGCGAAACCGTCCGCTGCCCGCATTCCGGCCTATTATGAGACCGTGGCGCGCGTGCTGGTTGACGTCAAGAAGGAGAACAAGCTGGCCGAAAACCTGCTCAAGGAGGGCATCAAGGCACAGCCCGCCGACGCCGATTTACTCCGCTTGCTGGCCGGCATCCGGGGCGGTTCCACGGCCGGCTCCGGCGTCCCGAAGCCCCCAGCGCCGTCGTTCGGTTCGCCGGGAGAAGCCGTCGATTACGCGCTGACGGCGCTCGCCAATGGCGATCAGGCAGCCGCCGGAGCGGTCTTTCAGGAAAGAACTTTCCCCAAGGAAAAGCAGCCGCTCGAAGTGCGCCAGGCGTATGTCGAGCTGCGCTTGCATAACCTGGTGGCGGCGGCCGGCCTGGGCAAGTGCCCGGATGTTTCCGCCATGATAGAAGACTTCGCGCCGGAAGACCGCGGGCTGCCTTTCACCTTCAGCGGGTTTGGCGATTTGACGAAGCAACTTCGGATACAGTTCTACTTCGGGCTGGTCGAGTCGTTGTGCGGCGACAGGAAGGCCGCCATTCGCCGATGGACCAGGATCGCCAAAGCCAAAGCACCGGGCTCATCCGCCGACTTCGTCTTTCCGCTGCTGGCGGCCAGCCTGGTGGATCCGGCCGGATCCAAACGCGCCATCGAGACCGCCCTGGAGAGCGTGCGCGCCGGGGGCGGCCCGGCGGACAAGGGACTCCGCCTGTACGCCGAGGGCATGCTGCTGCGCGCGGCGGGACGCGATGAGGAAGCCGCCGCCCGGTTTCAGGAAGGCGCCGCGGACCCATCGCCCTTCACCCGCTATCTGAACGCATCCGCGCAGCACGACCCACCTTGGCCAAAATGAGCCGGGCGGCGCTGCCCCTCGAAGCATTTCGAGCAAACGTCTCGCGTGGGCGGGGGGAAGGCGCGGTCCAGTTCCTTGAGGTCGTGGCCCGCCAAAGTTACGGAACGAAGCCAATCGGGGGCTCGGGCAAAGTTGCGGAACGAACCCAATTGGGCGGAGTTATCAGATCGAGCGAGGCGCTTGCGGGGATGGGATGTCATACCTGCTTTCCGTGCCGGCATATACCTGTTTGGGCCTTGCCGGGGCTGGGAGGAACCGATTCCTTTCTCCTCCCGGGGAGGAATACCCAACTTCAAGGTGGCAGGCGGGTCGGGAAGAGCTTCGGAGATGAGGCGCGCAAGTGATTGAAATGACTGGGTAAATTCTGTGCGGAGGCGCGGTGAACGAAAGAGGTTTGCCGGCTCGCGGAAAGCTGGAAGTGAAGGAAGCGTCTCGTTCGCCGCGACTTGCCCCCCCGACTTGCCCCCGCCCACGCTACAATCGGGACTCTATATGATGCGGGCCTCCGCCTCGGTTTCATCCTCTCGCCCGTTGATCCGCGCGGACATCCTCGCCGCGCGGAGCGAGGCGGAAGGACTGCTGGATGAAGTTGTCCAAGGAGCCTCGAAGTGAGCGGCGATAGCCGGTTCCCCACGCCCCTGCCACCGGAGGGGACGGGGCAACTGGTGCTCTACCGCACGGAAGACGGGCGAACCCGGATTTCCTGCCGTTTTGAGGCTGATTCCGCCTAGCTGACCCAGGCTGCCATCGCAGACCTCTTTGAAACGACGCCGCAGAACATCACCCTACATATCGGGGCGATCTACCAGGAAGGCGAACTCCGCGAAGACTCAACTTGTAAGGAATACTCACAAGTTCGCCAGGAGGGCTCCCGGCAGGTGAGCCGCCGTCTGAAACACTATGACCTGAATGTCGTGCTTGCGGTCGGGTATCGGGTACGCTCGGCGCGCGGCATCCAGTTCCGCCAATGGGCGACAGCCCAGTTGGAGCAGTACCTGGTCAAAGGCTTCGCGATGGACGACGAACGCCTGAAACAGGCCGGCGGCGGCGAGTACTTCGACGAACTGCTTGCCCGTATCCGCGATATCCGTTCCTCGGAGCGGGTGTTCTGGCGGAAGGTCCTCGATATCTATGCGACGAGCGTGGATTATGATCCAGGCGCGGAGGCCTCGCAGAGATTCTTTGCCGTGATTCAGAACAAGATGCACTGGGCGGCGCACGGTAATACCCCGGCAGAGGTAATCGCCCGGCGCGCCGATTCAACCCAGCCCAACATGGGGCTGACAACGCGGACCGGCAGCCGACCGCACCGCACCGACGTCGGTTTCGCCAAAAACTACCTGACCCATGAGGAAATTCAAACGCTCAATCTTATCGTCTCGGCTTACCTCGATTTCGCTGAACTCCAGGCGCGCAGCCGCAAGCCCATGACGATGCGCGAATGGATCGCCAAATTCGACGGTTTCCTAAAGCTGAGCGACCGCGAACAGTTAACACACGCCGGGACGATCTCCCACGATGACGCACTGGCCAAGGCGCAGTCCGAGTTCGACAAGTTCCGGGCAATCGAGGACGCGAAGCCTCGGCCCGTAGATGTGGATTTCGAGAATGCTATAGAACAGGCCAAGCGGATCGCCGCCGCCAAGTCGAAACGGAAGCCGAAGAAGGAGGCCGAACGACCAGCGGGCTTCCCAGGATAAATCGCGCAGTTCAGGCTGTTTGAATGTATAAGGACGCAAATGGCGAAGGGTTCTCCTGAAGGGTACAATGCGGAGACCGGCTTTGCAGAGTCGGCTCAGAAACCTCAAACAGGAGAACCC
>JBEKPK010000433.1:0-4295 GCA_049520795.1 Bryobacteraceae bacterium
ACCCTGACGCGAGGCAATTCGATCACCTGCACGGCGACTGGCGGCACCGTCACGCAATGGTCGTTTTCAGGAAGATCGGACGACGGCAGCACCGTCTTTTCAGTAACCGAGCCAAGCCCAGGACCGATCTGGTCCGGCCTAATGGTCGCGAGTGGCACTGTGTCGGCAACGGTAGGCGGGCAAACTCTTACGCAGGCGGTCAGCGTCACCGCAAAATCCGTCAGCCTGAACTGCGGCAATTTCATCCTGGGAGCTTCGTGGACTCGTCCAGCTTATCCGTGATGTCCGACTCCTCGGCCCAGGGCTGGGTGCAGGTCGATACCGGGATCACGAGCCCGACGTATGCTTCCGTCTACGTGGGATCCGCGTCCTGCGTCGTGGTGATGGAGCCAAGCCCGACGACCCTGCTTTCGAACGGCAGCCTTAACGGAGCCGTCCAAGACTGGAGCGATAATGGGGACGGAACCTTTACGGTGTCCCTTTCGCCTCTCGCTTGGGACGGCATGATGGACAATGGCCTCCTGGGCGAGGAAGCGGCAGTCGCGGCGATTTTCATCCCCGGCGTTGGAGAGGTCGAGTTGGTGGTCGGCGTTGTGGTGGGTGGCGCCGCAGTCGTGGCGCTGGCCGCCTGGTGGATAAACCATGAGAATGATGCCCCGCCGGCAATACCGAGACCTGCCAGGGGAGTGCCTACAGGTACGATACCAATTGACCAGGAGGGGTGGAACCGCGACCGAGTCCATGATATAAAACAAGGGGTTGGGGCTGGCAACGCGGACTGGGTTGGAATCGCGCCGAACGATGACGTAATCACTGGCAGTGTTACCGGCGACGCTGTGAATAACGGCCCCTGGGGCCAGTACACAAACCACTAATGAACCCCTTTCGCTACAAAATCTCGCTTCGTCTGCGGCACCCTGAAATGGACCCGGACGAGATCTCCAACGCATTGGGAATGCAGCCCCAGTTTAGGTGGATGGCCGGACGGCCACGCAGGACGCCTTTGGGTGAGCCGCTGGAAGGAACTTATGACAGATCATACTGGTCTTGCAGGTGCGCAGAGGGTAGCGGGTTCGATCTGGCGGACACCTTGGAATCACTGGTTGAGGAGCTGGAGCGGCACAAGGAGTTCCTTGCCGGTTTCCGTGCGACTGGAGGCTCAGTCGAGTATTTTGTAGGTTGGTTCACCGACGGCAAGAACACCGGAGCGACTTTTTCCTGGGGTCTCCAGCGCCGCTTGGCCGATTTACACGTGCATCTGGCTCTCGACGTGTACGGAGGATCGGACTCCGGCACGGCTGGCCCCGGAGAGGACAGCTTGGAGCCGTCGTCGAAGATTGAGTCTGGGTGAACCGGCCGGAGCACAACCCGCCAGCAAGACTCGCCAGCCTGAGAGCCTGTCGGAGTGATAATCCCGCTCACCTGGAATCAATAACTTAGGAGCGAAGCTCAATCGGGGATGGCTCATTTTACGTTCAAGAAAATCTATCTCCGACAGGCTCCTGAACTGCGGCAATTTCATCTCGCGAATCCAGGGGAATCCCCAACTCATACTGAAGAAACCTTTTTCAATCACAACCCCTCGGCACGGAATTAACCCCGCCTTTTCAATCACTTACCTGCCCCATTCCCAAAACCCTCCCAACCCGCCTGCTACCCTGAAATCGAAAAGAGGCTGCTCGCCCGCCGGGAAGTAGTTCGCTTCGGAACCACGCCCGGCGCCCAATACCGCGCGACGGCAAGGCAAAGGTCGGATTCATACGAGGAGCCCCCCCGGGAGGAGAAAGGAACCGATTCCTCCCGCCCGGCAAGGCCACCACAGCCAACAGCCCGAAAGCAAAACAGATATGACATCCCCTCAGCCGGCCCGCTCCCACCTGATGGTTGCGCCGAATTGGCTTCGTTTCGCAACTTTGTCCGGGTCCCCGTTGGCTTCGTTCCGCAACTTCGTCCGAGTTTCAATTGGCTTCGTTTCTCAACCTTCGCCCGAGCCCCATTGGCTTCGTTTCGCAACTTCTGTCCGAGCCCGTATTGGTTTCATTTCGCAGCCTTTATCCGGGTCCCCATTGGCTTCGTTCCGCCACTTCGTCCCAGCCCCCATTGGCTTCGTTCCGCAACCTGCAAGGGCCGTCTGGCGATTCTTGGCGCAGCCGTCGCCGGCCAGCCCACCCCGCCTCCGGAACAGGATCGCCCGCTACGTCACATCCGCCGGATCTTGATATTTCGAAACCACGCTTCGCTGTCGTGGTTTTGCAGGGAAATCGGGCACTCCTTGCGCGGTTGCTTGACCAGGAGTTCGTATACCGGCGAGCCGGCGCCCCAGCGCTTGGCCGCGGCGCGCTCCACTTCGGGCGCCGCCAGGCTCCCGTCCACCACCTTGACGCCGTTCAGCCAGTGCTCCACGTGGTCGCCCTTCAGCACCAGGCGGGAATGGTTCCACTGGCCCACCGGCTTGGTGGCGTCGCGCAACGGCGCAAGCACGTCGTATAGAGCGCCGGCTTGGTGGGTGGCGCCGTTGCGCGCGTCCGGGTTCAGGGCATTGTCGAGAAGCTGGTATTCGAAGCCGACCACGTATTCCTGCCCCGCGATCCGCCCGGAGCGCTTCTTTACCGACGCGTTGACTTTGTCTTCGAACTTCGGCAACTGGGTTTCGGAGACGAAAACGCGGTCCTCGATGCGGTATTTGATCCCGCTGTTGCCGGCCGGCGCGATCTTCCAGTCGAATTCCAGTTCGAAGTCCCGGTAGGCGGCGGTGGTGAAAAGGTCTTCGGTGAAACGGGGTTTGGCTACCGCCTTCAGGCAGCCGTTCTCGATGACGAACGAATCGCCCGGGGGCGATTTGCGGTTGGGGTCTTCCCAGCCGGCGAAGCTCCGGCCATCGAACAGGAGCTGCCAGCCGGCGGCTTTTTCGCGCGCGGTGAGCTGGTTGTCCGCGGCCGCGGCGCCGGTTGCAGCCAGGATGGCGAACGCCACGGCGCCGAGCCTCGCAATTCGTTCCATGCCGTTATTCTGGCACGGCCGGAGCTGCCGCGGCCGACCGTTTGACCAGGGTGGAGCGCCCCGAAGTTGACGGAAGACGAAAACCGGCCGTCTGTCCCACAAGGCTACCCCGGGTGCATATCGGATATTCATGTCTTATACTGAGTCGGGACTGATTCCCTACGGGGAAAACGGGCGCATGAATTGGGCAACCTTCCATTCACAAGAGCCTCTTGCAAAACTGAGCGAAATCGTTGAATTGAAACAAAACGGTCTGATTTTGTTTGGGATGGGCCCCTGCCGTCCGGTGAGGCATTCGCGACTCTGGGCGTTAAGAGGTTGTCGAGGTTACAATCGAAGCTGGATGACTTTATGAAAACCGAAACTTCCCGGCGCGGATTCCTCGGCGCGGCAGCCGGACTCGCGGGTCTTGCCGCCGGCGCGCCCGGCGCATCCGCCGCCATCGAACCCGAACCGTGGGGCATCAAGCTCGGCGTGGCCAGCTATTCGCTGCGCCGATTCACCAGGGCGCAGGCCATTGAAATGGTCAAGGCCCTGCAAACCCCTTGGATCAGCCTGAAGGACATGCACATGCCCTTCGACTCTACCCCCGAGCAATTCAAGGCGGCCCGCGCCGAATATGAGGCCGCCGGCATCCGCATCATGAGCGCGGGCAACACCGACATGACCAAGGCGGCCACCACCGAGGCGCTGCGGCGCTACTTCGATTACGCCCGGAACGCGGGCATTCCCATGCTGGTCTGCGCGCCCACCCGCGAGAACATCAAGCTTGTCGAGCAACTGGTGAAGGAATACAACATTCCCATCGCCATCCACAACCACGGCCCCGAAGACAAGGTTTTCCCCACCCCGCAATCGGTCCTCGAAGTGGTCCGCAATCTCGACCCGCGCTGCGGCTTGTGCATGGATGTGGGCCATTCGGCTCGCGCCGGCGCCGACGTGGTCGCCTCCATCGCCGAAGCCGGAAGCCGCCTGCTCGACATGCATGTGAAGGACTTGCGGAGCTTCACTCCCAACGGCCAGCAGGTGGATGTCGGCGACGGCATCATGCCGTTTCCGGGAATCTTCAAGCAACTTAAGAAAATCAACTATCGGGGTTGCGTCAATCTGGAATATGAGATCAACGAGACCAATCCTATGCCCGGCATGCAGCGCTCCTTCAGCTATATGCGCGGCGTGCTGGCGGGGCTGGCGGCGGCCTGAGGGGAACCATGCACAAGATCGCGCCGGGCGTTAAGGGCGAAACCAGGCTGCTGGTGACCGTGGATACGGCCATCGGCTTTCTGGGCGATGAA
>JBEKPK010000434.1:0-4293 GCA_049520795.1 Bryobacteraceae bacterium
TGCTTTGCCGGTCAGTCTCGGGCCCTCCACGGAGCAGGTTTATCTGGAGATTTATGGCACGGGATTCCGCAACGCCAAGAGCATCACCGCGACCGTAGGCGGCTTGAGCGTACCGGTGCTGGGGTGGGCCGCGCAGGGGCAATACGTGGGAGAGGATCAGGTGAACATCGGCCCGCTGCCGCAGGCGCTGGCGGGTAAAGGAAGCGTGAACATCATCCTGACGGCCGACGGACAGCAGGCCAACATCGTCACCGTTACCATCCAATGAGCGGGGACGAAGATTGAACTTTGGCCGGCGCGGCTCTTGGGGGGCGTACGGAACCCGATCCAATCCGAATTGAGATTACGGACGTGTTCGATCTTCACACCGTCCCACCGCGCGACGTCAAGCCCGTCGTCGAGGAATATCTCATCGAAGCGCGCCGGATGGGCCTCAAAGCCCTGCGGATCATTCATGGCCGCGGCATCGGGGTGCAGCGGGAAATGGTCCGCGCCATTCTGGCCCGCACCGGGTTTGTGGCCGATTTTGAGGACGCCCCAGCCGAAGCGGGTGGCTGGGGAGCCACGGTTGTGACGCTAAGGTAAGAGCGGTCTGCAAACTATGGGCATGTCTTAGTTTAGGGATGAACGCTTGCGCCAAGGAAGAAGCCGGCGGCAGGATGAAATCCCGGCCCCATACAAAACGCAACTACTGGCGTTCAGTGTTGCCGAGAAGTGGCGGGACGCGCTTCCGACCGGTCGTCGCCGCGCTTGATTTGCACCCGCCGCCTTCCCTGTTCCAGATTGGCGGCGGCTTTGGCCAGCGCCGCTTCGCCGATCTGGATGCGATTATTCACCGCGGCGGCGCCGCCGGTTTTAGCCAGACGCGTGGCTACGCCTTTGTGCTGGATGACGTTCGTCCGTCCTTCGATGGTAGCCACGCCGCCTTGCACATGGACCTGGAATTTATCCCCATTTATCTTCGATTTGGCGAACTTGGCGCGGATGGCCGCCTCGACGGCCGCATCCGATTGCGCGGACGGTCTGGGGGGCCTGGCAGGCGCCTGTACCTGCTTCGGAGCGGCTTTCAACGGCATGCTTTGCGCCGCCGCGCCCGCCGCCGCCACCAGACACACAAACGTCGCCGCACAAGATCTTTGCATGACAATACAGTTGCTCCACTCGCCTGTTGCTCTCAGGATTCTGTGCTAAAGTGAGGGATTCCCAAGGCTTTTCTGGTTCGCATGCCCGAACAGATCCTGTTGCAAGGCAAAATCCTGGGCACAGAGGAATTCCTTCTGGCCGGTTCGGCCGATGGCCGGTCCACGCGCTCCGCCGGCGAAGAACTGCTTGCCGGGCGGTCGCAGTGGATCGCATTGCTGTGCGAAGCGCTCCCGCGCGCCCTGCTGGCCGAGCTGGGCCTGGCCCGCATTCTGCTTGGTTCAAGCGGCGGCGGACAGTTTCTGGTGGTGCTTCCAGGCGAAGCCCGACAGGCCGCCGGAGACTTTCTCGAGGCGGCCGCCCGCCAGGTCGCCGAACTCAGTTCCGGGCTGGTGAAGCTTATCTGGGCCGTCACCGACAACCTGGGCGATTGGGCCGTGATCCGCAAGCGCTTGAACGAAGAGCTGCGGAGCAAGCGCACCGCGCCGCTGGCGGATGGCTCGGGAGACCCCGGCGCGGGATTCTTCCAGCCGTTTACACGGGTCTCCAACGCGGAGGCCGATGCCTATTTTGCGCGGGAACTGGGGGCCAAGGTGCGGGAAGCCTCGCGCATTGCATGGTCGCCCGAGGCGCCTGGAAAAGTGACGCCCGGCGAAGGAAAGTACTCCTGGCCGCTCACCTCCAACCTCTCGCCCGAAGGCATCATGGTGGCGCGCCACGCCGCGCCCTCCGATGACGCTAAATCCATGGCTCCGGTGCAGACCCTGGCCCGCCGCGCGCAGGGCCGCTCCATCTGGGGGGTGCTACGGGGCGACGTGGACAACTTCGGCCTGCGCCTGCGGCGCATCCACAGCATCGAGGAACACGTTCCACTCTCCGTGCTCTACAAGCAGTTCTTCGCGGGCGAGTTGGAGGTGCTGTGCTCCATGCCCGAGTTCTGGCGCAAGGTGAGCATCATCTATTCGGGCGGCGACGATTTCGCGGTGTACGGCGCCTGGGACGCGCTGATCGCCCTGGCGCGCGAAGTGCAGCGGCTGTTCCACCGGTTCACCGAAGAAAACCTCAAGGAGTACCCGGGGGCCGAGGGCAAGACTATTTCGATGGCCATCGCGCTGGCGCCGGAAACACACTACCCTCTGGCCGCGGTTTACGAGGAAGCCGGCAGGAGCCTGGACTTGGCCAAATCGGCGGACAAGGATTGCATCTACCTCCTGGGCCGTATCCTGGAATGGCGCCGGCTGACGGACGCTTCGGAGCTGAAGGACACGGTGGTGCGGCTGGTGCACGATTTCCGCATGTCGCGCCAGTTCCTCTATCAATTGCGGAGCTTTTACCGGCGCCAAGCCTACGCCGGCGGTGGGGGGCCGGGCGAGACCCAGCAAGCGTGGCGCTTTGAGCGCCGTTTCAACCGCATTCTGAGCGGTACGCGCGACCGCGAATTCCAGAAACTGCGCACGCATCTTATCGGCGAGCTGGCGGGGCGCAAGTCGGCCGAAGTGAAACTGCGGCCCGCGGGCCTGGTGGCCCTGGAATGGGCCAGATTGGTGACTGAGGTTTAACATATGGCGCAAGAGCAGGAGCAACGCAAGGAAGCCCGGCCTCCACGCGAGGGCCGCGGCCCGCGCGAGGGAGGGCCGCATGGGCCCGGAGATCGCGGCCCGCGCGAAGGGCATGGCGGCGAGCGCGGCGGGCCGCCTTATGGGGCCCGCGGCGGCGACCGAGACCGCCGCATGGAAGGGCCGCCCGAGATCGAACTCGAGAAGCTGATCTCCGACAGCCTCTACCTCGACAACCAGGCGCACGCCGTAGTGAGCCGCATGCGCGACATGGATTCCGGAACCAAGACGCAGTTGCGCCGCCTCTACAGCGCCGTGCGGCGCGCCGTGCGCACGCCGGAAGCCGAGCGCCAGCACGAGTTCGTGATGCTGCGCGCGCGCCTGGCTTACACCATTGCGCGCCACGGGCTGCGCAGCCTCGACCAGCTCGAACGGCTGCTGCTGCAGGTTACGCGCCGGAACGACATCCGCGGTTACGAACGGTTCAAGGATCTTTTCGAGGCCATCGTGGCCTACAACGAGTAAAGAGCATGAGCGCACATACCTCCCAAACCGAGTTGAAACTGATCGGCAAGCTGATCCTGGAAGGCGATATCACCTGTGAAACCGGCCTGCACGTAGGCGCAGGCAAAGGATCGCTCGAGATCGGCGGCTCCGATAACCCCGTTGTCAAGGACGCCTTCGGCCGGCCGTACGTGCCCGGCAGCTCCCTTCGCGGCAAGATTCGCTCCCTGCTGGAGCAGTCCTCCGGCATGGCGGCGCCGGGCGAGCTGGTGTATATCTCTCGCCGCAAAGGGCAGGAAGTGCGCATCCACCAGAGCGACCGGCCGGATGACGAAATCTGCCTGCTGTTCGGCCGCAATCCCGGACGCATGGAGCGCGTGCAGGGCGAAACCCTGGAGACCACGCAAGCCACGCCGGCGCGCCTGGCGGTGTTCGACGCGCCCCTCGATGCCGAGAGCATCACCCCGCAAATGCGCGAGAACCTGGACGACGAGCTGACCGAAGTGAAGAGCGAGAACGCCATCGACCGCATCACCTCGCAGGCCAATCCGCGCACCCTGGAGCGCGTGCCCGCCGGGGCCCGCTTCCGCTCGCGGCTGGTGATGGACGTGCTCTGCGAGGAGGACGCTCCGCTGTTCCTGCGCGTGCTCGAAGGTCTGCGCCTGCTCGAAGACGACGCTCTGGGTGGCGGAGGGTCGCGCGGCAGCGGCCGGGTGCGCTTCGGCAACCTGCGCTTGGTGTGGCGCGGACGCAATCACTACGCGGCCGGCGCTCCGGAAAAGGAAATCGGCGCGGGCGCTACGCTCGCGGCCATCCAGAGCGCAGTAGCGGGTTCGGCTTTCGCTTTCCTGCGCGAGGAGTAATGCATCCGGGGCTGGTTGTAAAACTCCGTCCCTCCGGTCCGTGGCGCATCGGCCCCGATTCGGGGGCCCGCAACCGCGTGGACGTCGTCTATCACAGCGACTCGCTATACTCGGCGGTGACTTCGGCCATGGCGCGCCTCGGTTCCATCGAAGAATGGCTGGACGCCACTGGGCGGGCGCCGGAACCGGTCGTGTGCTTCAGTTCGTGCTTCCCGCTCCTGGACGATATC
>JBEKPK010000435.1:0-4288 GCA_049520795.1 Bryobacteraceae bacterium
CACTCTCACGGTGCAGGCTTTTTCGCTCGGCTTTGCCCCCAGCGCCCTGGTCTCCCAGGTGTTCGCCGCCTCCAATTTTGTCGCCAATCAAATCACCTTTGGTTTTGCGTCGGGTGAGGCCTCCAGCCGGTTCATGGGAGCGGCCGGGCGGCGATTCTACGTGCCTGTGACTCTCACCCCGCTTCCCGGGGCCACGATGTATGCCTTGCAGTTCAACATCACAATCACCAACCTGGCCGGCGCCCCGCTCCCGGGCCAGAACTACACATTCGACTCCGCGCTCCTGAAGGCGCTGGCGGGCGGAGGCTACGCCCCGATCCCGCCGGCGGGTTGGAATGGCACCAATTTGCAAAGCCTGCTCTTTACGAACACGGCAACCGATCTTCTCGGCGTGGGGTGGTTGGAAATCACCGTGGACCCTCGGGCCACGAATTTGTACAACCCTGCCGTGCAGGACTTGATCACCTACTCTTCCGTCCATGAGACCTTGTTCAACAAGTCCGGCGGCCAGGTGGTCCTCGGCAGCTACTCGTTCGACATCCCCGCCAACGCCGCCGTCAACCGAGCCTATCAAATCCAGATCAACCGCCCCTCCGCCGACGGCGATGGGTTCACGCAGAATGTTCTGGTCCAGGTTCCGACCAACGGTTCGCTCGGCGTGGGGGCCGTCAATTCCATCAAGAACGTGACCGTGGGGGTTGTTCCCTACCTGGTGGGCGACGCGGCCCCCTTCCGCTGGTTCAACGCCGGCGATTTCGGCGACTCGAACATCCTCAACAACGACGTCCTCGAAATTTTCCGTTGCGCGGCCTATCAGGACAACATTCCTCCGGCAGGAAGCGATTTTTTTGACGCGCTCGATTCTTCCAACGGACAGGACAACAATTACTACGATGGGGACGACACGCTGATCAACACCATGCAATTCGGCGATGGAAAACTCGACGTGTCGGATCTTTATGTCACCTTCCGCCGCTCCCTGGATCCTTCCCTGAAATGGGTCCAGCGCTTTTGGTCCAACGGCATCCAGTACGCCCAGTACGCGCCCAATATCTACAGTTCGTCCGTGGTCGCCGCCCCAACGATGCGTGTCCCTCTGGTCGCCTCCGACGGGTCGCCGCGCTACATCACAGTGGGGGCCGACACGGTCCAGGCGGGCGGCAACCTCACCGTGCAAGTGCCGGTCCGCGTCCTGGCGGCCGATTCCCTTCCCATCTGCGTTCTGGCGATGAACGTGGACCTCGTCCCGCTCGACGGCTCCCCCGCGATCACCAACGCCGTCACCTTCTCCCCCGCCTCCGGCCTCGGCGCGCCGTACACCTCCATGTCGCAAGGCGCGAACAACTACGCCGCCGCCTGGCTGGATTCGACCGTCGCGGGCGTGGTTGGAACCAGCGTCATCGGCACGGTCACGGTCACCTTGCCGCCCAACGTCACGGCCAATTCGTCTTACCTCGTCCATTTCGAACACTTCTCCGCCTCGCCCAACGGTCTGGCTGTGTTCCATTCCACCGTCCAGGACGGCTTGATTACCGTCGGCAACCGCACCGGATCGAGCTGGGGCGATGGCATCCCGGACACCTGGCGGCTGATCTATTTCGGCACCATTTCCAACCTTCTCTCCGCCGCGAACCTCGATCCCGACGGCGACGGCGCGTCCAACTGGCAGGAGTATGTCGCCGGAACCAACCCGATGGATCCGACCTCCGTGTTGACACTGACGCCGATGGCCCCGGCCCCGAACTTCTCGGTCCAATGGCCTTCCGTGCCGGGCAAGACCTACCTGGTGCAAAGTTCCACCTCCCTGTTCTCCACCAACTGGACCACCCTTTCCAGCAACCTCCCCGGCACCGGCCAGTTGATGCAGCTCTCCGACACCAACCTCCCCGGCCCACCGGCCCGGTTCTACCGCGTCCAGGTGCAATGAGGTGAAGTTGGTGATGCGTAGCCGCGCCCCCTCGGCCTTCCCAGAAGCATCATGAAGACATCTCCGCCCCTCCTTGCCGCTCATGGCATTGAAGACGCCATCTTTCTCTTGCGCAGCCATAGAGTAATGCTCGACCGCGACCTGGCGGCTCTTTACGGTGTGACGACCAGCAATCTGAACAAGGCGGTGAAGCGCAACCTGGACCGCTTCCCCAGTGACTTCATGTTCCAGCTCACGCTTGAGGAAGGGCAGTCTTTAAGATTCCATTCTGGAATCTTAAAGCGCGGCCAGCATTACAAATATCTCCCCTATGCCTTTACCGAGCAGGGGGTTGCCATGTTGTCCGGCATTTTGCGCAGCCACCGGGCGGTTCAGGTCAATGTCGCCATCATGCGCGCCTTCGTCCGTCTCAGAGAGGCGTTGTCCTTGCACAAGGAATTAGCCCACAAGTTGGCCGAACTCGAACACAAGATCGAAAGTCATGACGCGAGCATCCATTCGCTTTTCGAGGCTATCCGCCAACTCATGGCCCCTGCGCCGCCGTCCGAAGGACCGCAAAGGGAAATTGGTTTCCATATAAAGGAGGATAGCCCGCCTTACCGGGCTGGCAAGAAACCGGCCAAACGTCCCTGACCAGCGCCCGCAACGTCCAGTAACCTTTGTTTCGAGGGTTGTCTCGTTCACTGTTTGGTTATCAAAGACCATACTGGCTCTCAATGGCCTTCCGGCTCTCCTCAGATCGAAACCAGTTCACAACCTGCTTTTCTTCTTCTGGAGCGTCATCCCAGAACGAGTTGCTCAGGCGGCCGTCCGTTAACTGTCTGCTGTTCACTTCATACAACTCCACCAAGCGCGCTCTATTCAACGCGATGCGAGCAAGGTACGACGCAAGATCAATATGCAGCCTGCCGAGAGCGCAAATCCAAGAATCGAGTTCAAAGCCAGAGCCTTCCGTTGCAAGGAGGCCGCTGATTACCTCATCGAACAAGCGTGAGAGGGCATGCCGGCGGGAAACCGGCCATGAATGAAAACCCGCAGTGTGAATGGATCGGGCTACGACCTCCGGGTCAGGCCACCAGTCATTTTCCGAGACGAGAATTTCCATTATCCGAGGCAGGAAATATAGGAAGTCCTCGACTGCGCCTACCGTGAGAAACACGGACGCGGCGTAATGGGTGAGGTCCTCGGGAGATAAATCTCGCAACGGTTTTGAGAGAAGAATGCTGATTCCCTTCTTGTCAATGCAGCAAGGACAACCATCCACAGTCATGGGTTTTGGCACATCGCGAAAGGCGTTGTACAAACCGTCAATGGCCTCTTGAACCGAAGACTTCATGTATCCTACTGAATCGCCAGCTCCTGTGTGATCTTGAATTTATCCACCCGCTTGCGCAGCGTGGCCCGCGTGATGCCCAGCAGGCGGGCGGCCTGGACCTGGTTGCCCTTGGTTTCCAACAGGGCCTGGATGATCAGTTCCCGTTCCACCGCCGGCAGCACCTTCAATCCTCCCTCCTGGCGCGCCCATCGAAACAACATCCGCCCCACCGACTCCCAATTCACCGGCCCGCCGCCGCCCGCCGGAGCCGCGCCGCCGGGGGCCGGGGCCGGGCCGGACCCGGGGAGGCTGGAGACTTCCGCGGGCAGGTCGCCCGGCAAAATCACGTCGCCCTTGGCCATGACGGTGGCGCGCTGGACCGCGTTTTCCAGTTCCCGCACGTTGCCCGGCCAGTGGAACCGCTCGAGCAATTCGGCTGCCGCCGGCAGGATGGATTTGGGGGCGCGCCCCTGGGCCTCGGCGAACTTCTTTAGAAAATAGTTGACAAGCAGCGGGATGTCGCCCCGCCGCTCGCGCAGCGGGGGAATCTGAAGCCGCACGACGTTCAGCCGGTAAAACAAGTCCTCGCGAAACTCCCGGGCCGCCACGGCCTGTTCCAGCGCCTTGTGCGTCGCCGCGATCACCCGCACGTCCACCGCGATGGGCTGGTTGCCGCCGACCCGCTCGAACTCGCCGGACTGGAGGACGCGCAGGATCTTGGCCTGCGTCGAGGGCGTCATGTCCCCGATCTCGTCCAGGAAAATGGTGCCTTGGTGGCACTGCTCGAACTTGCCGATCCGCTGGGCCGTCGCGCCGGTGAAGGCCCCTTTTTCGTGGCCGAACAATTCGCTTTCCAGCAGGTTCTCCGGGATGGCGGCGCAGTTGATGGCCAGGAACGTCTTGGCGTTGCGCTGGCTGTGATGATAGATGGCCCGCGCCACCAGTTCCTTGCCGGTCCCGCTTTCCCCGGTGATCAGCACGGTGGCATCGCTGCCGGCCAGTTGGCCGATGATTTTAAAGACGCTCTGCATCCCTTCGCTGCGCCC
>JBEKPK010000436.1:0-4283 GCA_049520795.1 Bryobacteraceae bacterium
AAAGGACGAGTGAAGGACGACGGCACTCTGGACTTACACGTGACGACGGGGCTGCCCGAAACCGACGTGGAAGTCCTGCTCGTGCTGGAGCCGATGGTCTTGAAGAGCGAGAAGGTGGCTTCGAGAGAAGGCGGCTGGCCGGAGGGCTACTTCGAGAGGACCTTCGGCAGTTTTCGGGAGAGTCCGCTCACGTACGAGCCGCCGACGACGCCGGGCAGAAGCCCGGCGGCAGGATGAAATCCTGACCCCACTTTACGTCCGGCCACCGAGCGCCACAGGGGCGTCTACGCCGCCGCGGCTTCCGTCGTGAACCGCAAATCGCCCGATTCGGCGTCGCCGTCCACCTTCACCTTCTGGCCGTCGCGAATCGCGCCTTCGAGCAGCAGGCGTCCCAGCGGGGTTTCGATCTTCTTCTGGATGGCCCGTTTCAGGGGGCGCGCTCCGTATTGCGGATTGTAGCCGGTGCGCACCAGGTTGGAGCGCGCCGCATCGGTCAGCTCGAGCGCGATATGACGGTCCGCCAGGCGGGCGCGCACGCGGCCGAGCTGAATCTCCACGATCTGCTTCAGGTGCTCCTCGGTGAGCGAGTGAAAGACGATGATCTCATCCACCCGGTTGAGGAACTCGGGCCGGAACTGGTGGCGCATTTCATCGAGCACGGCTTCCTTCATGCGCTCGTAACCCGGCCCATCGAACTTTTCGCTCTTCGACGGCGCCCATTCGAGGATGCGCTGGCTGCCCACGTTGGAGGTCATGATGACGATGGTGTTCTTGAAATCCACGGTGCGGCCCTGGCCGTCGGTGAGGCGCCCATCGTCCAGGATCTGGAGCAGCAGGTTGAACACGTCGTGGTGCGCCTTTTCGATTTCGTCGAACAGCACCACGGAGTAGGGCCGCCGCCGCACGGCCTCGGTCAACTGGCCGCCCTCTTCATAGCCCACGTAGCCAGGCGGCGCGCCCACCAGGCGGGCCACGGTGTGCTTCTCCTGGTATTCCGACATGTCGATGCGGATCATGGCGCGTTCGTCGTCGAGAAGATATTCGGCCAGGGCCCGCGCAAGCTCGGTCTTGCCTACGCCCGTAGGTCCCAGGAAGATGAAGCTGCCGATGGGGCGGTTGGGATCCTTCAACCCCGAGCGGGCGCGCATGACCGCTTCCGCCACGGCGGTGACCGCTTCGTCCTGGCCGATCACGCGGCGGTGCAGCTCGTCCTCCAGGTGCAGCAGCTTTTGCATCTCGCCTTCGAGCAGTTTGGAGACGGGAACGCCAGTCCATCGGCCCACCACTTCGGCGATATCCTCTTCGCCCACTTCTTCTTTAATCAGGCGCGAGCCGGTCCCTTGCGCGGAGAATTTATCGGTCTCCGCCTGCAACTGGCGTTCGAGCGCCGCCAGCCTGCCGTATTTCAGCTCGGCCGCGCGGTTCAAATCGTATTGCCTTTCGGCGCGCTCGATTTCCGCCTTGGTCTGCTCCACCTGCTGGCGAAGCTGGCGGAGCCGCTCGACGGCGTTCTTTTCGGCCTGCCAGCGGGCCGTCAGGGCGTCGTATTCGGCCTTCAGGTCGGCGTGCTCCTTTTCCAGGCGCGCCAGGCGCTCGCGCGAGGCGGCGTCGGTCTCCTTGCGCAGGCCCTGGCGCTCGATTTCGAGCTGCATGATACGCCGGCGCGTCTCGTCGAGCTCGGCCGGCATGGAGTCGATCTCAGTGCGCAGGCGGGCCGCGGCTTCGTCCACCAGGTCGATGGCCTTATCCGGCAGAAAGCGGTCGGCGATATAGCGGTTGGAGAGCACGGCCGCCGCCACCAGGGCGGCGTCCTTGATGCGCACGCCGTGGTGCACTTCGTAGCGCTCCTTAAGGCCGCGCAGTATGGAGATGGTGTCTTCCACGGTGGGCTGGTCCACCAGCACAGGCTGGAAGCGGCGCGCCAAAGCGGCGTCCTTTTCGATGTTCTTGCGGTATTCGTCGAGGGTGGTGGCGCCGATGCAGTGCAGCTCGCCGCGCGCCAGCATGGGCTTGAGCAGGTTCCCGGCGTCCATGGAACCCTCGGCCTTGCCGGCGCCGACTACGGTGTGCAGCTCGTCGATGAAGAGAATCACTTCGCCGGCGGCGTCCTGCACCTCCTTGAGCACGGCCTTGAGGCGCTCCTCGAATTCGCCGCGATACTTGGCCCCCGCGATGAGCGCGCCCATATCGAGCGCCATGATGCGCTTGTTCTTGAGGCCCTCCGGAACGTCGCCGCGCACGATGCGCAGCGCCAGCCCTTCCACGATGGCGGTTTTGCCCACGCCCGGCTCGCCGATCAGCACGGGGTTGTTCTTGGTGCGCCGGGAGAGCACCTGGATGACGCGGCGGATCTCTTCGTCGCGGCCAATCACGGGGTCGAGCTTGTCCTGCGCCGCGAGCTTCGTCAGATCGCGGCCGTAGCGCTCCAGCGCTTCGTAGGTGGCCTCGGGATTCTGCGAAGTGACGCGCTGGCTGCCGCGCACCTCGCGCAGGGCCTGCATCAGGCGCTCGCGGGTGAGGCCGGATTCCTTCAGCAGGCGGCCCACAGCTCCGCTCTCGCCCACGGCGGCGAGCAGGATGTGCTCCACGGAAATGTACTCGTCCTTGAGCTGGCGCGCCTCGTCCTCGGCCGCCGTAATCAGCCGGTTCAGCCGCGCGGTCACAAAGATCTGCTCGGGAGCGCCGGTAGGACCGGAGACTTTCGGCATGCGGTCCAGTTCGGCGTCGAGGCGCCGCGCCACCGACTCGAGGTTGATCCCGGCCTTCAACAGAATGGAAGCCGCCAGACCGCCTTCCTGTTCGAGCAGCGCCGCAAGTAAATGCTCGACGTCGATTTGCTGGTGGCCATAACGGATCGCCTTGCTCTGGGCGGCCCGCACGGCCTCCTGCAATTTCTCCGTGAAACGATTGAGGTCCATGATCCTACTCTCCTGCGCAGTGGGGCAGGCTTCCCGGCCCGCCTCCGGCTTTTGAAGCCGGGGCTTTCCTAAAGACCGAGGCAGGCCAGGAGGCCTGCCCCACCGCCCGCAATCATGATAGCTTGGATCTTAGGTCCATTTTCGCAATCCAAGGAGAACCATTTTATGCCATTAGTGTGTATGCGGCAGCTTCTGGACGAGGCGGCCAAAGGCGGCTACGGCGTTGGCGCATTCAACGTCAACAACATGGAACAGATCCAGGCCATCATGGAAGCGGCGCGCGAGACCAAGTCGCCGGCCATTGTGCAGGCCAGCCGCGGCGCGCGTTCCTATTCCCAGGACAATTTTCTCTATCACCTGATGCTGGCGGCGGCGGAGCTCTACCCCGAGATTCCGCTGGTGCTGCACCTGGACCACGGAAACAGCGTGGAAACCTGTAAATCGGCCATCGAGCTGGGCTTTACCAGCGTCATGATGGACGGCTCGCTGAATCCGGACGGCAAGACGCCCTCCACCTTCGAGTACAACGTGGAAGCCACCCGCAAGGTGGTGGAAATGGCGCACGCCAAAGGCGTGACGGTGGAAGGCGAAATCGGCGTGTTGGGCGGCATTGAAGACGGCCACGGCGCCGGCCTCGACGGCCTCAGCCACGTCACCGACCCGGCCCAGGCCGAGGAGTTCGTAAGGCTCACCGGAGTGGACGCGCTGGCCATTGCCATCGGCACCAGCCACGGGGCCTACAAGTTCGCCAAGAAGCCCACCGGCGAGACGCTCAAGATGCAGCGCCTCATCGAAATCCACCAGCGCCTGCCCAAGACCCACCTGGTGATGCACGGTTCCTCCAGCGTGCCCCAGGATCTCCAGGACATCATCAACAAGTACGGCGGGAAGCTGAAGCCCACCTTCGGCGTGCCGGTGGAAGAAATCCAGCTCGGCATCAAGAACGGCGTGCGCAAGATCAACGTGGATACCGACAACCGCCTGGCCATCACCGGCGCCATCCGCAAGGTCTTCTGGGAGACCCCCGAGAAGTTCGACCCGCGCGATTACCTCAAGCCGGCGCGCGAAGCCATGAAGAAGGTGGTAGCGGAGCGCATGACCCAGTTCGGCCAGGCCGGCCACGCAGGCGACTACGCTCCCATTCCGTTGGCGCAGATGGCCAGGACCTACGCCGCCGCCGCGGCGGCATAAGCCGGCGCTGTGGGATAAGGCTCCTGCCTTGTCAATCCGAGCGAAGCTCGGACCTGCAGTTTCTACATTTTTCGTGAGATCTCCGCGCCTTGCGGCCACCATCCATTTGGAGTCGCCTACTACCTAGCCCGGAGGGCCAAACATCTTAGCCCACGGCGCAAGCCGTGGGAAAGA
>JBEKPK010000437.1:0-4250 GCA_049520795.1 Bryobacteraceae bacterium
GTTCGCGCAACTGCTGCCGTTAGCAGCCCCGGCCGCCGCCTGCGCAATATAGACATTACCGGCGCTGGCGCTCGCAACCCCGCAAGAGAGCGCCAGGAGAGCCGAGCACAGCGCCGCCTTTAAGAGTCTCAGGAATCTCACCGCCGATCCTCCCGCCCGACCCGTAGGAAACCGGGAAGCCGCCCGAACTGCTCCGCCCGATGTGGCGCTGGGGAATTCGCGGCTGTCACGGCTTTGATTATAGCCGACCCCTCGCTGCGGCGCCATGGTGACTATGGTCATGTCGTTTGCGGTGCGGCTCGGCGGGCGTCCCGCCCTAGAAGCCTCAATTTGGACACGTACTGCAACTTCCTCAACCAGTCGTACCCGCCTTGTAGCTTTGCAGTGAAAAAGGTCTCGTGATCGCTGGAATTCACCGGAATCCTCTCCAGGAATAGCCGGTCGCTGGACGAATCCGCCGTGCCGATGATCGTCGATACGCCGTTCTCGTAGCCGGCCTGCACGAGCATGTTGCGAAGCCTTTGCCGGAAAGCTTGGTCAGCTTCCGGAAACGCGTATGGGTAAGAGAATGACGCGACCGGGGCGCCCAGCCGGCCTTCGATTTCCTCTTTTGACGATCGAAGCTGCCGGTCAACGCCTGCTGACGACAGTTCTCTGAGTTGCGGGTGCGTCAGCGTATGGGAGCCGAACTCGACTCCGGCCTTCCGCAGTTCCCGAACCTGGCTCCAGGTGAGACAGGCTATGCCATTGAATTTCCGGGAGGTATCGCCGATGTAGGCCGTGGGCAGAAAGACGGTGGCGGCGCATCCGAATGCGCTGAGGGCCGGAAACGCCTCGGTGTAGAAATCCGCGAATCCGTCGTCGAAGGTCAGGACCACCAGCGGGGCGCCGCTGGACCCGCTGGAAAGCGGGTCCGCGGCCTGAAAGGGCTGCCCCACTTCCAGTTTGCGGACGGCTTCGCCCAGGCTGATGGTCTTATAGCCGTTGCGGGATAGAAACTCCATCTGCTGCCGGAACACCCGCGGGCTGGTGCAGGTGTGGTAGTAGGGGTTCTTGTGCGATTCGGGGTTTTCCGAGATGCTGTGGTACATCAGAATGGGAATTCCGGCCGGCGCGCGCCGCAGCAGGCGCCGCAGCGGGTGGAAGAAGTACAGCGTTGCCAGGCGGTCAGGGCGAATCACTTGATGGCCACGGATGAACACGGATTCACACGGATTTGATGATGGGGTTGGGGACGGGATAGCCGCGGATGAACACGGATGAACACGGATAGAACCAAAATCCCTTTCGTTTTGTTTGCCTTTTCCTCATCCGTGTTCATCCGTGTTCATCCGTGGCCATCCGCTTTTCCCAGCCGGGGGAGCCCCCCGATCTGCAATCCGCCGCTGCTTCCATGTAGAATCAGAGTAAAGGGGCGCTTCGATGACGATCACGATCTCATCACAGCTCGAAACCCACGCTCGGGAAAAAGCGCTGGCCCAGGGCCTGAGTGTTGAAGCCTACGTCGAACGGCTCATCCGCAATGATGAATCGACCTCCGGGGAGCCCTTCGATCCGCTAGACGAGACCGATCCGGACTATCTCGAGATTCGCGCGGCAGTCGAGGAAGGGCTGGAACAAGCGGAGCGCGGCGAGGGCAGACCCGCTGACGAGGTATTTGCCGAACTGCGGGCCAAACATGGCATATCGCATTAGGCTGACCCCGCGCGCACAGCAGGACCTCGACAGAATCTACGCCACGGTAAGTCGCGAAGCTCCATTTCGCGGCCCCCGGTGGTTTGATTGTTTCGAACCTTTCACTTTCAGATTTCCCTGAACGCTGCGCCATCGTGCCGAAACTCTGCTCGAATCAGCGCACCGTCCGTCAACTTCTCTTTGGCCGCCGCCGCCACGTCTACCGGATCTATTTTGCGGTCTTCACCGACGTGGTGACCATCCTCCATGTCAGGCACGGCGCCCGCAAAGAACCCCGGCGGATGTGATCAAAGCAAGGCGTGACGGCCGAGACGTTTCTTGCGCTTCCAGCAAGCCGGGCAAACCTCTTCTGCTCACGCCCCACTCACGAACATATTGCATGCAACACCAGCAAGATACGCCGGCCAACCGCCGGTTCCCGCGTTTCCCGCGGGCGGAGAGGAGACGGGGTCGATGGCCGCGGATGAACACGGATAGACACGGATTTCAAGAAACATAAGCGTATTATTCTTCAATCCCTGTTTATCCGTGTTCATCCGTGTTCATCCGTGGCTATTCACACCAGGGCAACCAGAATAGCCCACTGGAATATGAAGAGCCGTTGGAGGAAAATGGAAAGAAAAAGGCGTGACGGAAAAAGGCGTGAAAAAAGGCGTGACGAAAAAAGGCGTGACGGACGAGACGTTTCCTGCAATTCCAGCAAGCCGGGCAAACCTTTTTTGCTCACGCCCCACTCACGGACCGTTCGGACAACGTCACGCAAGGTAATTCCCTTCGGTCGGCCGCTCTCAAGCTGCCACGATATACTCGGCCAACGTCCTGGATTCGGGGATGGGCTCCCCGTCCTCTCGCATTCCGGCAACGTGCAGACGGATCGCCCGCCGGATCAACTCCGTAGTCTCAGCGAGCGTCGAGCCCGCCGCGACGCAGCCCGGAAGATCGGGGACGTGCGCACTGAAACCAGTTTCGGTCTGTTCGAAAAGAACGGCGTATCTCATTTCAACCCCGCTTGTTTCAGGATACTACTCTGCGTCTTCGGATCGAGGTCCATGGACGGATGTCCCGCGATGGTCACACGGCCCTTTTTCGTTCCGTGCTTGTATTGCCGGTGGCTGCCCTCCTGTACTACCAGGCGCCAGCCATCCATCTCCACCAGCTTGATCGCTTCGCGTATTTTCATCCCAAACCGTCCGAACCGGGGACGAGAAGTTCCCTGGACCTCCAGCAAGCCGAACAGACCTTTTTCGGTCACGCCCCACCCACGAATGTATTGCGTTCATTATCAATAAGATACGCTCGCCAACCGCCGGTTCCCGAGTTCCCCGCTGCTATCGTGAAACCGAGGAGTATACTATGCCAATTCATGGCTATTTCGAAAAACGTGACCGCCGAGTCCTTAAGATGCCCCACGCCGACGATGGCGCGCCCAACGAGAGTGGAATCTCTTTCCACGGCGACGTCCTGACCGGCAAACTCAGCGTCCAGGAAGCCTTCGCGCTCCAGGCCGCCCAACTCCGCGCCCATAACACCGCCAAATGGGCCGGCCGCGAGGATCTCGATCCCGTCCTCAAGTTCCACCTGAGGATCGAATAAGCCGGCGGGCGCGGCAACGCGGCAACGCCCAGGGGGCCCGAAAACTGCGACAATAGATCACAGGGGAAAAGCGGTATGCAGATCACGCTCAAGCCGGACCAGGAGACGGTCATCCAGGCAGCTATTCAAGCCGGCTTAATTCGATCGGTAGACGAGTTCATCGATACCGCGATTGAAGCGCTCCCGCTCCGCGATGCTGGGTTCGATCGGGAAAAGGCCAAGTTGGCTGGCGCCCGGATGCGTGAAATCCGCAGGGGCGTGCGGCTTGGCCTTCAGGGCATGTCGATCCGTGAACTCGCTCACGTCGGGCACAAATACTGATGGAGGCGTTCGTTCTTGACGTATCCGCATGCATCCCGTGGCGCTGCGAAGATGAGACCACCCCGGCATCGGAACGGATGCTTGAATGGGCCATGCAGGGCAGCGAGCTGCATGTCCCTTCCCTGTGGGTTTGGGAGATTCTGAACGTCGCAGGCGTGATCATCAGGCGCCGGCGCGTCACAGCGGACCGTGGTAGAGAATTCCTGAAACTGCTCGCCACGCTGAAAGTCAGGATCGATCGGCCGCCCCACATAACGGATCTCCCACGGCTTCATGCCTTGGCCAACAGTTACGATCTGACGGCCTACGACGTAGCCTACCTCGACTTGGCAAAACGCCTCTCATTGCCCCTCGCGACGCGCGACGACGACCTCGGGAAGGCGGCCTTGGCCGAAGGCGTCGCGGTACTGTAACCGCCGCGGAAATCAGGCGCGCCCGGCCAATTGGCTTCGTTTTGTAACTGTGGCAAGGTGGGGCAAACGATTCGGGTTTTCGCCGTCTGCCAACCCAGAGCCGCCCGTCCGCGCCTGGCAAATTGGCTTCGTTTTGCAACCGTGGCAAGTGGGGCAGACGATCGGTTTTCGTCGTCTGCCAACCGCGTGCCGTCCGCCCGCGCCCCACAAATTGGCTTCGTTTTGCAA
>JBEKPK010000438.1:0-4182 GCA_049520795.1 Bryobacteraceae bacterium
TAAGAAGGATTGCGGCCTTCGATTTTGCCGTACACCTTCGTTGCCGCTCCGTTCACAATGCGATTCAGCTTGACGAGCGGCGTCTTTCCGATGCTGAGTGAGTTATCTTCGAACGATGCCATATGAGTTACTCCTGAGAAATTTGCAAAGCCTGATCCAGATCGGCCTTGATGTCTTCGATATCTTCGATCCCGACCGACACGCGAATATAGTCCGGCGTGACTCCGGTCTCGGCCTGTTCCTTCTCCGTAAGCTGGGAATGCGTGGTGGACGCGGGATGAATCACCAGCGTCTTGGCGTCCCCGACGTTCGCCAGGTGGCTGGCCAGCTTCACGCTATTGATGAATTTGACGCCGGCCTCTTTCCCGCCGCGCACCCCGAATCCCAAAATGGCTCCCGCGCCTTTGGGCAGATACTTCTTGGCATTCGCATAATGCGGATGGTCCGGAAGGCCTGGGTAGTTCACCCAGGTTACCGCGGGATGCTTCAGCAGCCACTCCGCCAGGGCCTGCGCGTTCCGCACATGGCGTTCGATGCGCAAGTGCAAGGTCTCGATTCCCAGCAACAGCAGGAACGCCGCGAAGGGGCTCTGTGCGGCGCCGGTGTCGCGCAGCCAGTGGGTGCGGATGTGGATGATGTAGGCCAGGTTGCCGAGCGGTTTGAGCGCCTCCGTGAAAACCACGCCGTGGTAGGACTCGCTCGGTTCGGTGAACTCCGGCCACTTCTTGGGATTCTCCGCCCACTGAAAATTGCCGCTGTCCACAACGGCGCCGCCGACGTGGACGCCGTGACCGCCCAGGAACTTGGTGGTGGAGTAGACCGCGATATCGATGCCGTGCTCGAAGGGCCGGAACAGCGCCGGGGTGGTCACCGTGTTATCGATGATCACCGGCAGGCCGTGCTTGTGGGCCGTGTCGGCGATGGCCCGGAAATCGGGCACGTCGTTCTTGGGGTTGCCGACCGATTCCAGGTACACCAGGCGGGTGTTCGCATCCACCAGCTTCTCGATCTCCTCCGGATGATCGGGATTGAAGAACCGCACCTCGATGCCCAGCTTTTTGAAGGTCTGGGTGAAGAGCGTCCAGGTGCCGCCGTACAGGCTGGTAGCGGAAATGAAATTCTGCCCGGCGTGGGTGATGGTGAGGATGGCGGCGGTGATGGCCGCCTGGCCCGAGGCGAACGCCAAGGCGCCGATGCCACCATCGAGCGCCGCGAGGCGCTTCTCGAGCACATCATTGGTGGGGTTCATCAGGCGCGAGTAGATGAAACCGAACTCGCGCAACCCGAAAAGGTTCGCCGCCGTCTCGGCGTCCTTGAAAACGTAGCTCGTGGTAGCGTAAATGGGGACGGCCCGCGCCGTGGTGGTGGGATCCGGCTCCTGGCCGGCATGCAAAGCGAGCGTGCCGAATCCGAGTTTCCTTTGTGCGTCTGCCATAATAAATTCTCTCCGATGTTGCTCCTACAGTCCGTATGATACTCCCAGGGCGAACTGATGCCGCGCTTTCAGGTTCACTCCGGGCTCGATGGTCCCGGCCGCCTGGGCCACGCCGAAATCGACATTGAACTTCTGCTTCTCCAGGGGCACAATCCGCGCGGCGTACGTGATGGTGGTCGGCACGTCGGCGCCCGGCAGGTTTTGCACCTGGCGCGGCTCCTGTGAAAACTCCGACCCGAGGATGAGGCTGCTCTTGGCCGGTCCCTTTATTACGAACGCCGCCGCTCCGAAGAGCCGGCCTGTATACCCCGGCGCATTCCCCGCGAGGCCATAGACGGAAGCGTTGGTTTCCTTGTATCCCAGGTTCAATACTATCGGCGCTACTTTGGTTTGCGTGATGGTCTTGCTTGCCACCAGGTAGAAATCGGCATTGGAGTAGTTCTTGTTGGGCGTGGCGAGCAAGCCGCTGACGTCACGATCCTGGGTACGCGCCACAAAACCGCCGGAAATGGCGGGCAGCCAGGCCTGCTTTCCCGCGTTTTCCTTCACCACGTTCACTTTTGCGTGCACGAGATTGAAGCCCGAGCCCCATAGCGGGCTGAGCCCCGCCGTGCTGCCTTCCTGGTGCAAATCGCGGGTGTACCCGAATTCCACCCGTCCTCCGACGCCTTCCGTGACCGAGATGGTGTGGAAATTTCCCAGCACGCTGCCGGCATCCAAAAAGTGATACGCCACAATCGGATGCCCGAAGCCGCTCGCGGGGGATGCCGCCGTGTAGGCAAGGGGGGTGATGAAGACGCCGGTTTGGCCGTCCCAATTGAGGCTCTGAGCGGCCGCTGCGCCGGCGCCCAGGAACCCGGCGAGCAGCAGGGCCGCCGCCCCGCTGACTCGCCCGACTAGAGAATGAAAACTCGTAGATACATTGTCCATTATGCCTATAGAGTATACACACATTATCTCTAAATCGGCAAGGAAAACCTGCCAGCAAGCGCGCTGTTAATCGCATATCTGATTGATTCAATGGGTAATATTTTGTTTCAAAAAATGTCCTAAAATCGATATACATCACGGTGATTGCCTCACGCGCACCAGGGAATGGTTGCTTTGCGCGTTCCGCCGGCGGTATAAGGAGTGAGGAGACGCCAAGTGCCGCTGACCCTCGCCGATTTGACCGAGCGCCTGATGGCGTCCTACATTCTCGCGGGCGGCATCAACCATGTGGACGGCAAGAACCTGCCCTCCAAGCATGCCATCGCGGACATCACCGTCGATCTGCTGCGCCTGCTGTTTCCCGGCTTCTTCGACGAAGAGCCCATCCACTCCTCCGAGATCGAAGCCGTAACAACCGCGCTTCTCGACAGAGTGCTGGCGCGTCTGGAAAACGAGATTGGGAAGAGCCTCGAATACGCCCCGCCCGCCGTACTGGGAGACGCGGACCTGCCCGCCGCCGCGCGCTCTCTCACACTCAAATTCCTCGGCAACCTGCCGCGAGTTCGAGAGCTGCTGCAGACCGATACCGAAGCGGCCTTCGACGGCGACCCCGCCGCGTTCAGCAAGGATGAAGTGATTGTCGCCTATCCATTCATCGAAGCGATTGCGGTGCAGCGGCTCGCGCACGAGCTCTATCTCGACGGCATTCCGCTCATTCCGCGCATCATGACCGAATGGGCGCACACCCGAACCGGAATGGATCTCCATCCCGGAGCTCGCATCGGCACGCACTTCTTCGTGGATCACTGCACCGGAACGGTGGTGGGCGAGACGGCCGTCATAGGCAACCACGTCAAGATGTACCAAGGCGTCGGTCTGGTTGCCCGGTCGCTCGCCGCGGGGCAGGCGTTGCGCGGCCGGAAACGTCATCCGACCATCGAAGATCGGGTGACAATTTATGCCGGGGCCACCATCATCGGGGGCGACACGGTTATCGGGGAGGGCAGCACCATCGGCGCCAGCGTCTCCCTTATGACCAGCGTTCCCCCGAATTCGCTGGTTGTGATAGGCGCCACGAACGTCAAGATCATTCCGAGGGTATCGCGCGAAAGCAACGTGCCGGATTATCAGATCTGAGGCCGCTACTCTCAGATGTGATACATGAGCGCCTCAGGGGATTTGGCGGCGCGGGCGGCGTCCGAGCGGCGAATCAGATCGGCCAGCGTCGTCCGGTCGAGCACATCGGCCACGGCGTCGCGCACTTGGCGCATGATGATCCGGGTCCCGCAGGATTCCACATCCCCGCACTCTTCGCAAGGTTGGAAGGCCAACTCGCTGGCGCAGGGCAACGGCGCCAGCGGACCCTCCAACATGCGGACCAACGAGCCCACGGTGATGGTGGAAGGCGGCCGGCTGAGCTGATACCCGCCGTGTTTGCCCTTCTTGCTGTCGAGCAATCCCTGCCCCTTCAGAGCCAGCAGGATCACTTCCAGAAACTTCAGCGGAATCCGCTCCGTGTCCGCCAGCGTGGCGATGAGCACCGGGCCCTCCCCGTAGCGTCTGCCCAGCGCCAATACGGCCTTCAGCCCGTACTGCGTTCGCTTGGAAATGGTCCGCATCTTCCCTGTCTCCAGGGTACTCTGAAGCAGTTGGAAGGGGCTAGATCTTCGACCGCTTGATTTGAACGTAAGCGCGTGGTTCGCCCAGTAAAGGAGGAAATCAGGCTGTCATGGTGCCCGGGGCGGGAATTGAACCCGCACTTCCCTTGCGGGAAAAAGGATTTTAAGTCCTTTGCGTCTGCCAGTTTCGCCACCCGG
>JBEKPK010000439.1:0-4166 GCA_049520795.1 Bryobacteraceae bacterium
TGGAAACCGCCAGCCCGCGCGATGGATCGAAGCCCCGCCAGCCAGCGCCCGGAATATAGACCTCGGCCCAGGCGTGCATGGTGGGCCGGTCGTGGCCGGCGGACGCGCTTTCGTAGCCGCTGACGAAGCGGGCCGCCAGTCCCACCGCGCGGCAGGTATGACAAAACAAGGCCGCCAGGTCGCGGCAGGAGGCCTCGCGCGTGGCCAGCGTTGTTTCGGCGGGGTAAGCCTCTCCTTCCAGCCGCTCGGTGGGCGTCCATTCCTCGAACAGCCGCCGGGTCAGCGCGTCCAGGAATGGCATGGCGCTGGGGCCGCTTTCGCGCTCGACATTCCGGGCAAATTCGGCCACCGGCGCGGGCATGGCGTGGTTGTTCGCGTAGGGCAGAAGCAAAGTCCTCCACGGCTCGCCGTAGGAGAGTGGCAGAGCCAGCGCATCGGCTGGCGGCAGGAGGAAATCGAAAGGGTTTTCGCGCAGTGGCTCGGCTTCGAACCGGCTCTCCACCAGCAGGCGGTCGGTAAGTCCCTCGAACCAGACCTGGGTGACGGCGTTGCCATCCTGATCGAGGCAGGCCGAGCGGCCGGCGGGGCGGGGGCGTATCTCGAGATCGAATCGCCACAGCTTCTGGGAACCGTCGCAACGCGGTTGCAGACGGAGAATGTGCGGCCCCAGCGTCACCGGGGCTTCATAGCGGTAGAGCGTGGAGTGCGCGACCAGGAATCGCATTCAGAAAGCGGCGCCCTGGCCGGTCAGCTTGGAAAAGGCGCTATCCACCCACTCCGACGGCAATTCCTGCACCGAGCATCGCATACGGTCCTGCCACCAGTTGGAGATCTGGCGCAAATCGTCGCGCTCATACCTATGTTCGATCATTTCGTAAGACCCCTTCTCATAGAGAAGAACGTCGATCGGGAAATCCACGTCGGCGGCGCACAGCCGGGTGGCGTCGAAGGCCAGAATCCCCACCTTGAAAGCGAACGGCATGCTGTCGGCGCGGGTGAGGGTGCGGGCGAGGGTGGGCATGCCGAAACCGGTGGCGCCGATAATCTGAAAAGGCGTGTCCGGCCCGACTTCCACCCAGTTTCCCTCCGGGTAAACCAGAAACAGACGGTGCGCGGAATCGGCCGCCATCTGGCCGCCGATCAACGCATGGAAGTTGAAAGCAAGTTTGGCGGCTTCGAGCGCCTGGCGATCGTCGGCGGCCACCCGCCGCACCTGCCTGGCGAAGAGGTCCACCACCTTCGAAAGGCGATCGCGGCCTTCCCCGGCGCGCGCAAATTCCTCTTCGAAGTGCAGCAGGACCTTGTCGCGCAGCGAGCGCAAGCCGGAAGTCATCACGAAGAATGAAAACCCGGGCCCTTGATACGTGGCCGTCTTGCGGGCTACCAGGCACTCATTGCCCGATAGCAGGCGCGTGTCGGCGATTCCGACCAGCCCCTGATCCACGCTGATCCCCAGACAGAATGTCATTGGCTTCCCCCTACTCAGACGGCCGTTCCCTGGACGGCCGGACGGCGTCCGAAAAAGTCGCCCGCGACGCCCTCATCGATTTTATTCAATTTCACTTGCAGACCGTCGAGAAACTCGTGAAGTCCCTCGGCCAGGATGACGTCCACGCGGCCGAAATCGAGCTCCGATTTGAGCATCCCCAGCCTCTGCTCGGAGGCGCAGGAAAAAGCGCCGGCGGGCGTGCCGGTTATGGCGTGGAGGCAGCCGTCCGCCTGGCCGGAGGCATAGCGCACGGCGCGCGGAAACTCATTGTCGAAGAGCAGAAAATCCACCACCCGGGAGGGCGATATGCGGCCGTGCCGTTTGCGGTACATTTCAAAACCACTCACCGATTTGAGCACCGCCGCCCACTGGATCTCGTCGTAGGGCGTGCCGACGTCGCTCAGCGCTGGCAGCAGGATGAAGTACTTCACGTCCACCAGGCGGGTGGTCTTGTCGGCGCGCTCGAGCGAGCGGCCCAGGCCGATGAACCGCCAGGCCTCATTGTGAGACATAGTGGAATCCGTGACGCCCTGAAACTGGTCGCAGGCCATGCGGACGTCGTGAAAGTAGCCCGGCAGCGCGTCCGGAGTGAGCCGGCCGCGGGCCTCCTTCACCAGCAGGTAGAGAGCGTTCACCTGCTCCCACATCTCCGAAGAGATGGTCTCCCGCACGGACCGCGCGTTTTCCCGCGCCGCCAGGATACAGGAAAACATGGAATTCGGATCGGCCGCGTCCAAGGCGAGAAACTCGACCACGGTTTCCTGGGTGGCCTCGGCGAAGCGCTCGCGGAAGACGCGCGCATCGCCGGTGACGTCCACGATGGGCTGCCACTGGTTCTCCTCCGAGGAGCCCAGATCGAGCGTCAGATGCAGGTTCACACCCACGAAGCGGGCTACGTTCTCGGCCCTTTCGATGTAGCGGGCCATCCAGTAGATGGAATCCGCCACGCGGCCCAGCAGAGGTCTCGAGGGGATCATCGAAGCGCCTCCGCTTCCGCCCTGGCCGGCTCGGCCAGCACCCAGGTGTCCTTGCTTCCCCCGCCCTGGGAGGAGTTGACCACCAAAGACCCGCGGCGCAGGGCCACGCGCGTGAGGCCGCCGGGAAGAACGTAGATGTCCCGGCCGTACAGCACGTAGGGCCGCAGATCGATGTGGCGGCCTTCGGGGTGGTCCTCCACAATGGCGGGCGCCCGCGACAGCCCCAGCGTCGGCTGGGCGACGTAGTTCCGCGGATTGGCGGCGATGCGGGCCGCGAAATCCTCGCGCTGCTCCTGGGTGGAGTGAGGCCCCACCAGCATGCCGTAGCCTCCGGCTTCATTGGCGGACTTCACCACCAGGCGTTCCAGGTTCGCCAGGACGTGCTGCCGGTCGGCGTCCCGCCAGCAGAGAAACGTGGGGACGTTGGGAAGAATGGGGTCGGCGCCCTCGTAGTAGCGAATCATATCCGGCACATAGGCGTAAACGGCTTTGTCGTCCGCCACCCCGTTGCCCGGCGCGTTGGCCAGCGACACGCGGCCTTCCCGGTAGGCGGCCATGAGACCCGGGACGCCCAGCAGCGAATCGGCGCGGAAGGCCTGCGGGTCGAGGAAATCGTCGTCGATCCGCCGGTAGATTACGTCCACGCGCTCGGGGCCCTTGGTGGTGCGCATGTAGACGCCATCGCCCGCGATCACCGTGAGGTCGCGGCCTTCCACCAGTTGCACGCCCATCTGCTGGGCCAGAAAGCTGTGCTCGAAATAGGCCGAATTGTAGATGCCCGGGGTAAGCAGGACCACCCTGGGCGAGGCCGCCTGCCTGTGCGCGATCGACTCCAGCGTCTCCAGCAGCCGGCTGGGGTAATCGTCCACCGGGCGCACCGGCAGGCCCTCGAAAACCTTGGGGAAGATGCGCTTCATGACCTCGCGGTTTTCGATCACATAAGAAACGCCGGAGGGCACCCGCAGATTGTCCTCCAGCACGTAGTATTCGCCGTCCCGGTCGCGCACCAGGTCCGTCCCCGTGATGTGGCACCACACCCGGCGCGGAGGATTCAGGCCGTGGCACTGCGGGCGATAGGAGGCGGCCGATAGGATCATCTCCCGCGGGATGACGTTGTCCCGCAGAATCTTCTGGTCGTGGTAGATGTCCTCGATGAATTCGTTCAGCGCGTGAATGCGCTGGCGCAACCCGCGTTCGATGCGCTCCCACTCGTGGGCCGGCACGATGCGCGGAATCAGGTCGAACGGGAAAATCTTTTCCGTGCCGGCGGAATCGCCATAGACGTTGAACGTAATGCCCATTTGCAGCAGCAGGCGGTCGGCCGCGCGCTGATAGCGCAAGAGCTGGCCGTCGGAGAGCCCTTCGATGGTGTCGATCAGCAGTTGGGCCTGGGGGCGCGGAGCTCCGGCGTCGTCGAACATCTCGTCGTAAAATCCGCCCGTATCGTAGGGAGAAAAGCGCATGACCCCTTGATTCCCGATGCCTGCATTTTGGCGCATGTGGGACCCGGCAGGCAACCAAAAAGAATCTATGCGCGGTATCGGCGCGGATAATGCCCCCAGAAACCCCTGCCCCCAGAAACCGGTCATCCATGATAAGGACTTGTCAAGGGAGAACGCACTTTTCCCTGCACTCAACGGAAGAGATTCCTGAAGCGCGGTAGTCGGTCCGGCAATTGGCGCTATGGTTCGCCTTTTTCG
>JBEKPK010000440.1:0-4151 GCA_049520795.1 Bryobacteraceae bacterium
GGCCCTGCTTGAGGCGTTTTCCCTGGCCGAAGGCGACCTCTTGATTCCCGCCGAATACGCCTGGGCGGGCGCCATAGGGGCGGCCATTTTGGAATCCCAGGAGCCGCGCAAACGCTCCATTCTGGAAATTCACCGGCTGCGCCAGCACGACGCCGAGGAGCGCGTGCAGGATACCCACCCGCTGGCCACCGAAAACGTGGTCCAGTTGCGCGACCGCGTAGGCGTCTACGCGCCGCCGCCCAACGACCAGCCGATTCCCGCCTACCTGGGCCTCGATATCGGTTCGGTCTCCACCAACGTGGTGGCCATCGACGAATCGGGCGCGGTGATCCACGACGTCTATCTGCGCACCGCCGGCCGGCCCATCGAAGCCGTCGAGCAGGGGCTGGCGGAAGTCCAGCGCCTGTGGGGCAGCCGCCTGGAAATCCGCGGCGTGGGCACGACCGGCTCGGGGCGCGAGCTGATCGCCGAGTTCGTGGGGGCCGACGCGGTCAACGACGAAATCACCGCGCATAAGACCGGCGCCATCCACATCAGTCAAACCCTGGGCGGCGAGCCGGTGGACACCATTTTCGAAATCGGCGGGCAGGATTCCAAGTTCATCTCGATTGAAAACGGCGTGGTGGTGGATTTCGCCATGAACGAAGCCTGCGCCGCCGGAACGGGGTCCTTCCTGGAAGAGCAGGCCGAGAAGTTGGGCATCTCCATCAAGGGCGAGTTCGCCAGGCTGGCGCTTTCCTCCGCCAGCCCCACGCGCCTGGGCGAACGCTGCACGGTGTTCATGGAGCGCGACGTCACCGGCTGGCTGCACAAGGGCGAAACCGTGCCGGACCTGGTGGCCGGCCTGGCCTATTCCATCGCCCTCAACTATCTGAACCGCGTGGTGCGCGGGCGCAAGATCGGCAAAGTGGTGTACTTCCAGGGCGGCACGGCCTACAACGACGCCGTCACGGCGGCCTTCGCCAGCGTGCTCGGAAAAAAGATCACCGTGCCGCCGTACAACGGCGTCATGGGGGCCATCGGGATGGCGCTCATCGCCCGCCAGTGGCGCCACGCCACCGGAGCGCAGACCCGTTTCCGGGGCTGGGACCTGCGGCAATTGCAGCTTTCCAGCCGCGACTTCGTGTGCAAGGCCTGCACCAATCTCTGCGACATGAAGGAGTTCGTAATCGAGGGGCAGAAGAGCTATTGGGGCGATAAGTGCTCCGACAAGTTCCGCAAACCATCCGCCACCGGCCGCAAGCCCGTGATCGAAGACCTGTTCGCCTACCGCGAAGGGCTGTTGGAAGCTCTGCCCAACGCCAAAGGCAGCGCCTTCCGCGTGGGACTGCCGCGCGCCATGGCCATGCTCGACCAGTTTCCCTTCTGGCGGACTTACTTCGCCCGCCTGGGCATTGAGACAACGCTTTCGCCGGTGACCGATCCGCGCATCTCGGCGGCCGGAATCGATATGGCCGTGGCCCAGCCCTGCTACCCCGTGCAGGTGGCCCACGGGCACGTGCAGGCGCTGGCGGAATCGGGAGTCGACTACATCCTGATTCCCAACCTGGCGGACGCGGATACCGGCGAGGCCGGCGGCACGGCGCATTACTGCCCCTGGAACCAGACCCTGCCCTGGGTGCTGCGGTCGGCCCCGGCGCTCGAAGCGCATGCCCACAAATTCCTGATTCCGACTCTCCATTTCCAGCTCGGCCCCCAGCAGGTGAAGAAGGCGCTGGCCGAGACCATGGCGCGCATCGGCGTATCGCGCCGCCTGAGCGACCGCGCGGTGGACGCCGCCTACGGGGCGCAGCGCGAGTTCCAGGACAAACTACTCGCCGCCGGGCGCAAGGCCCTGGCCACCCTCGATGAGACTGGCGAGCCGGGCCTGGTGCTGGCCGGCCGCGGTTACAACGTCTATGACCGCGGCGTGAACTGCGACATCCCGCGCAAGCTGCGCCACCGTTACGGGGCCAACGTGATTCCGCTCGACTTCCTGGTGACCGGCCGCGAGCCGGTGCGCGACCTGCACGCCAACATGTTTTGGATTTCCGGCCGCAAGATTCTGGAAGCCGCCCGCGTGGCCTCTTCGCGGCCCAACCTGCACATGGTTTACATCACCAACTTCAAGTGCGGGCCGGATTCGTACATCAAGCATTTCGCCCGCGAAGCCGCCGGCGCGCCGCTGTTGATTCTCCAGTTCGACGGCCACGGAAACGACGCCGGCTACATGACGCGCTGCGAAGCCTACCTCGACAGCAAAGGGATTCTGCGATGTTACCAATCGTCGACGGAGCCGCCCCGGCCGCAGAACGCCGGCCTGCGGGCGAGCATCCACTAGCCGGGAAACGCGTCTACATCCCGCCCATGGCCTACGGCAGCGCGCGCGCCTTCGCGGCGGCGTTTCGCGCCATCGGCCTGGATGCCGAACCCACCCCGCCTTCCGACGAGCGCACCCGCGAGCTGGGCTCCCGCTACACCTCGGGCGACGAGTGCTACCCGGCCAAAGTGACCGTGGGCGACTTCATGAAGCTGCTCGAGCGGCCCGATACCGACCCCACGCGCGTGGCCTTGTTCATGCCCACCGCCGAAGGCCCCTGCCGCTTCGGACAGTACGCTCCCTACCTGCGCCACGTCCTGGACGCCAACGGGTATGAATCCGTGGCCATTCTCTCGCCCACCAGCGGCAACGCCTACGATGGCCTGGGCGACCACTCGAAGACCTTCGTCCGCACCGGCTGGCGCGCGCTGCTGTGCGCCGACCTGCTGCAAAAGCTGTTGCTCATCCACCGCCCCTACGAAGAGGTCCGCGGCGATACGGAAGCCATCTACGAAGAGTGCCTGGCCGACCTGTGCACGACGATTGAAACCACGCCTGTAGAGCCCGGCGTGCAGTTGCGCAGCCTGCGCGATTCGATAATCCGCTGCCGAGACCGCTTCCGCAAGCTGGGAATTCTTAAGCGCGGGAACCTGCCGCTGATCGGCATCGTTGGCGAGATCTTCTGCCGCCTGAACCGCTTTTCCAACGAGAACCTGGTGCAAAGCCTGGAAGGCTACGGCGCGGAAGCGTGGATTTCCGACCTGGTGGAGTGGATCTGGTACACCAACTCCGAGCACTTCCGCAAGCTCAAGCTGGCGGGCCGCATATGGACCGCCGAAGCCCTCGGCGCGTGGGTCCGCAAATACGTGCAGAAGCGCGACGAGCACGTGCTGGTGGAACCGTTACACGACGATTTCGAGGGCCGCGAAGAGCCCGACATCTACGAGATTCTGGAATGCGCCCGCCCCTATCTGCCCCGCGAAGGCGCCTTCGGAGAGATGGTACTCAATGTGGGGAAAGTGGTCTTCCTGGCCAAGAAAGGCGCCGCCGGCATCATCGATATCAGCCCTTTCACCTGCATGAACGGGATAGTCTGCGAAGCCATCTACCCGCGCATCAGCCGCGACTTAGGAGGCATCCCCATCCGTAACTTCTACTTCGACGGGACACAATCGGACTTAGACCGGGATTTGGGGGTGTATATGGAGCTGGCGCGGAGCTATCGGAAGAGGCGGGGGTAGGGGCAAGTGGGACAGGCGATCGGTTCTTGTCGCCTGTCGGGATGGGCCTTCGGCCATCGAGGTTCCCTCAAAGACTCGATGCGATGGGAGCGGAGTCCTCTGCGCGACCGCTCCCTGACGGTCGCGGCTGTTTAGGACGTGGCGAGCCGCGACCGTCAGGGAGCGGTTCGAGCCGCTGTTTGACTTCGCGCTGAGGGTGTTCTTTTCGACCCTGTCGGGGATAGGCCACGGCGCATTCAGAACCGCGACGAGAAACCGCCGCCAACGCGCGTCGCCCCCGGTGGCGGGATCGCCCTGAGGTCTCTTCCGGCCGGATTGCCAGCTTCAGCCCCACTGCCCGCAGTATCCCGAGCAGATTGCTGTAGGTTGGATTGCCCTCAACTGTCAGCATGCGATAGACTGACTCTCGGGCGATACCGGCCGACTCGGCGACCTTTGCCATCTGCCTAGCCTCCGCGACATCCCGCAGCGCCACCAGGAACATCTCATCCGAATCCTCCAGCGCCGCATTCAGGTAGTTGGAGGCTTCTCGTGGATCGGCCAAATCGGCAAGGAGGTCATCGCGGAAGCTGGATGTTCGTTTAGGCATTGCAGTCCGCCCAGCGGAAGAA
>JBEKPK010000441.1:0-4122 GCA_049520795.1 Bryobacteraceae bacterium
CCAGAGCTTCCACGATCCCGGGAACGGCGGCGGCGGCCCGCTCCGTGTTCACCGTGACGCGCACCAGCTCGGAGCCGGCGCGCGCCAGCGCCATTACCTGGTTCACCGTCGAGGGCGCATCGGCGGTATCGGTGTTGGTCATGGACTGGACGACAATCGGGTGATTGCCGCCCACCTTCACCCCCCCGACGTCCGCCACCACCGCCTTGCGGCGGGCCTGCACTGCCATGACTCCGATTCTATCAGGCCCGGCCGCAACCGTTACGAGCCGCGGCTCCGCTACGGCTGTGGCTGGGCCGGAGACATGGCGACGCTGGCGGCGTGATTCACCAGGCAGGCTGCCGATGTGGGGCCAAGCCTTCGGGCTTGCCGCCACACAAAGCGCGCCGGCTGTTCCACTTTCATGTCGCGCGCCCATCTGACGGGGCTGCGCCGCGGGCGGTTGGCAGGCGGAAGCGCCTGCCCCACAATGTTCTACAGCCCGAAGATCAGGCTCACCATGGGCACGAAGTCGTGCAGAATGTTCCGGCCGAAAGTGGCATTCACCGCCGGCGTTACAACCTGGGTGGGGAACGGGGTGATGTAATCGCGAATTTCCGCGCGGAAGAGTAACTTGGCGGAGATGGCCGCCTTGACCCCCACCCCGACAGTCCCCATGGGTTTCAGTTCCTGCGTCTTGGTCAGGTAGGCGTACTGCATCAGCGGTTGGTACTGCGCCTCCGTGCCCGTGCCGCGGAAGACCCTCATGCCGCCGCCGATGGATAGAAAGGCCTGCTTGCGGGCCGTGCGGCCGCCGGTGTGCAGGACCACGTCGTAGTGCAGAACGTGCGACTGCCCGCTAAAGGTGGCTTCCGCACCGCCGCTTTTCACGCACAGGTCGCTCATCATGAAGCCATAGTGAATTTCGCCGCTCACGTGGCTATAGAGGTTCTGGCCCAGATACGCCCCGATGGCCACTCCGTCCTGGAAACCGGCGGTGGCCGACCCGCCCGGGGCGGTCACCGGCACGTTAATGGGGAGGCTTCCGCCGACGCCCGCGCCGAATTCCCACTGTTGCGCGAAACATCCGGCCGCGGCGGCCGCCAGGACGAGAATGGCGCGAAGAGTTTGCATGTATTCTCCAGTGTAACCGCGGCCGCGGCTTTCAATTCACCACGCGGAGATTCAGGTGGGTGGAGCCGCCCCCCTGGTCGATGACCAGCGGAATGTCCAGGCCCTCCGGCACGCCCGATGGGACCGTCGCGTTGATCTGGTAGACGCCCACATTTCCGGGCGCGAGCCCGGCGTACGACACGGTCATCTGGTGGCCGCCCAGGGTGAGCGTGGGCGAAGTCGCAGCCCACGCCAGCGGGTTGACGGGCGCGGGGAGGCCCGCATCCACCGCCGGAATCGTGGCGCCCATCCCGGTCAGGTAGACCGAGATGATGTCGTTGGCATGCAGCGGGTTGGTGGGCGTGACCAGCTCGCCGTTGTCGTAGCGTACCACGGTCGCGAGACCCGTCAAGGGGCCCGCGGAGCCCGACAGGAAGATGCTCGGCGCCGTCGGAGACACGGTGAGATAGTAGTTGTCGCTCAAACCGCCGGGCGTGAGGATGGCCAGCGTCGCGCTCCCTTCCACGTTGAACGGCAACTGCGCGTTGATCTGCTCGCTCGAAACGAACAGCAGCGGAATTGGCGCGCCGTTCACCATCACGCAGGATTCGCCGAGCGCCGTGGGCAGGGGTATCTGGCTGGTAGCCATGTTGACGGGGCTCATCTGCTGCCCCCAAATGCTGATCAGGCCGCCCGGCGCGACCGGCGCGGTCCAGTCGGCGGCGTTGGTCACCGTCCCGATGGCCGGCGGCGCCACGGCCGCGCTGTAGTTCCAGGCGAGCACGGTGAAGCCCGAGGTGGTGAGCGCGGCCACCGTCGTCCCGGTGGCCAGCGGCGCCACCGTGCGCGTGAAGCTCACCCCTGGCCCGGGTCCGAGCGGAGCCTCCGCCATGGGCGTGGGACTGGCCGAGAGGCTGCCGAGAGAGGCGAAGTTTTGAATCACCCCGGGGTTGGCGGTCGTGCCGCCCGTCACCAGGAATCCGCCCTGACTCACGAATGTGAAACCGGAGGAGGCGCCCAGCGCGGAACCGAAGGAGCCGGACGGCGTCCCCGCCATGTTCAGAATGTTGTTGCCCACCACGTAGGATCCATACATGGAGGCGGCGATGGCGCCCTGGAGGGCGGTGAAATCCTGGCGCGAGGCGACGAAAGAGTCCGACGCGGCGGAATATATTTTGACGCTGCCATCCGGCCCGGCCAGCAGGATGGATGCGCCGTTCCCGGAAGGCGCCAGGGTCGATTGCTCCGAGACCAACTGGTTGAGCCAGACTCCCAGGCTGGGCAGCGTGGAGGCCGTGAAGGAGCCCAGATCGATGCTATCGACCACCGCCGGCGAGGGCGCGTTGACGCAGCCGATGCACGCGCTCGATCCGCCGGTGGCGCTGACGGCGGTCGCAAAGCGGGCCACGGCCAGCGTGGAGGCGTTCGATTCCGCAATCGACCGCGCATAGTGCCCCAACGGCAGCGGCACGGTCGCTTTCAACTGCAAAGCGTCCAGATCGTATACGTTGACGATCTGCGCGTTGTCGTGGCCCACGAGGAGGTACTTGTGGTCGACGCTGAAGGACATGCGCGTGGGCGTGGTGGCCGTGCGCAGGGTGGCAATCTGGCTGTAACTGGATCCGTCGAAGATCAGCAACTGATTATCGTCCTGGCGTAATACGTAAATGCGATTTCGCGAGACGTCGGCCAATATGTCGGTCAGCCGCCCGGGCACGTCGATGGCGGTCCCGCGCTGGTTGGGACCCGGATTGGCAGCCAGCAGGCGCACCGCGGGTGGAGCGTTCACCGCGGAGCCGGAAAGGATCTGCAGCGGTACGGCGGTGGTCCCGGTCTGGTTCTCGAAAGCGTTGGGATCGACGAGAACCTTCACGGTGGCGGGCGTTTTTCCCGAGGTAGGCGATACGGTCACGCCCGTGTGGCTGACGGAAATCGTGAAATCCGTGTTCCCCCCGCCCGGATCGGTGATGGTAAGCGTATTGGTGATGACGTTGCGGCTGCAGAAACTCGTCTGGAAGGCGAGATCCTGCACGGAGGCCGTCAGGCGCGGATACTGATTCAGCGATCCGACCGGCAGGGCCATCGCGCCGCTGTCGGAAACGGCGTACATCATCGTGCCGGCGCTGTTCAGCACGGCGCGGCCCACGATGCTCTCGGGCATGCCCAGGCGGTCCCTCTTCGTGAGGTTGTCCAAGTCCATGACGTAGAGTCCCGGCAGGCTGGTGGAAGACGCGCTGGCCGCTGGGTAGGGCGGGCCGGTTGGCTGAGTGGCGTCGGGTATCTGCGCGTACACGATGCCGTTGACCCCGTCGATGGCGCTCCCGGTGACGTTCAACGACGCCAGAACGTCCGGATACTGCGCCAGCACCACGCCGCTCTGGGGAATGCCGTTCTGGGTATTGGCGCCGAACATGGCGTAGCCGATCATGGCCTGCGAGCCGTCCTGGTTCACGCTCACTCGCGGCAGCAGCGGCGGCGAGGCGGAGGCGAATATCATGGTGGGGTTCTGGTAGGGATTGGCGTAACGGATGTCGTAGCGGATAATGATGTGCGGCGATGTGCCGGCATCGCCCATGCACCAGGCCACGTAGCCATCGGCCGAGACCGAGCAGGCGGTCTCGATGATCTGCGAAGGAAAGGTGGCCTGCACCACCGGCAGCGTCTGCGACTCGAGATTGGCCAAAGTGGTCACCACGCGGATGACGCCGGTGGTGGGGTCCATCAGCAGGATGGAGGTGGTGGTCACGATGAGCGCCTGGTCGTGCCCCAACACATCGTTTTTGAGGAAAGCCACTCCCAGCGGCGGATCGCCCGTCACGAACGTCTGAATCCGCCGCGGGTTGGTGCTCACGTCGATGAGCGTGACGAGGTTCTTCGTCGGGTCGCCGTCGCCCCATTGGCCATAGTGGGCCACCAGAAGGTACTGGTCGCTGTTGGCGCCCGCATGCGAAAGGGCCAGCGCGCCGGGGCCGGCCGCCACGTTTATCGAGCTGTTGATAACGTTATTTGAGGTCGACATCACCTCGATGC
>JBEKPK010000442.1:0-4103 GCA_049520795.1 Bryobacteraceae bacterium
TCTTGCGCTTGCTCCTCGAAGCGCGCCAGCGCGGCCTCGGTGCGGCGCTCGAGTTCCTTGAGCTTGGATTCCTCGCGCGTGCGCCATTCGGCGGCCAGCTCTTTTTCGCGGCGCGCCAGCTTCTCCACTTGCTCGCGTAGGCTCGCTTCGAGCGCCTGGGTCTCTTCGATGCGCCGGTGCAGCTCGCCCAGGAAGCGCGTCACGTCGCGCTCGCGGTCGCTCATGGCGTGACGCGCCCGCCTCATAATATCCTCGGGCATTCCCAGCCTGGTGGCGATCTCCAACCCCGCCGATTTCCCCGGCAGCCCCAGCCGCAGCTCGAAGGTGGGCTCGAGCGTTTCCTCGTCGAACCCCACGGAGCCGTTCACCACTCCATCCGTCGATGCGCCGTAAATCTTGAGCGCCATCAGGTGCGTGGAAACCAGGGTGAAGGCCCCCGCTGCGCGGAAATGCTCGACAATGGCCACGCCCAGCGCGCCGCCTTCCTCCGGATCGGTGGCCGCGCCCAACTCGTCGAGCAGCACCAGGGAATTCGGAGTCACATCGAGCGCCATCTCGCGGATATTCGAAACGTGGGCCGAAAACGTGCTCAGGTTCTCCTGAATGGATTGGTAATCGCCGATGTCCGCCAGCGTCTGGTCGAAGATCGGAAACTCGGCTTCGGCGGCCGGCACGGGAAGCCCCGATTGGGCCATCAGGCTGAGCAGCCCCACGGTCTTAAGGGTTACCGTTTTGCCGCCCGTGTTGGGCCCGCTGATGAGCAGCGTGCGCCGCTCCCGGGTGAGCTCCAGGCTCACCGGGACGGTCGATTTGCGCCGCCGCCGCAGCACGTCTTCGAGCAGTGGATGGCGCGCGTCCTTCAGCAGCAGCCTGTCGCCGAAACGCGGGATGGCGCAATGGAACTCCGCCCCGAAGCGCGCCTTGGCGAAGATCAGCTCCAACTCGGCCATGGCCGCCAGCGTGCTCCGTATGGAATCGCCGTAAGCCCGCATGCGGTCCGTCATCTCGAGCAGGATGCGATGGACTTCGCGCGCCTCTTCGTCATTGAGCTGGGCCAGCTCATTGTTGAGATCGATGGTTTCGAGCGGCTCGACGAAGAGGGTGTGGCCGCTCGAGCTGGCCCCGTGGATCACGCCATCGAGTTTGCGCCGCTGCCCGGCGATCACCGGGACCACGAAACGCTCGTTGCGGATGGTGACGAACTCTTCCTGCAAGACGCCCTCTTCGCGGTGCGCGCGCAGGAACCGTTCGAGCGAATCCTGAATGGACTTCTTCTGCCGCTCGATGTCGCGGCGCAGGCGGGCCAGCGCCACGCTGGCGTTATCGGCCACGCTGCCATCGGGGAGAATCTTGCCCGCCAGCTCGCGCAACAGGCCCCGGAAATCGCCGATGTTGCGCGCGCGGCGGCCCAGACGCGGGAACCGCTCGGCCGCGGCGGCGAGCAGGGATTTGGCATCGGCCGCGCGGTCCAGCAGGGAAAATACATCGAAGATTTCCTTGGGCTCCAGGCTGGCCCCTTCGATGTGCAGCTTTTGAACCGGTATCTCGACGTCCGGCAGGCCGCTGAAATCGATGCGGATGGCCGCCCCGCGCCCGGCGGCCTGCGGCCCGCCCGCGGCGCGCAGGTACTCCATCGCCTCGCCCGTCTCGGCCAGGTCTTCATCCAACCGTTCGCGGTCGCAGTGCGGCGTAACTTTTTCCAGCTCGCGGCGCCCCATGGGGCTGTGCAGATAGCGGCTCACCACCTGCCGCAGGGCTTCGTATTCGAGGACTTCAGCGCTGGTTTTCAAGGGTCACCTTGCCATTGTCGTAAGGCAGGCGCTTTCGCCTGCCAACCCGGCCTTGGTCGGGTGAGCGGTTGGCAGGCGAAAGCGCCTGCCCCACAATTTCTCGCGCTCTACCTGTATTGTCCCCGCACGCGGAACGCTTTTTCAATCACCTCGAGCGTTCCTTCCGTGATCCGCAGTTGCGGCAGGTCGCGCCGGCGCGTCCATTCCACCGCGCATACGTCGTCGCCCGCTTGCAGCTCGCCACCACTCACGCGGCACAGGTAATCGATCAGCACGTAATGATACTCGGGGGCTCCGCTCGAATCGCGCATGATGCGCTCGAAGATCTCCACCACGCCCGCCGGCCGGATTTCGAGGCCCGTCTCTTCGCGCACTTCGCGCCGCACGGCGGCTTCGAGCGATTCGCCGGTTTCCACCAGGCCGCCCGGGAGCGACCACCATCCCTTGAGCGGTTCTTTTCCCCGCTGCGCCATCAATATGCGGTCCCGGTTGAGAATCAGCGCTCCCACGCCGAGCAACGGATGCTTGGGATAGCGCCGGCTGTCGCGCCGCCTCGGAGGCTGTGAATGAACCTGGCAGGCGGAAGCGCCTGCCCCACAGGCCTGCAAGCCCTTCGGCTTCAATTTCCCGCCTTCGCGTCAAGACGCGCGCGGCGCACGTCCGCGCCCGCGGTCAGAAACACGGTCTTACCATCCGCCTCGCCCAGCGCGCAGTTGGAAACCCGCACGTCGGGCGAGATGGTGAACAGCAGACCGCCCTCGGAGCTGTAAACCGCCACGCCGGCGGCCGCCACATACAGCCGGCCCTTATCGTCCACGCGGATTCCTCCCGGCACGCCGGCGATTCCCGAAATCAGGACGCGCTCGTTGGAGGCCTGCCCGTCGCCGTCGAGGTCGTAAGCGCGTACGTTGTGTTCGTCCGCGCCGGTCACGTACAGAATCCGGCCGTTGGGCGAAATCGCCACCCCGTGGGGACGTCCCGCCGTCTTCGCCGCCAGGGTGATAACGCCTTTGGGGGAAATGTGGTACACCCCGTAGAAATCCAGCTCGCGGTGGTCGGATTGTTCGCCGAACGCCGGATCGGTGAAGTATACGTGCCCGTTCCGGCTCACCACCACGTCGTTGGGCGCGTTGAGCCGCTTGCCATCCCACCGCTCGGCCAGCGTTTCGATCTTGCCGTTCTTGTCCATGCGGACCACCCGGCGCGCGCGCGTCTCGCAGGTGTACAACCGCCCCTGCGCGTCAAATGCGTTGCCGGCCGGGCCATTCGCGTCCCCTCGCAAAAGCTCGGGAGCATGACCCGGAGCCCACTTGAGGATGCGGTTACTGGGCGTATCGCTGAAGACCAGGTAACCATCCCTGGACCACGCCGGCCCCTCGGTGAAACGGAATCCTTCGGCGATCCTGGCGACGGATATAGAGGGAACGTCCTGGCCCGAAGCCAGGATCGTTGCAAGTGCAAACAGAAGTGCGCGGGCCGCCTGCCTCATAGCCCTGCCCAAGGCAGGCCAGGAGGGCCGCCCCACCGGGCGCCTCATCGCGCCGGGGCTTGGCTCCGCAGCGTGATGTTGTTGATCACCTGTTTGACGCCCTTCACCTTCATGACCACCTTGGGAGCTTTGTCCCTCTGCTCCGCCAGATCCACGGCCCCGCTCAGGGTCACCACTCCCTGTTTCACGTCCACCTGCAACGCGCCGCCCTTCACCACCTGATCGTTGGCCAGTCTCATCCGGACCTGGTCGTAAATGCTGTCGTCCGTGATGGGCTGCTTATCCTTGGCCAGGCAGACGGAGGCCAGGGCGAACAGGAGCAGAAACGACATCAGTGTCTTATGCATCGTCTTCACCGGCCATTGTACGCCAGTCGAGCGCGTCGAGGAAGGCCCTCTTCTCCCGCCAGCCGGGTTCGAGGCGCACGTGCAGGTCGAGGAATATCTTGACTCCGAACAGCCGCTCCATCTCGCGCCGCGCCTGCGTGCCGATCATTTTCAGGGTGGCGCCGCCCGCCCCGATGACGATCCCCTTCTGCCCTTCCCGTTCCACTCGAATGGTGGCGTAGATGCGCGTGATGGCGGGCGTCTCTTCCCAGCGGTCCACCATCACCGCCACCGAGTGCGGCACTTCCTGCCGCGTGGCCAGCAGCACTTTTTCGCGCACCAGCTCGGCGGCCAGAAAACGCTCCGGCTGGTCCGTGACGTGGTCCTCGGGGAAATAGGCCGGACCTTCCGGCAGGCGATCCACGATGGCCCGCCGCAAATCGTCCAGGCCCTTGCCCCTGGCGGCGGAGACGGGCAGGTAATCCACGAATTCGAAGG
>JBEKPK010000443.1:0-5519 GCA_049520795.1 Bryobacteraceae bacterium
GGAAGCCGTGAAAGAATCCACTTTCCATTTTCTGGCAGATATCGCCGGGCCGCCTCGTTTTCAGGCTGCCTTTTGTAGGGATCCCGAAGTTGCTGTCCATAGGGAGTGGTGAGTTGGCCATTGCCGGTTCCGAGGGGTTGACTGGCCCGCATCGGGGCGAGGGCCGTCCGGCGGGCTCAAGCGGCGATAGTTTGCCGCAGGGCGAAGTAGCGCTGTAGGTTGTGTGCCAGGCATACCCAGAGCGATTCCGTCGTAGCATTCACCACGCCCCTACATCGGAAACGCACGAAGTTCAGCTTGGTTTTCAACCATGCGTGCGGGAACTCGGCAATCCGCGAGCGTAGTTTGTAGGTAGCTTTTCCGCTCTCGGTCGCCATCTTGTCCTTGAACTGTTCGACCGCCGGATGCTCCAGCATGACGCTGACCGTCCGGCCAAGCTTGGGCATCTTGTTATTCGGCGAGCACTGCTGGCGCGCGGCGCACGCCCGACACTGTTTGCGATCGGCGGCGAAAATATGATTCTCGGCTCCGTCCCTCTCCTGCGTCTTGGCATAGCGCAAGCGCTCACCCTGCGGACAAATGAACTCATTGCGCCGCTGATCGTACCGAAAAGCGGACGCCTGATAGGAAGGATGAATCCCGTGGCCCGAGTTGCGCTCCGTTTCGCCCCAGCTTCCGTAAAAGTCGATCTCGCGCTCGGCTGTCTCCCGCACGGTCTTGCGGTTGGTGTAGTCGCCATCGGCGATCACCTGTTCGGGATAGGCGCCGAAATCTTCATGGACCTGTTCCAGCGCGGGGATCAAGTTCTCCGCGTCCGACGGGCTTTTGCTGGCCTCCACCCCAATGATGATGCCGTGCGCCGCGTCGGTAGTGACTTGCACGTTGTAGCTGGGAGCCACGCCATGATCTCCCGTACGCATGAATTGCGCATCCGCGTCGGTGATGGAGGCGTGGCAGGGCTTCTCTTTCTCCCACTTCTTGGTTTCCTGCAACCGTTGCACTTCGGCCAGAGCCGCCTCCAGGCGTTCCGAGCGCTCGCGCGCGGCACGCCGCCGCGCCGCCGCCCGACGGGTCTTCTCGTGTTCGGCTTCCTCGCGCTCCATCTCCGCTACGTGCCTGCGAGCCAAATCCAGATGCGCCCGGATCTTGGCTTCTCGCGTGAAGGTCTTCTTGTTGACGTTAGCGCGTACCTTCGTGCCATCCTGCGTCACACGTTCCAGGGTGATCAGTTTCTTCAGGTGCAGCACGCCCAGAACTTGGACGAACAGATCCCGGAGTTGTTCGCCGTGCCGTACCCGAAAGTCGCTCAGCGTGTGATGATTCACCACGCCCATGCCCGTCAGCCATTGCAGCCCCGGTTCATACTCGCACTGGCGCTCGATCTCGCGCGCCGAACTGATGCCGCGGGAGTAGGCGTACAGCCACATGCTGAGCAACAGCCGCGGCTCCCACCGACTGCGTCCCGCACGGCCTTCCACGGCGGAGATATCGGCCAGAAAACGGTCGAGATTCAGGGTCCCCATGAAATCCCAGATGTTACGCGCAGGATGGTTATCGTCTATCAGGCGCTCCACGTCGATGGCATGCAGCACCGACTGGTCGCTGAAGGGAATTTGGCGGCGGGCGTCACGATTTCAGTATATCGATGTCCGAAACAGATCATGGCAAAAATGTTCTAGAATGTCAAGCCGATTTTTTCACAGCTTCCTGTCACCAGTTGTTCCTCACCAGTTGTTCCTCCAGTTGTTCCAGTTGTTAGTATCGGGAATGCGCCGGCGATCAGCATCGTCTTGCCTCCGAACGTCACGTCGCCGGCGCACTCCCGATACAACCCTAAGGACTTGCCAACCAGTGGCCTGCCGAGGCATCCGGCCTTCAAAACCAACGGGACGGAATCACCTTGAGATCGACTTTGGCTGCGCTGTTGTTTGCGACTGTCAGCGTGACCGCCTGGTTCAGGTAGTCCCGATCCAGTTCGTAGGGTGGAATGAGAGCGGGACTCCCGGAGGTCAAGGCGAAGATGTAGTAGTCACCCGGGCGCACCCATGGGATTTCGAAGCGACCGCCTTCCGCGCATCGCGCCTGCCGCACGACGCCTTGGCGGCGTATCGACTGGTCCTGCGGCAGCAACAGGATGGTCGCGTCGCCGCAGTCCTGCACCGAGCCTTGGACCGTGCCGCCGCCCGCCTTGAACAGAATGGAGATTGGAGCGGCTTCGGAGATTACCTCCACGTTCCGCGCCAGCGTCTCACGATCTCCGACACGTATCGCGTCGAGGAAGTAGCCTGGTGCGGGAACCGCCGGCGCCATTGTAATGCTGTAGACGCCGGGGTATAAGCCGTCCGCCGTGAACTTCCCGCCCTCTTCGAGTTTTCCCAGACCCAGCTCACCAGCGTTGCTCTCGCGTGTAAACAAGATGCCAACCGGCGGCTTCCCGCCCTCGGGTGGATCAAACCGGACGCTACCATGCACGGAGAAGGGCCGCGTCAGCCGGAGCACAACGTCATCGACATCCTTGCCGGCCATTTGCACAGCCAGGTCGGCGTGTAACGTGGCGTCACCGCTCGCGGCCTCGGCCGATAGCCGCCATTTCCGATCCGGGACAGCGAACTCAAAGGAACCATCGCTCTTGGACGCGGCGGTCCGCGCCTCCTCCTGATTGGCCGTGTCCCACAGCTCCACCTTCACTCCGGGCATGGCATCTCCGGCCGGGTCGAGCACTCGCCCGCGAAGCCCGTGTGCGGGCGCGGAGAGCAGTTTCACTGCCAGGTTCACAACGTCGCTACCGGGTCGTACCACAATGCGTGCAGCCCCCTCCTGAAATGAGACACCGCCCAAAAAGGTCGGCTCCCAGGCGAACGCTTGTCCATCCACAGGGTCGGGCGGCTTCAACCCCAGCGGCGGCGCCGCCAGAAGCGTGTAGCTCCCCGGGCTCACCTGCTCGAAGGCGAAGGCGCCATCGGCTCCCGTCTGTTCTTGCTCCAGTATCGAACTGGGAATGGCCAGCACGACCTTGGCTCCCGGAACCGGCAAGCCTCTGCCATTCACGACCCAGCCGGAAACCTCACCCTCCGGCATCATTTCAAACCGGAGACGCGTCGTTGGCACGCCGCCCTCCACTGAAAACGCCCGGTTCCCAGGGCCGCCTTGAATCGGACTCAAGAAGCCGGCCAACTCCAACTGCACAACGTAGACGCCGTCCTTGACGTCTTGCAGCCGAAAGGTCCCGGAAGCGTCTGTGGCGGCGCTGTACGCCGTCGCTTCGTTCCGGTTACCGGCCTTCACCAGCGTGACGCCGACGTTGGCCAGAGGGGCTCCGCCCGTCGAGATCACCGTACCCTCTACCGTCTGCGCGAGGAGAGCGGTGTTGAATAGAAAAAGGCACATCAACGCCTTGCGCATACCTGCTCCTATGATATGCGGGTCCGAATCACTGTGGGCAAACTGGGGCAAACTGGGTCCAGCAACCAATTACCTGGTTTCGGCTTCCTCTCCCGGGCAGGCAGGCGGAACCGCCTGCCCCACCAGCTCATCAACTCCGGCCAGGTGGGGCAGGCGGTTTCGCCTGCCAACCCGGATTGTCCCATTCCGCCCGCTACTGCTTCGCCGGCGCGGCTTGCGCCCTGGCTTCCAGCTCCGCTAGCATGGCTTTCATCTTTTCGGCGTCTGCCGCCAGCGGGGCCACCGCCAGATATTGTTTGATCTCCGCCTCCGCGCCCGCGGCGTCGTTGCGGAGGATCATGCACGACGCCAGCACCTGGTGCAGCTTGGGGGCCTCGTGCCCGGTATCGGCTTTTATCCCATCGCGCGAGATGCTCTCCGCGGCTTCGTAATTCTTGAGCCTGTACTGCGCCGCCGAATCCAGATAATAGATCAGCGGCGGAACCGCCGGCGTCAGCTTCAGCAGCCGGTCCGCAGCGTCCGTCAGGCCCTTCCAGTTCTGCGCCTGGTTCTCGAGCTGCATCAGTTGGACGTACGGCGCGGCGTACTTCTCGTCGGCCTTGATGGACGCTTCGAGGGATTTGCGGGCCTCGTCGGTTTGCTTGAGCGCCATCTGCGCCTTGCCCAGCTCCAGCCACGCGTCGGCGTATCCGGGGGACAATTCCGCGGCTTTACGGAAGTTAGTCGCCGCGTCGGACCACTTATTGCTCTTGGCCGCTTCCGCCCCTTTGTCGAATGCCTTGTGGGCATCCTTGGAGGCCTGCTTGGCGGTGTCGCTGGAGCCGCCTGCCGCGCCCGCGGCCGCCTTGCGCAGAATGAGAGTGCCCACGTCCGGCTTGCCCTGATCGAGGTTTCCCAGGAAGACCACACTTGACATGTAACCGGGCGAATACGCCTGAACCGAGCAGCTCTGCAGGTTTTCGGTGGTGGCGGGGCCGGCTTGATTGAGCCGGTTGTCCTCATTCAACATGAGGTCGCCGCTGCCCTTGCCCAGCGTGAAACCGAATCCGCCGCCCTTCTTATCCATGGTGGTCTCTTCGCGGATTTTCCCCGCGCAGATACTCTGGATGATGACTTTCTCAGTCGGCACACTGCCATCTTCGAGCGTGACATGACCGGACAGATAGGGCCCATTCTGGGTCAAGGGGTTGCCGGGGATAACCGTCGATCCGCCGCTTGAGCTGCCTCCGCGCTGGCCGAACAAAGGCGTCAGAACGGCGCCTAAGATCAGAACCGGAAAAAACACTGCTGTTCCACGTAACATAACGCCTCCACTTCTCACTGCTTTGGCTGCGCCGCCTGGCTTTCCAGATCGGCAATCTCCGCCTTCACAATGGCCGCATCCGGCGCGAACGGAGAGAACTGCAAATACTGCTTCAGTTGATCCGCCGCGCCCGCCAGGTCGCCCCGAGTGGCCTGTACCTCCGCCAGCGCCTCGAATAGCTTGGGCACCGTATGCCCCTCGTCCAGCTTAATCCCTTCCCGCGCCCGCTTTTCGGCCTCATCGAGGTTCTGCAGGCGGAATTGCGCCGCCGCGCACAGGAAATAGACCCCCGGAGAGCTCTTGGGGGACAGTTCGATGATGCGGTCCGCAACCTCCACGACGCCCTTCCAGTTCTGGCTCTGGCCCTCCACCGCCAACAACGCGTTGTAGGGCGGCAGATACTTGCCGTCGGCCTTTATGGCCGCGTCCATGGACTTGTGCGCCTCGTCCAGTTGCTTCAGCCCTATCTGCGCCTGGCCCAGTCCGTACCAGGCTTCCGCGTAGCCGGGATACAGATCCACGGCCTTCTGGAAATCCTTCGCGGCTTCCTCCCACTTCTTGTTCTTGGCGGCGTCCAGGCCCTTGTCCAACGCCTTGACGGCGTCCTTGGGAGCTTTCTTCGAAGTGGCGCTGACCATGGGGTTGTCGGCCAGCTTATGAAGCGTCAAAACGCCCAAATCCACCTGGTTGGACGGTAACTGCGACACAACGATTGGGTCCGACGTGTAGCCGGGCAGCCGGGCGGTTATAACGCAATCCCCGCCGTTGGCATCGAGTGTGCTTCCCGATGCGGCGCGCGAGCCGCTCATGTCCG
>JBEKPK010000444.1:0-3990 GCA_049520795.1 Bryobacteraceae bacterium
TTGCCGGCGGTCGCGTTCCTGCGCTCCACGCGAAACGGGTCGGTCTTGGCGAAGGTCCTGGCGGCGTAGTCGAAGCCGGCCCGCGCGGCGTTCCAGTTCATCTCCGCGGCCTTGGCTTTCCTCTTGCCGAACTGCTTCACCAGCGCCCGCTGGACCTCCTCCATTTCTATGGAGAGCAATTGCGCCACCACGCCGTCGTAGATCATGTTCCGCACCAGCTTCCGCAGGCGCGCCTCGGGGCACACCGGCCCCACCAGCTTGTCGAACGGAACGGGGTAGAAGTGCAGGTCGCCGCGCAGTTCGTTGAGCTTGAGCGGTTCGTCGTAGACCACCGCGGCGCCGCTGGGGAGCTTCATGACGTCCTCGCGCGCCGTCTCCGGGTTCATGGCCACCAGGAAATCCACTTCCTTGCGGCGGCCGACGTACCCCTTCTGGCTGGCCCGTATGGTGAACCACGTCGGCAGGCCGGCGATGTTCGAGGGGAACATGTTTTTTCCGGATACCGGGATGCCCATCTGAAAAATGGCTCGCATCAGCACGGAGTTCGCGGTCTGGCTGCCGGAACCGTTGACTGTGGCGACCTGGATGCTGAAATCGTTGACTACGGAATGGTCTTTTTGCTCCGAGAGAGGCTCGGACGGGGAAACCGCTAAGGTTGACATCGATAGGAAATCCTCAAAGTGCGGTATGTAACCCAGTGCACGTTTGATTAGATTATATCCCGGCGGGCGGGATGCGGGCTTTTGGCGACGGCGGTCCGCCGGGATTGGATTGACAGGCGGGGCGCCCTCTGGGTCCGCCTGTCCCACATGGATTGAGGCTCTGGCTATTCCTGGAGGGCTTTCTCGATGGCCGCTTTTACCTCGGGAGAATCGGGCGTTACGGCCGGCTCGAAGCGCGCGACCACCTTGCCTTCGCGGTTCACCAGGAACTTGGTGAAATTCCACTTGATGTCTCCGGCGACAGCCGGGTTCGCCTCTTTGGTGAGGAAGCCGTAGAGCGGCGCCTGGTCCTCGCCCTTAACCGAGATCTTGCTCATCATGGGGAACTGCACGTTGTAGGTGCGCGAACAGAAGGTCTTGATTTCTTCGTTGGTGCCCGGTTCCTGCCCGCCGAAATTGTTGGCCGGAAACCCCACGATCACGAGCCCGCGATCCTTATACGATTCGAAGGTCGATTCCAGGGCTTTGTACTGCGGCGTGAAACCGCACTTGCTGGCCACGTTGACCAGCAGAAGCACCTTCCCCTTCCAGGCCGAGAGCGGCGCCGGCTGGCCGTCTATCGAACTCGGCGTGAAACCGTAAACTGTTTCGGCGGCGTGGCCCATGGCGGCCATCGCTGCCAGCGATCCGATCCCAATAATGAGTCTTAGCATCCATCCTCCAAACTTACCCGTGTCTATCGGATGCCGCCGGGGCGGGCGGGGATGCGCTCTCGCTCCCGAACCCGTGGCCGAACCCTGTAAATTAGTACATACATGAGCGTTCCACGAGGCCGCGCCGCGCTGGCCGCGGCCATTGCGGCCGGCGGCTGTTTGTTCGCCCTGGCGGGCGACGGAATCCGCGCCTACTTCACGCCCGACGACATGATGAACCTCTACGGCGCGTGGTCGTCCTCGCCCCTGGCGGCGGACCGTCCCGTGGGGGCGCTGTTCTACCGCTGCCTCTTCGGCCTGTTCGGCTTGCACCCGCTGCCTTACCGTCTGGCGGCCTTCGCCCTGCTGGCGGCCAACCTGGCGCTGCTCTATGGATTCTGCGCCCGCCTGGCGCGTTCCCGCGAAGTCGCGGCCCTGGCCTGCCTGCTGGGGGCCTACCAGGCGCACCTGGCCGACCTTTACTACAGCACCGGAACCATCTACGACCTGCTCTGCTACTTCTTCTTTTTTCTAGCGTTCGTGTGGTATCTGCGGATTCGCGACGCCGGCGCACTTCCGGACTGGCGGCAGACCGCCGGGCTTCTCGGCTTGTACGCGCTGGCGCTCGGCTCCAAGGAAATGGCCGCCATCCTGCCCGTCCTACTGGGCGTTTACGAGTGCATCTACCACCGCGCCAGGGACTGGCGCCAATGGCGGTTCGTCTGGCTGGGCCTGCCGCTCGCGGCGCTCTACGCGGTTTACAAAACGCTGGGCCCGCACCGCATGACCGCCAATGCGGATTACGCTCTCCGCCTGACGGGGCACGCGTTCCTCACCTCCTGGAAGCATTACCTGGGTGAGCTGTTCTACGGCGCGGCGACCTTCAACACCTTCCAACTGATCCTGCTATGGGCCGCCATGTTGGCCCTGGCGGCGCTGGCGCGGCGGCGCGAGCTGCTGTTCGCCTGGTGCTTCCTCTTCATCGCCATGCTGCCGGTGGCTTTCATTCCGCCGCGCGGCCTGTTCGCCGTCTATATGACGCTGCCGGGGTGGTATCTCTACGCGGCGAGCGCCCTGGCCCTGGGCCGCGATGGACTGGTGCGCTGGTTCCCGCGTTTCGCGGCGGCGTTCCAGGTGAGGCCGGAACAGGCGGCCCTATTCCTGCTGGTGGCGGCGCTGCTGATCCCGGTCCACCTCCGCCAGAGGCCGGAAGGAAAACTTTGGGTCACGGAAGCTCACGCCGCGGTGCGCAACGTGATCGAGCCGCTGGCCGCCCGTTATCCCGGGCTGCCGCGCGGCGCCAAGGTGCTCTTCCTCGACGATCCGTACCCCAAGAACGAGTGGATGCTCACTTTCATCTTCCGGCTGTTTTATCGCGACAACCAGATCCGCGTGGACCGCGCCAAGGTGTGGCCCGAGCTGGCGAAAAAGCCCGCCAGGTCGACGTACCAGAGGTTGTTCGTGCTGGATGAACACGGCCTGCGTTGCGCGGCGTCGAACCCCCGATAAAGACCGTGTGTCATACTGGATTCATGCCTGCGCGAATCACGATCAGGATCCCCCAGGAGTTGCTGGATCGCGTTCGGGAGGAAGCCGCGGCGCAGAACCTGCCGGCATCCAGGTTCGTGGGCAGGATTGTGGAAGCTGAGGCGCGGCGCGACCTCGGCGCGCGAGGCCGCCGAACCGCAAAGCGAACACGCTAAACGGGATCAGCCCGCGTCTACTGCTCGTGCACGTCTTCCAGGTAAGTGTACCCGCGCAGGCCCTCTTCGTAGAACTTCAGCAGGGCGCCGCTTTCCTCGTAGGTGAGGCGGTTGTCCCGCAAAGCCGATTCCACGTCGCGGCGCAGCTTGGTCACCAGGGAATCGGAGCTGAACTGCACGTAGTTGAGCACCTCGCGCACGGTGTCGCCCTTGATCACCGAATCGAGCAGCACCTCGCCGGTGGGGCTCAGGCGGACGTGCACGGCGTTGGTATCTCCGAACAGGTTGTGCAGATCGCCCAGGATTTCCTGATAGGCGCCCAGGAGAAACGCGCCCAGGAAATAATCGCCGCCGTTGAAGGGGTGCAGCGCCAGCGTGCGCTTCACATCGCGGCGGTCGATGAAAGCGTCCACTTTCCCGTCCGAATCGCAGGTGATATCGCCCAGCACGGCGTGGCGGGTGGGCTCCTCCTCCAGCCGGTGGATGGGCATGACGGGGAAGAGCTGCTTGATAGCCCAGCTATCGGGCATGCTCTGGAAGAGCGAGAAGTTACAGAAGTAGGTGTCCGAAAGCATGGCGTCGATGCCTTCCAGCTCTTCGGGGAAATAATCCAGCTCGCGCGCCAGTTTCTGGATCTTGCGGGAAATCGCCCAGTAGAGGTTCTCGGCTATGCAGCGCTGGTCGAGTGACAGGTATCCCAGACTGAAGAGGTTTAGTCCCTGGTCGAGCGCCTGCTGGGCGTCATGATAGCTTTCGAGCAGGTTCTTGGCGGTCAGGCCGCGGTGGGTTTCCTGGAGGTCGATGAGCGGCTGCTCGGCATCCGCCGGCGGCTCCGGCGCCACGTCGGTGTCGCCCATCCCGGAGACGCCCAGGACGTTGAACACCAGCGCGCTGTGGTAGGCGGTGATGGCGCGCCCGCTTTCGGTGACGATG
>JBEKPK010000445.1:0-3929 GCA_049520795.1 Bryobacteraceae bacterium
CCGCGACCTGAGGCGGCTGGGTTCAACCGCCGGATGCGGAAAACCGCACGTCCGGTGGTGTGGGAGGGTGACGGGGCGCAATCCCCGTCACTCCACCCGATCCAGAAGGCTTGGCCCCACATAAGCGCGCCGGTTGTTCCATTTCCATGTCGCGCATCCCCGGAGGAACGCCATCGCTTGTAATCGACCTGTAATCTGCTATCATCCCCTTTTCGGACCTTCAAAGCCCCAAGCCTCATGTCTCCATTCGCCATAGTTGTACTTGTCATTTTGGTCGCGCTGACATTCGATTTCATCAACGGATTCCACGATGCGGCCAATTCGGTGGCTACCGTGGTAGCCACGCGCGTGCTGACGCCGTTACAGGCGGTGGTGTGGGCGGCCTTCTTCAATTTCGTTTCGGCCTTCACGTTCGGCACCGGGGTGGCGAAAACGGTGGGATCCGGCTTTGTGGATTTGGGCCTGGTGACGCAGGGCGTGATCGTGGCCGGGCTGGCGGGGGCCATTATCTGGGACCTCATCACTTGGTGGGCCGGTTTGCCCACGAGTTCCTCCCACGCGTTGATTGGCGGCTATGCGGGAGCGGCCGTGGCCAACGCGGCGTTCAAACTGGGGATAAGCCACGCCATGCACGGCCTGATCGTCGGGCAATGGCCCAGGACGCTGGCGTTTATCGTGGTTGCGCCGTTGGTGGGGTTGGCGCTGGCGTACTCGTTCATGGTGGCCATTTACTGGCTGTTCCGGCGTTCCAGCCCGGCTAGGATGGACAAGTATTTCCGGAAACTCCAGTTGGTTTCGGCGGCGCTGTACAGCTTCGCGCACGGCACCAACGACGCCCAGAAGACCATGGGCATCATCACCGGCCTGCTGGTGACGTCGGGATACCTGAAGGACTTCCGCGTGCCGATCTGGGTGGTGCTCTCGGCGCACGCGGCCATCGCCATGGGAACCCTGAGCGGAGGCTGGCGGATTGTGCATACCATGGGTTCGCGTCTGACGCGCCTGAAACCGCGCAGCGGCTTCTGCGCCGAAGCGGCGGCCGCGATATCGATTCTCTGGGCGACTTTTCTCAAGCAGCCGGTCTCCACCACGCACGTTATCGCCGGGGCCATCGCGGGAGTGGGCTGCATTCAGCGCTTCAAGGCGGTGCGGTGGGGCATTGCCAGGAACATCGTGTGGGCGTGGGTGCTGACGATTCCCGCTTCGGCGCTGATCGCGGCGCTGGCCTTTTCCGTGGGGCGCCTTCTAAGCTGAGCCGGCATTGTGCGCGGGCGGTTTGCCCCGAAGGCTCGCCGCGACGCCTGCTATACTTTATTTTCAAGTTCAAATTTATCGAGGAATGTCCATGATTTCGGCGACACAAATGCGCCCGGGGATGGTGATTAAGTTCAACAACGAGCTGTACTCGATTTTCAGCGTGAACCACCGGACGCCCGGCAACCTGCGCGGGTTCGTACAAGCGAAGATGCGCAGCCTCCGCACGGCCACCATGACGGAGCACCGCTTCTCCTCGGAAGACAAAGTGGAAAAGGCCCTCCTGGACGAGCAGGAAATGGAGTATCTGTACGACGACGGCGAATACTTCTATTTCATGAACACGGAGACCTACGAGCAGATGCACCTGACCAAGGACCTTCTGGGCGACGCCACCGTGTACCTGATTCCGCAGTTGCACGTGAAGGTGGAGTTCTACGAAGGCAAGCCGATGAGCGTGGAGCTGCCGGCCACGGTGGATATGCTGGTGATGGAGACCGAACCGGGCATGAAGGGCGCGACGGTTTCCAACGTCACCAAGCCGGCCAAGCTGGAAACGGGGCTGGTGGTGCAGGTGCCGTCGTTCATCACCGAGGGCGAGAAGATCCGGGTGAACACAGCGGCGGGCACCTACCAGGAGCGGGCGTAGAGCAAAGGCGCTGAGCCCCGAGAGACTTTCCGAGCCGCTCACGACGTACGTCCATCGAACGCTAGAGACCATGCGTTGGAAGATCCTCGAAACGTCCGTGGCAGGCTGTCAAATCCCGCCTTCGAGCGTCGTTTAGACGATATGAACCCCGGCCTGGACGTGACAGCGATCAGTAAGAAGAGCAGCGCCCAGGGTTTCGATCGAGTTTTCGCCGCCAACTACGCCGCATTGGCGCGCATCGTCTACCGCGTGGTGGGCGATGCCGGCTGGGCCGAGGAAGTGGCGGCGGAAGCGTTCTGGAAACTGCACTGCAACCCACCATCGTCGGATCACAACATAGAGGGCTGGCTGTACCGCACGGGTCTGCGTTTGGCGCTTGACCATCTCAGGAAGCGCAAGAGACGGGCGCACTACGAGGCGCAGGCGCCGGGGCCGCTCCCCGCGCAGAGCCCGGAGGAGGCTCTCGAACAACGCGAACGGCAGGCGCGGGTGAGGCGCGTGCTCGCGGCGCTCAAGCCCGAGCAGGCCGGGTTACTGGCGCTGCGCGGCGAAGGGTACAGCCTGAGCGAAATGGCTTTTACCATGGGCCTCAAGCCAAATTCCGTCGGGACTCTGTTGGCCCGCGCCGACCGGGCTTTCCGAAAGGAGTACTTGAATCGATATGGAGAACGCTGACCAGGAAGAAGTGCGGCGATGGGTGGTGGAGCAGACTGCGTCTCTGGACCCGCCGGCCGGGTGGCAGCCCGACGCGGGCGCTGCGCTGGCGCGTTTTCATGAGCGCGTGGCGGCGAATCGCGAGCGCGCCGGTTGGCGGCGCCGGCCGGTCTGGGCCGCGGCGGCAGTGTTGGTGGTCGCCATCATCCTGCTGTTTCCGGGCGGACGCACCGTGGCTCAGCAGATCTGGCAGTTATTGACCGTGCGGCGTGTGGCGATTATTCAAGTGAACCCTTGGCCGGAGGGTGTCCCGTCGCCGGTGGTAAAAGCCATTGGGACTCCGATTCCTCCCATCCCCGCGCGTGATGCGGAAGAGGCACGCTGGCGCGTCCATTACGATCCGCGCCTGCCGCGCCCGTTCGTGCTTTCGGGAAGTCCCCGGCTTTCCACCACGTTCAGCGTGGCTGCCGGCACGGTGGTCAGAGTAGCCGATCTCGAAATGGCTCTGCGGAAGGCGGGCGTCACGGATCAGGCGGCGCCGCGGGACTGGGACGGCGCCCAGCTAACGTTGCACACCAGCGGGCTGGTGATCGCGGAATGGCCCGACATCGTTCTGGTGCAGAGCCTGCCACTGACGCTGACCGCGCCCCCGGGTTTTGATTTCGACGCCTACTCCGCGCTGATCCTCCGCATTCTGGGAGTTGGGCCGGACGAGGCGCTACGGCTGGCCCAGCGTGCGGGTACAATGCCGCCATGGCTGGCGCCTCTCTCGCGAGACGTCGCGCTGGAGCGGCGAGGAACTATTGAGGAAATTACATTGAACTCAGGACCCGCCACGCTTCTGCGGGAAAGCGGCGACGATGGCGGAGTGACCCGTGTCACGGTGTTATGGAGCGTACCCGACCGGGTGTACCTCCTGAGCGGAAAACTGAGCCGTGAGTTAGCGATTGCGACGGCCAATGCGGTGCAGTGAGCGAGCCGCCACGCCTGCTCGCGTCTCTCGGAATTCGGACTTCCACCGCCGGCCGTGGCAAGAAACTATGGCGGCAGGGCGGGGACGGGCAGCGCGGGGACGAAACGTCTCCATGCTTCTTGGGCCGAGCGATAAATGGAAACGTCTCGTCCGTCCCCAGTCCAGTCCGAGTCCTGGTGCGGTTCGTGCTCTTCGTAGTGGCGATAGAAGCTGGCCCGGCTTACGCGTGCGATGTCGCAGGCGTGGCTGGCCTGGAAGCCCTCAAGCTGCATCATGCTTCGGATCTCTCCGTAGATGCTTTCGCGCCAGCCGCGATGTTCTTCCGGCGCGACTCCTTTACACGCTTGAAGGCTCTTCCCAAAAAATCGATATCCAGAGCTTGTTGTCCAATCTTGCGCT
>JBEKPK010000446.1:0-3895 GCA_049520795.1 Bryobacteraceae bacterium
GTCGCGAGTGTCCTGGATGCGTATCGTCGAGCCCGCGAAGAGCTCACCGTATCCAGGCTCGTCGATACCCTGCGAAAACTCAACCACATTTATCCCTATCACCAGGCCGTCGGCTTCTATATGGAACGCGCAGGATTTCCCGCCAAACAGCTTGCGCCGCTCAAGGCTCTGGGAACGAAATGGGATTTCTATCTGGCCCACAGCATCCGGAACCCGGCTTTCAACCGTCAGTGGCGGATCCACCATCCGAAGGGCTTGTAGCGACTACTCCGCGCCGATACCGTTCCGGTCAGAGTGCAGCGGGTAAAGGTTTACTCGCGAGGCCCAATCCGAACATGACGAACTCCCTGGCGGCGATTCACTGCCGGACTGTACCGGTGCTGTACCGATGTGGGTATTTCGTGTCCTTTTGGGCAATCTCCGCCTTTTTAAAATCTGCACGTTACACATTCCACAAGGCTTATGGTAATCGTGGTTCGAATCCATGCCGGGGAGCCAGATACCATTTCTGGCTGTTTCCGCCATCCCCCCTCCCAGACTCTGCTGCTCCGACGCCACCGCAACCGCCAACACGTCAAAGGGTTGCCGGTATTTTGCGGTCAACTCGCCGCCCTTCCAGGTGCAGTTCGAAAGTACAAAATCCAGGAGTTTGCGTTTCTCCGCCGCGGGCTGACTTTCGAACAGAACGTGCGCGTTGTGCGCCAGTTCTAGAAGTTGGACGCCTTCCTCGATATAGCTGCGGTTGGCCGTCTGGTGCGCCCCCAGGTCGCGCATGATGGCCGCCTGCGCGGTGCGCATCTCCGCGGCCTTGCTGTCGAAAAACTCGTTGCCGATGCGGCCGTCCAGCTTGTCCTCGTACATGCTGTCGATGCGGTCCTGGAGTCGGCGGTGCTCACGCTGGAGCTTGGCGATGGCATCATCGTGGAACTGGCGTTCGTCGCGGTGGCTTTCGCGTAGGGCCTGCCGCACCCAGGCCAGCGTCTCGTCACTGAACGCGATCCCTCTCAGCAAGCCCGTGAACCTCTCCTCCAGCACCTCCTCGCGCGTATACGGCTCCGGGCACTTTCCCTTGAAGCCGGTGCAGTGGTAGTAGATGTAGCGGCCCTTTTTGATCTCGCCCACCATGGCGCAGCCGCAGTGGCCGCAGGTGATCAGGCCGCTGAACGCAAACTGATCCTTCATCTGGCGGGTCTTCTTGGCGCCGCGGCCGTCGAGGACCGCCTGGACCTGCTCCCAGAGCTCACGGGAAACGATCGGCTCGTAGGCGCCGTGGTACATGGCGCCGTCGAAGTGGAAGTCGCCGGAGTAGATGCGGTTGTGCAGGACCTTGTGCACCGTGGAGGTGGGCACCATGTCACCGCTCTTCCGGTAGGCCAGCCCGTCCGCGCGGGCTGTTTTGGCCATCTGCTTCAACGAGAACTTGCCGGTGGCATACTGCTCGAACATCCTGGTGATGACCGGCGCCAGATTCGAATCGGGCACGATGGTCCGCTTCCCGTTCGCGCCGTCCACATTGATGTAGCCGAGCGGCGCGAAGGACGGCCAGATCCCCTGCCGGGCCTTTTCCAGCATTCCTTTCCGCGTTTCCTCCGAGAGATTGTCGATGTAGTTTTTCGCCATCAGCACCTTGATGCCGTGCATGAACTTCTCGGAGGAGCGGGAGTTGGGAGCGAGGATAACGTTTTCCTTCACGAAATGGATCTCAAGCCCGAGGTCCTCGATGGTCACCCAGTCCTTAAGGTTGCGGTAGAGGCGGTCCGTCTTTTCCACCAGCACCGTGCGGCAGGACTTCATCTTCTGCAACAGCGCGATCATCTCGCCGAAGCTGGTGCGGCCAGCCGCCTTGGCCGTCTCCACGTCCGTGAATTCCTTGAACACGTCGAAGCCGTGGGCGCCGGCATAGCCGCGGAGCAGTTCCAGTTGGGCCGGAATCGAATAGCCCTCCTTTTCCTGGTCCTTGCTGCTGACGCGGGCGTAGATCACGGCAGGATGGCTAGCACTCGCGGCCGACCCGGCATCGCTTTGGACGTCTGCTGTCTTCTTCATTTCACCTCTTACGCTTCCGCTGTTTCTCGCTCGTGGGGCTCTTGCCCAGCCACTTCCTGATCCGGGAAAGGGGCGTGCACAGCTTTTGCGCGATCTCATCGGCGGGTGTGCCCGCGGCGTCGAGCCGGATCGCCTCAGCTTTCTTTCCACGGTAGGCATCGACGGCCCGTCGCTGGGCGACCCCTTTCTCACCGCACTTCGGGCAGTAGTTCGCCGTCCCGGGCTTCGGCCGCTTCAGTTCCCGAACATAAGGGAACCCGCACCCGGAACACGTGTAGAGGCTTTCAGCCCCGGCGAGGCTCAGGGCGAGTTGCAGACCCAGCGCGGCGAATAGGAATCCGTGATAATCGACCTGCAATTCCCATCGTTCGCTATCCGGATTCCATTGCGCCGCGAAATCCGAGAGGCCTTGCATACGCCCCGCTCGCCAGGAACTCAACCACGAGGCAACCTCGGTTGCGATCACCCGGCGGCCCTGTTCGACCGGGTTGCGATTTGGGGCAGGCTTCGGAAACAGATACCAACCCATGCCGTACTTGTGCTCTTCGAAGGCAATCCTGTACGATTCCCGCGTGTCATCGATGGACGCGATGACACCCCAGTCGGCCAAGTCGCCAAGCTTGTCTTGCCTCAGCGCAGCGGCGATGTTGAGGACCGCACACGCCCGGCGAGAGAAGTATTTCCAGGCCGGGATGGGATCAGCTCCTTCGGTCTGGGATTCGCCGCACGGCCGGTAGAGCACCGTGTCCTTCGCCCTAGTCGGCTGCATCGCCAGGACGCCCCACTTCTTCGCGAACCTCAGGATGGCCGCCGAATCCGACTCCCACAGTTTCACGAACTCGTTCAAGGTAGATCGAGAAACTTCCTGCCATCGTGCTGGCCCGGCCAATTCCCACCGTATGGCCTCGCCGTCCAGTTCGATCTTTCCCGGAACGAGAACCTGACCAGACGGCACGGGCTTGCCGAGGTTGCCGTTGATATCGGTCAATCCGCCGAGGTCCCAGTCCATTGCTGACATCTCAATGTATATTCTACCAGTTTTGAAGTAAGAGTCAATAGTTAATAGTGAAGGTCAGTATGGAGCGGTTGCCGCTGCTCGAAGAGACGATTCAGTTCTGGCAGCCACGCGCTTTGCGGCCGTTGACGCCCGAGGATGCGCGCCAGATGGTGGAGAACGTCACCGGCTTCTTCACGATACTGCAACGCTGGTCCGCAGCGGCACACACCCGCCCGTCAGAATCCGAAGCAGACAGGGAGGCTGCCGCATGAATCCGAAATTTCTCGTGGAAGTGATCCCGACCGTCCCCAGCGATCTGGTCAGCGTAAAGGAGGGCGCCAGGATCGCCAGGAAGACGGAGCGTACCATCTGGCGCGACATTCGCAGTGGCAAGCTCCGCGCCTGGGGTACGCGCCGTTGCTACCGGATCTCGGTCTCCGAGTTGTTGGCGCCGGTGGCCGTGCGGGGCGGCGGAAATGAGTAGCGTCTCGGTTCATTCCGCCAGCGATTTGACGCCCTCGGAAATAGCCGCGGATTACGCTGTCCGCCTATTCAACCTGCAACCGCGGGGACGCGAATGGCGCTGCCCTTGCTCGATTCACAAAGGAAACTTGGGGAACATTGGAGGTGCACAGTGAGCTCTTGTCCGTATGGTCTTGAAGCGCTGCGTCGCTGCCGTGAGGAGCGCGCGAAGAATCCGCCTTCGGAAGATCAGGTTGTCGCCCCGGTGGTAGAGCAGGCCGGCGATGAAGATAGTTCATTTGCGCGCGACGAAGACGAGGAAGCCGCAGAGGACGAATTCGAAGATCTGTTCGAACGTTGGCTGGACCGCAACATCGAATTTCAGTTCGG
>JBEKPK010000447.1:0-3881 GCA_049520795.1 Bryobacteraceae bacterium
CGAGGCTGATGTAGTCGGTAATGCGGCTCCCGGCGGGTAGGGACGCAACGGTACGAGCCATTCTGGGGGCCTCCACCCCAAAACAGAATAGCATGAAAATGTTGTTAAGTGAACAGTATTGGGGCTAGCGCCGTACGGGCCGGGCACGCCCGGCCCGCGGCGAGAGAACCAATCAAACGGTCGTCGCCCGCCGGCCTTACCGGAACAACCTCGGCGCCATGTCCGCCAGGTAGTTGCGCCAGTTGCGCCATACGTGCCCTTCTTCCGAAGGCGCCCATATGTGTTTTATATTGGCCTTCTCCAGCGCCGCCACCAGGGCCTCCGAACCGGGGAACAGGCTGTCGGTTTTGCCGCACGCCACGTAGAACAGCTTCAGCTTCTTATCGGTGGCCGCCGGATCGGCGAAGAACTCCTTGTACTGCTGTTCCACGTTCCCTCCGCCCGCTGCCGCGCTGAACGCCCCGATGTAATGGAACGTATCGAGGTGCGTCATGCCGGTGCGCAACGCCTGGCCGCCGCCCATGGAAAGTCCCGCGATGGCGCGGCTGTCGGCGGTGGCGTTCACCCGGTACATGTTCTCCACGTAAGGGATTACGTCCGTCAACAAGTCGTTCTCCCAGGCGTTTCCACCGCCGCCTTGTTGTTGCGCCGGGCCCGCGCCGAAGTACACTTCCTGGGTCGGCCGGCCGTACGGCATTACGATAATCATGGGCTTGGCCTTGCCTGCCGCGATCAGGTTGTCGAGGATGATGTTGGCCCGGCCCACCATCGTCCAGCCGGTCTCGGTATCGCCCGATCCGTGCAGCAGGTACAGCGCCGGATACTTCGCCGATCCGGATTCATACCCCGGCGGCGTGTAGACCCAGATGCTGCGCGGCGCGCCCACCGATTTCGAATCGTACCAGTTGATGTGCACCGTCCCGCGCGGCACGGCCTGCACGTCGTATGGCGCCGGCTTGTCTCCCGGCACTTCGAACATCGATTCGGACGACCGGTCGCCCAGCTTCACCGCTGGGTTTTGCGGGTCCGTCACGTGCACCCCGTCGATCGAGAGGGTGTAGTTATACATCGCCGGGTTGAGCGGTCCCACCTTGACGCTCCACTCGCCATCGTCGCTCTTGGTCAGCGCCAGCGCGGCCGCCGCGAAATCGCCGGACACTTCGACGCTCGACGCTTTCGGCGCGCTCAGTTGGAAGGTCACGGTCCGATCCGGATTCACCACGTAGGACGGCCTTTGCGGCCCCCCGCGTCCTCCCCGACCTCCCCGGCCGGGACCGGCCGCCGGAGGCGCCTGAGCGCAGAGAAGAGAAGCCAACGCGGCGAACAACGCGCACGCTACGATCTTTTGTTTCATGCCCAGATTATATACGGATTCGCCGGTCCGAAAACTGGTGGGGCAGGCGCTTTCGCCTGCCAACAACCTTGAAAAAGGCGGGCAGGGCCGCCAACCCGGCCATGTGGGGCAGGCGCTTTCGCCTGCCAACAGCGTTTTTCGGACCAGGCTCCTTCGCCTGCCAACCCACGGTCTCAGAAGCCGCTGGGCGTGATCCAGAAGCTCTCCTGCCAGCTCTGGCCCGGCGGGATGTATTGCAGGTCTTTATACAAGCCCTTTTGCGCTAGGTTCATCGAGTCGGTGATTCCGGCCATGGGCTCAAAGCAAATGAAGTTCTGCGTGGGCCCCGCCGGGAACCACACTACCACCGCATGGAATTTCGGGCCGAAAGCCACCTGCACTTTTTCGTTTTTGCCCTTGACCCACATGATCGCCTTGCCCGAGGCGTCCCGGACGAGGTCCCCGAACCCGTCGTCCAGCTTCATGCCCTTGAGCGACCCGCCCTGGGGGTTGGGAATCACCTTCTCAATCGGCTCCGTCTCGCCGGTGGGGATGTTCTGATTGGCGATCCAATGTATTTTCGCTCCCACCGAAAACGTCCAGTCGTCGCGCGGCGCGTCGTTCACCTGATAGTAGGGATGGAAGCCTATGGCCACCGGCATGGGCGCGGCGCTCAGGTTGTTGAGCTTCACCGACACTTCCAGGGTTCCGTCCTTCAACCGGTAGGTCATTTCTATGGTGTGGGCGAAGGGAAACTGCGCCATCCAGTCGGGCTGCCGGTAGAACTCCAGCCGGCTGGTCACCCACGCGGCCCCCTGGTCGGCTTTCACTTCCACCACATCCCACGGGGCCGTGGTCAGGAACCCATGCATGGGAATATTTCCGCGCACATTGCCCAGTCCCATGTTGAATGGATACTTCTTCCCATTGGCGTAGAATGCCGCTTCGTCCAGCCGGTTGGCCCACGGGGCCAGGAAGGGAACGCCGCTCAACCCTCCTCTGGCCTTGAATTCGGCGGCCGAGGCGAAGGGAAACTGCAGCACGTTCTTTCCCTTCACCTTCATGTCAAAGGCCGTATTGCCGTGTGAGGGCATCACCGAAACCACCGTCTGGGTCTTGGCGTCCTCGAGGCGAACAACGTCGCCCTCCTGGCGGGCCGAGTATTGCCCGAACACGGGCAAGGCCAGAGTGCACAGAAAGATTGCCAGTCTCATCGGACTCGGATTGTAGCAAGTAGCACGGTCCGCCGGTCTCGCCGGGCAATTTCGGAGTCCAGCACCCCGGGTTCGTGATACCTTGTTCAGCAGGGGGGGGAAACATGGCGCAGTTTTCAAGACGGGATTTCCTGCGGGCCGGACTGGCCGCCACCGCGCTGGCCGGGTCCAGCCGGTCGCTTCCGGCTTTCGCGTCCGGGAAATCGGCTACCGACTGGGTCACGCTCGGCAATTCGGGCGTCAAGGTCACCCGGCTCGCCTTGGGCACCGGGACGTATTCGGGGCGGGTCCAGCGGGACTTGGGGCAGGAGGGGTTCACCAGCCTGGTGCGCTATGCGTATGACCACGGCGTCCGTTTCTTCGAAACCGCCGAAGGCTACTCCGGCATGCCCGAGATGCTGGGCATCGCCTTGAAAGGGCTGCCCCGCGATTCCTACCGGCTGATGACCAAGTTTTCCACGCGCGGCGACCTGCAGGCCAAAATCGACCGCGCACGCACGGCCCTCAACACCGAGTATATCGATATCCTGCTCATGCACTGCGTGCGCGCCCCCACTTGGGCGGAGGACGGCAAAGCCATGCGCGACGGCTTCTCGGAAGCCAAATCGAAGAAGGTCATCATGGTGCAGGGCGCCTCCTGCCACGGCCTCCAGGCGCTGGGATCGCTTCCCGGCGACAAGTGGCTGGACGTGGCCATGATTCGCATGAACCACAAGGGCGTCAGGATGGACACTCCGAGCATGGGCGATACCAACGAGCTGGGAGACGTTCCGCAGGTGGTGGCGCAGGCCAGAAAGCTCCGTTCCCAGGGAACCGGCATCCTGAGCATGAAGCTGGTGGGCGAAGGCCAGTTCACCAATCGCGAGGATCGCGAAGCGGCCATGAAGTTCGTCATGGGCCAGGGCCTGGCGGACGCGGTTACCGTGGGCTATAAGAGCCCCGCCGAGATCGACGAAGCCATAGCCAGCATCAACAGCGCCCTGAACGCGTAACCCGCGCCGGCGAATGCTGGTGGGGCAGGCGGTTTCGCCTGCCACCGGCGAACTTCGGTTAGCCATCCCCGCGAACCCGCGCTATAGGGGCCGGACATGCCCGGCCCGCGGCGCCCGGTTCGCCGAAACGAAGTTTTTTTACCTTCCGTTGCTATAACTTGCCCGCCTCAGCGCCACCGGCGCCGGTTGCGCCGATGCTACCTTCAAGTCGGGAAGCGGCCTCGCGCAAGCCCGGCCGCGGCCCATTCTCATCTTGGCCAAGATGCGTTGCTTTGCGTTGATATCGAACTCCCGGAGCCATAAAGCCTTACGGAGGTCACTGACAGATGATCCCGACGGGAG
>JBEKPK010000448.1:0-3872 GCA_049520795.1 Bryobacteraceae bacterium
CGGCCTCTTTCCCACGGCTTGCGCCGTGGGCTAAGATGTTTGGCCCTCCGGGCTAGGTAGTAGGCGACTCCAAATGGATGGTGGCCGCAAGGCGCGGAGATCTCACGAAAAATGTAGAAACTCCAGGGACAGGCGCTTCCGCCTGCCAACCCGAGCGAAGCTCGGTCGACCCCGAGCGAAGCTAGAGCGCCGCCTACCGAAGCCGGTTGGCAGGCGAAAGCGCCTGCCCCACAATTATCCGTTTCCGACAAAGTGTCGGAGCCAAGCGTCGGCAGGAGTGCCCGCCACGCCATCACGCCTGAACACCCGTGAAAAGGTCCCGTTGACTATCGGGCGCATTTCCCCCTCAACCCCGCGGAACACGGATGGGCATGGCGTGCGCCCGCTTCCCGGTGGCGTCGAATACCGCGTTGGCGATGGCCGGAGCGATGGCGATGATGGGCGTTTCTCCGGCGCCCGCCGGTTCCAGATCCTTGCGGTCCAGCAGGACGACGTCCAGCTTGGGTAAGTCCTGAAACCGGGGGACGCCGTACGAGGCGAATTCCCCGGTGGTCAGCCGCCCGTTTTTGAAAAGGATCTCCTCCCGTAGCGCCGGACCAAGGCCCATCATGATGGCTCCTTCCACCTGCGACCGCAGATTGGCCGGATTCAAGATGGCCCCGCACTCGAACGCCTGCACGATCTCAGTCACCTTCGGCGCGCCGGTCCGCCGGTCCACTTCCACCTCGCAGCAGGCCGCCACCACGGAGTTCTTCTCGGTCCCGCAGGCCAGGCCGATGCCAGTCCCGGATCGGTGGTTCTTCCGCCGTTCCAGCCAGCCGAACCGCTCGGTAGCCGCCTTCAGCACGTCCTTGATCCGCTCGTTATCGAGGTGCGAAAGCCGGAATTCCAGGGGGTCCTTGCCCGCCGCTTCGGCCAGCTCGTCGGTGAACGCCTCGCGCGCAAAGTTGTTGGCCGTGGCCGCCAGGACACGGTACGAGCCCGTCCGCAGCGGCGAATCGGATGCGATGTATCGCGTCCGCGTGTTGGGGATGCGGTAGGGAGCTTCTATGGCCGACGCGCCGGAATTATAGTTGGTGAAGTCCCAGGCCGAGATACAGTTGTTCGCGTCCAGACCGGCTTCGGCCTCAATCAGCGCCGCGGGGCGGAAGTACGCCCACATGAACTCTTCCGCGCGGGTCCACTGCACGGCCACCGGGCAGCCTGCCTCCTTGGCCAGGCGGGCCGCATCCACGGCCGCTTCCCCCGTGTGCTTGCCGCCGAAGCCGCCGCCGAAGTGAGGCACGATCACGCGTACCCGCTCCGCTCCCACCCCGCAAGCCTGCGCCAGCGACTGGCGCACGCTCGCGGCATTGCTGGTGCCCGTCCACACCGTCAGGCGGCCATCCTGCCATTCCGCCACGGCGGCGCGCGGCTCCATGGGGGCGTGCTGAATGTAGGGGACCTGATACGTAGCTTTCAGCCGGCGCCGCGCCTCCGCCAGTCCCTTCTCCACCGAGCCTTTGCCTTGCGCCTGCGCCCGCCCCTGCTGGCTGGCATGTTGCTTCAGGTATTCGAACAGAAGGCCGCTCGATGGCTGCTCGACGGTCTTCCATTGGGCCGTGGCGGAAATCGCCTCCATCGCTTTTCGGGCGGCGAAAGCGGTGGGCGCGGCGCATCCCACGAAGCTGCCGTCGCGCACCGCCTTCACCCCCGGCATCTTCTGCGCCGCCGCCAAGTCCACGCCGTCGAGCGTGGCCCCGTACGAGGGCGGCCGCAGCACGCGGCCGTAGAGCATCCCCGGCCGCGCAATGTCGCTGGGGAAGCGGTGCGAGCCGGTCACCAGATCGCGGGCGTCCAGCCGGACTTGCGGCTTTCCCAATACCTGCCAGTCCTTCGCCGCCGTCACTGCCGTTCCCTCGGGGAGAACGTTTTTGTAAGCCGCCGCTAGTTCGGGTGAACGGGCGAGGTCGGCATAGCCGTATGTCTTGCCGGCGTACTGTACCGCCCCGTTGCGCACTTCCAGGCGAGCCGCATCCACCCCGAATTGCCTGGCGGCCGCGGCCAGCAACAGGCCGCGCGCCGCGGCCGCCGCTCTCCTCACCTGCGGTGCGCTGCGCGGCGTCGTACCGCTGCCGGCGGTGCCCCCGTCATTGGGCGTCAGCTCCGTGTCGCCCATGACCATGTGAATGCGTTCGAGCGGCGCACGCAGTTCTTCCGCCGCCGCCATGGCCAGTTCCGTGAGCGCGCCCTGGCCTTCCTCTATCTTGCCGCTCAGGATGGTGATGGAGCCGTCCTCCCCGATGTGCAGCCTGGTTTCGAGCGTTTCGGCTCCGGCGCCTCTCTGGGCTTCCGAGACCGGAGCCGCCGCCACAATCAGCAGGCCCGCGCCGGCCATCTCGAAAAACTCCCGGCGGTTGAGGGCCCGCTTGGGGAATTCGCAGCCCTCGGGCCCCGGCTCTTCCGAACGAAATGAATGAGTGGACATTGGCTGGCTCCTAACCCTTCTTCCCGATTGCTTCCGCCGCCCGCCGCACGGCGGCCTGAATCCGGTGATAGTCGGCGCAGCGGCACAGATTCCCGTTCAGCCCCTCCACGATTTGCGCGTCGGTCGGCTTGGGATGCGCCTCGAGCAGCGCCACCGTTTGCAGGATCATCCCGGGCGTGCAGTAGCCGCACTGCACCGCCCCTTCGTCCAGAAAAGCCTGCTGGACCGGGTGCAGCGCCCCGTTCCGGGCGAGTCCCTCAATGGTGACGATCTTGTGGCCCTGAGCCGCCTCCACCGGCGTTAGGCAGGAGAGAACCGGCCGGCCGTCAAGCAGCACCGTACACGCGCCGCACTGCCCTTCGCCGCAGCCGTATTTCGTCCCGGTCAGCCCCAGGTCCTCGCGCAGAACTTCCAGCAGGGGCCGCTCGGGATCGGTGTCCACGCTGCTTGCTTTTCCGTTCACCGTGAACCGCATGTTCGCCATATGTAGGGGACCTCCCGGCGCGCCGCGCCGGCGTACGCCGCACTTGAATTATAGGTCCTTGCGCCGAGGATAAGGGACAAACAGATCCGCAAGGGCGTGCGACGCATGACTCGTCCCCCGGCGAAGTCGAACCCCTCGACCGGCGCAAGTTTTTCCTTGACAACTACAGTGATATAGAGATATATATCACTATATGCAGTTGGCCGTCAATCCCTCCGACGAACTTCCCATCTACCGCCAGATCATGCGGCAGATCACGGAAGCCATCGCCGTGGGGCGATTGAAGGCCGGCGAGAAGCTGCCGTCGCACCGCGAGTTGAGCGAGCAGATTGTGGTGGCCCCGCTCACCGTGAAAAAAGCCTACGACGAAATGGAAGCGCTGGGCTACATCGAAACCCGGCGCGGGCGCGGCACTTACGTTTGCGCCACGCTGCCGCGCATGGATCGCGGCGGCCAGCTCGACCGCCTCAATCAGGACGCCCGCAAGCTGCTGGCGCAAGCCTATCTGGCCGGGCTGGGCCTTCCCGAAGTGATGGAGATCCTCCGCGGCGCCCGGCGCGAGTTGGCGCAAGGTCCGGCCGAGGAGAAGGAGAAAGCATGAACCCGGTATTGGAATTCCGCAACATTTCGAGGTGTTTTAAGCAAGGCGTTCCGGTTCTCGACGGCGTGAGTTTTTCCATGGCCGATGGCGAGGTGGTGGGCCTGCTGGGCCGCAACGGCGCGGGCAAGACCACCCTCATCAATATCGCCATGGGGCTGCTCAGCCCGCAAGGCGGCGCGGTGCGCGTATTCGGCATCTCACCCACCGAGGACCCGGTGGCCGTCAAGCGGCGCGTGGGCTACGTGTCGGAGGATCAGATCCTGCCGCCGCGCTCCTCCATCACCGAATTGATCGCATTTCACCGCTATCTGTTCGACCGG
>JBEKPK010000449.1:0-3870 GCA_049520795.1 Bryobacteraceae bacterium
CTGGTCGTAGATGTTCTGCCCGCTCTGGATGCGCGCACGGATCGAGTCGGCCAGCGCCTGCGCGAAGCCCTGCATCTCGGTGGCGGTGTAGGGCGAAAAGACGAAGCGGGCGCTTTTGATGATGGTTTGGAAGCGGGGCATTTGTTCCTTTGACACTAAAACCGGGCTATGATCTAGGAATGCCAGACACGATCATCGGCGCAATTGCTCCCGCTGTGACGGCGTTCGTGTTGGCAAAGATAGGCGAGATCAGCGCCGACCAGCGCCGTTCGAAATTCCTTCAGCAGCATCAGGCTCGGATTGGGTTCTGGCAGACGTGGGTGCAAGCACAGACGTTGGTGTGCACGGCTGAGCAACTGGAAAGTGTCAAGGAGACAGCGAGACTTCAACTCGATGCGATCCAACTGGAAATGAGCGCGTTTGCGCAAGCTTTGCTCAGAATTGATCCTCCAGCCTCGCGCATACGCCGATGGCTACTGTTGTACGGCGTAAACCGCCCGATGGTATGGCTGCCTCGCATCGCCTTTTACTTGTTCTTGACCTATGCTGGCCTGTTGGTTGCGCAGGTGATCATCGATTCCAACCTGCGGTCGGGCCTCATGTTTCCAGTGGCCTTGTCCGTCTTGGTTCTCGTCCTGTTTTTGGGGCTCTGGTCCAGGACAACAGCAATTCGAATGGAGAATCGCACATGACCCTTGCCGTGATGTTCTCAAACGTTTGGAGCAACGGACTTTCGAATCGTACCGCAAAGGGTCTGTACCTGGCAGTACTGTGCTGCATGACGCCAGTTTACGCCCAGCAGAAGACTCAAGCGGTCGCAACGCCAGACCTGAAGACCCAGTTAATCGCGTTTCTGAGGTTGGAACCGCTCGCAAAAGCAATGGGGTCCGTCAGTTCCGAAACCACCACAGAGGCAAAAACGACTCCCCGGAACAAGTCTCTTGGGGTAGGAACCAAAGAGCAGTACACTGCCTTGTACAACGCCCTGAAGAGACTTGAAACGACAAGGGGCCAGTACCTCGAAATGCTCAATCTGTACGTGGAATCCGTAAAGAACAATCTCCGACCGGAAATCAGAAGTCGGCGGTTAAGCGGTTTTCGGGACGCCTTGGCTGGCCTCAGAACTGATCTCCAGACCCTGAAGGATGCCTTCGCTCCGCTCCAGTTGACGCTGGAGTATGAAAGCCCTGAGGTCAGCGATCTCATAAGCCAATACATTTCCAGTCGGCAGGTCAATACTGCGACCGCTGGGGTGATTGATACGCTGACGATCAGCGAACTTCAAGATCTAAGCTCGACAGCTGCTGCTAATAGCAAATTGATCGGCGGTGCAGTTGCGAAGCTTCTTGATTTTATCAAGCACAAGTATCCTACTATCGCTATCGCTATGCCGAGAGCTTGTGACCCAGCGACGTACTTTGTTGTGTCAGAGCCACTTCTCGTTGCCGGGGTGGCGACGCCGACTGTAAGCTCCGAATCCTTTGTCGATCACCGCCCCGTGGCGTTGACACACGGCAAACGACTCGGCTGCGCATCTGCGAGTTGAGCCGACTACCGAGGTCGTGGCGCGACACTGTCCCCGGTCTTGGTCTGCTCCTGACGCTCGGCCTCGATCATTTCCAGCACCCGGAACTCCTCTTCCGTGATGTCCGACAGCGTGATCGTCAGCCCCATGGACTTAGCGTTCAAAATCCGGAAGCACCGGCGCACCAGCGTGCCACTCGGCGTGTTCATCGCCTCTTCGAGTAGGTTCTTCGGGCAGCCCGGCCCATGGCTGACGTCGATGGCCTTCCAATCCGCGCCGCAGGCGGGACAGCCGTCCAGCTCTGTCTGGCCAGAGTAGCCGCACTTTCGACAGCGGAACACGCGGTCGGGGCATTCTTCGTCAGGCCCGCACAGCCCGCCCTGGTGCAGCACCGACCGGATCAGGAAGCGAACGCCCGGCTCATCCGGCCAGTCGCCGGGCGCGGCTATTCCGGGTCTTCGTCAGCCTCGATGGCCAGTTGCGCGATGACCTCGGACACCGCCGCCGACTTGTGAACGATCGGCGCGGCGCCAGCATAGCCGTCGTGCGAGATGTGCAGCTTGTCGTAGAGGGCGCCGCTCGGCTCCAGGAACGCCCGCGTCTCAATGGACCGGCGCGCCGCGACCACGCTGGTCGAAGCCCGCTCGTGGTCCTGCATTTCCTTGGCGGTCGGCATCCTAAGCACGTGAACCACGCGGGTGCCGGGGACTTTCATTTCGATCCGGTAGTTGATCCCTTCGCGCTCGACGTTGGCCACGGCGCAGCGCTCAATGCGGCCGATCACCATGCCGGCCTCGGCATCATCGAAAGCGGGCCCGTCCTTGTCCGTGCGGATCTTGGCGAACAGTTCGGCGTTGATCTTCGGCAGGTCCACGTCCTCGCTCTGCGACTTCCCGCGCCCGAGAAAGTGCCGCACGGTGCGTTGTGCGCGCGCCCAGACACACCACTCCTCGTCCGAAGGGAACCGCACCTCGCAGGTCTTCTCGCCGCCCGAAAGGATCGGCACCACAAACGGCTTACTCGCGTCGAACATTCAAGCCTCCTATTGGCAGATTCCCTGCAGCGGCGTGGTGATCGACATGGTCACCAGCCCGTTGGTGGCGTCGTAGAGTTGCACGCCGGTGATCTGGAGCGTCACGATGCCGTCCGTGTTGGCCAGTTCCACGACGTTGAAGCCCATCTTTTGGATGAGCATGGTGAAGGAGTTGTTGGCGTCGCGGGTCATGGTGAACGTGGCCGTCCCGGTGGTCAGGTTGATCAGACTCGCATATTCGGCGGATCCGGCCTGCACGCGCACTACAAACTGCACCGCGAAGGCGCGGTCGCCCCACTCGAAGCGCCCTTGGATCTGGTAGCCGTCCTGCGTTCCCGAGCCGGGAAAGAAACCCGGCCGGAAGTTGTTGTCCCAGGATGCCTCCATGGAGACGAACTGCTTGGCGCTGCCGCCGGAGAGATAATTGATGCCATTGAAGGTCAACGCCGTGATCATGCCGGCATTGAACTCATGCGGCGTGGATGCGGCGGGCAGCGTGATGCCGCTGGGAGAGGTGTACTGACCCGTGGTGACGCACTCCACCGTACACATCGCGCTGGCGCGGCCCGGCGAGTTCTTGATGGAGAGCTTCCAGCCCTTGACCGCGCATCCCACCAGCATTTCGTCCAGCACCGCCGAACCGCCCGGCCGGATCTGCTGCACGAAGGAGAAGTAAGGCAGCTCGAGGCCGGTCGGGTTCGTGGCGCCCAAAGCCGGAACGATCACGTATTCATAAGGCCCGGCGCCGCTCGCGACGACGTTGCCGAGAGCGAAGGACATCGCCCAGGCGAGAAACTCCGAGGAGGCATACTTGGAGATCTCAAAGGTGGGCATGTTGTAGTGCGACTTGAAAAGCTGCGTGGGGAACTCATGGCCCTTGCCGATTTCGGCCCGGTCGTCCTCGTTCACCGGAACCTTGGCCCACGGTTTGGTGTTGAGGTTCGTGTGACGCCAGATGGCGGCCACGGTGTTGGCCGTTCCAATGGCGGTCTGCTGGCCGAACCCCCAGCCCTGCATCAATTCGGAGATATTTGCCATTTGCATTCCCTTCCAAAGCCTACGGATTGCCGGATTCGATCAGCCGCACCGGAACTTCGAAGTACTCGAAAGTGGCCCCGTCCGGGCTGATCACCACGGTGTTGCGGCGCGCCGACGGCAGATAGAAGTCCATCGGCTCGCAGTTCGGATCGACGGGAGTGTGCAGCATGCGAAGATCGTCACCCGCCGGAATGTCGTTCACTATCCAGGTAAAGATGTCCTCGTAGCCGACATCGGCCTTTTCGGGCGCTCGCAGGTACAACGAGAAATCGTG
>JBEKPK010000450.1:0-3854 GCA_049520795.1 Bryobacteraceae bacterium
GTGAAGAGAGACGGTAAGCGGTTCGCCATCTTCCATTCCGAGTTCCGGTAGGATCTGCGGTACTGGGTCAAAACCGACCGGAATACCGCAATGCGAGTCCTGGATCTGGTGGAAGCCGTGTTGCGTGATCCGTTCCAGGGGCATGGCAAGCCGGAGCCGCTGCGATTTCTGCTGGCAGGCTGCTGGTCAAGGCGCATTACCCAGGAGCACCGATTGGTGTACAGGGTTGGCGATGAAGGCATCGATTTTCTTCAGGCCCGCTATCACTATTGATCTGGCCCGGCCCAAAGGGCTGCCCCACATCGCGCGGACTTGAGATAGCGGGGGCGCGGCCTTCATAATGGAATTTCATGCCGTTCGACGATCGCGCGATCGCCATCAGCGCTACCTTTACCGCCGAAGCCATGCAGCCGGCGCTGGCCTTTTGGGCGGGCGAGCTGGGACTCGACTATGAGATCCGGTTCGCTGGCTACAACACGCTTTTCCAGCAGCTTCTAGACCCTGGCGGGCTGTTCGCCTCCAATCGCGGGGGCATCAACGTGGCGCTGGCGCGCTTTGAGGACTGGCTTTCGGCCGGCATCGGCGACCAGGTGCGGCGTTTCGGGGAAGCGGTGCGCACAGCCGCCGCGGCGTTTCCGGCGCCGCTGATTGTGGCCGTTTGTCCGCCATCTCCGGGGCGCGACGCAGACTTTGAGGCGCGCCTGGCCGGCTTGCGGGAAGCGATTTCGGAATTGACCGGCGTCCATCTCATCACCCCTAGGGACGTGCAGGCGCTCTATCCGGTGGAAGAAATCCACGATCCGCACGGCGAACAACTGGGCCATCTGCCGTACACGCCGGTGTACTTTGTGGCGCTGGCGACGGCCATCGCGCGGCGCATCCATGCGATTGTCACGCCGCCGTATAAGGTGGCGGCGCTCGATTGCGACGAAACCCTGTGGGCGGGCATCTGCGGCGAAGACGGGCCGCACGGGGTGGTGTTGGACCCGGCGCGGCGGGCCCTGCAGGAGTTCATGGCCGAGCGGCGCGCCTCCGGCCTGCTGCTGGCTTTATGCAGCAAGAACAACGAAGAGGACGTGGTGGAAACCTTCCGCGCCCACCCCGAGATGCCGTTGCGGCTGGAGGATTTCGCCGCCCGCCGGATCAACTGGGAGAGCAAAGGCGCCGGCCTCGCGTCTCTGGCGGCGGAGCTGGACCTGGGGCTCGACAGCTTCATCCTGGTGGACGATAATCCCAAGGAATGCACCGAAGCGCAGGCCGGGGCGCCGGAGGCGCTGGCATTGGCGCTGCCGGCGCCGGCCGAAGAGATTCCCGAGTTTCTGAGACATGTCTGGGCGTTCGACCGGGCGGGCGTTACCGAGGACGACCAGCGCCGCCCGGAAGTTTATGCGCAACGCGCCGAACGGGCGCGGGCGGCGCGGGCGGCGGCCAGCCTGGAAGAGTTTCTCGATACGTTGGAGCTGGAAATCCGCATCGCGCCCCTGAAGGCGGCCGACCTGGCGCGGGTGGCGCAGTTGACGCAGCGCACCAACCAGATGAATGCCACCCTCGCGCGGCGTACCGAACCCGAAATCCAGATTCTCTTGGCCGGCGGCGCGGAATGCCTGACGGTGGACGTGAGGGACCGCTTCGGAAGCTACGGGCTGACGGGGGTCATTATCTTCAAGCTGGAGGATGGCGCGGGCCGGAAGAACGCTCTACGGGTGGACACTTTTTTGCTCAGTTGCCGCGCGCTGGGCCGGGGGGTGGAGCACCGCATGGTGGCGCGGCTGGGCGAGATTGCCTTGGAGCGCGGCCTGGCAACGGTGGAGATCCCTTTGGTTGCGGGCCAGCGCAACCGGCCGGCGGCTTTGTTCCTGGAATCCCTGTGTACGCCCGAGGCGGGAGGAGTATTTTGCCTGTCGGCCGGGGACGCTGCGGCCATTAAGTACCGGCCCGGTTGGCAGGCGGAAGCGTCTGCCCCACAACGGCCGGCGGAGGCGCCTGCTTCACAACGGCGCATCGACTACGCCCGCATCGCCAACCAACTGCGCGACCCGGCCGCCATTCTGGAGCGCATACGCGCCACCACCCGGCGCGCTGTCCGCGCGGGGGCCTCCGAAGATCCACCGCGCACCCCCATCGAGCGCGATCTGGCCGAGCTGTGGGCCGCCCTGCTCAACCTGCCGTCGGTGGGCGTCCGCGACAATTTCTTCGATCTGGGCGGCCATTCGCTGCTGGCCGTGCAACTTATTTCGCGCGTGCGACAAATCCATGGCGTGGACCTTTCACTGGAAGTGGTCTACTCCGGCGATTTCACCGTGGCCGAGCTGGCCAGCGCCATCGAACTGAAAGAAATCGAGCAGGCCGGCGGCGATTACCGGGACCTGTTGCGGGAACTCGATGGCCTCTCCGACGAAGAAGCCCGCAGCCTGCTGGCGGAAGAGCGGGATGCCTCATAAGCTATGCGCATCCTGGTGACTGCTACCGCCTCCTACACGCCGCCGCGCGGGGGCGCCACGCGCAGCAACCTGGCGTGGCTGAACCGATTGGCCGCGCGCGGCCACGAGTGCCGCATCGTGTGCGGGCCGCCGGGCGAAGGCGCGCCGTTTCCTTGCGACGAATCCATTTCCGTGCTGGCGGTGGCGGACCCGGCGCGGCGCGTGCAGGCGTTGCGCAAAGAGATTCGCGAGTTCCAGCCCGATAGGGTGCTGGTGTCTTCCGAGGACCTGGGCCACGCGCTGCTGCGGGAGGCGCGGCACGCGGCGGAAGGGACGGTCGTGTACCTGGCGCACACGCCGCAGTTTTTTCCCTTCGGCCCGGCCAGTTGGAACCCCGATCCGCAGGCCGCCGAAATGGTGGCCCTGGCAGCCGGAGTGGTGGCCATCGGCGGGCACATGGCGGATTATATCGAACGCGAGCTGGGGCGCCGCGCGGCGGTGATCCATCCGCCGATTTACGGGCCCGGCCCGTTCCCCAATCTGGCATGTTTCGAGCACGGGCTGGTCGCCATGATCAACCCCTGCGCGGTGAAGGGCATTTCTATTTTTCTGGGCGTGGCGGCGCGGCTGCCGCAAATCGAGTTCGGCGCCACGCCCGGCTGGGGCGCCACCGGCGAGGACCTGCGTGCGCTGGAACGGCTCCCCAACGTGCGCATTCTGGGCAACCCGAGGGGCATCGACGAAATGCTGCGCGAGACCCGCATTTTGCTCATGCCCTCGCTGTGGTACGAGGGTTTCGGGCTGATTGTGATGGAAGCCATGCTGCGCGGCATTCCGGTGGTGGCCAGCGATTCGGGAGGGCTGCGGGAGGCCAAGGCCGGCACGGGTTTCCTGATACCGGTGCGCGCCATCGAACGTTACGAACCGGTATTCGACGAACACGACATGCCCCGGCCCGTGACGCCTGAGAACGACCCCGGCCCGTGGGTGGAGGCCGTGGTTCGGCTGCTTTCGGAGCGCGCCGTTTACGAGCGCGAATCGGCGGCTTCGCGCGCCGCCGCGCACGAATTTGCGGCCGGCGTGGATCCGGACGCTCTGGAGCGATATTTGGCCTCGCTGGGCGCCTCCGCGCCCGCCGCGGGCGGCATCGAATCCCCCACCATGGAATCGCTTTCGCCCGATAAGCGCGCTTTGTTGCTGCGGCGGCTGCGAAGGCGCAAAATGGCTCGTTGATGCGCATTCTGCTGGCCCAAAACTCGCCCTACTTTCCGGCGCATGGCGGAGGGGGAAAATCCAACCGCCTGCTGATGGAGGCGCTGGCGGCGCGCGGCCACGTGTGCCGCGCGGTGGCGCGCATCGCGGAGTTCGGCGCCACCGAAACCGAACGCTACGCCGCGGAGCTGGCCGCGCGCGGCGTGCGCCCCGCATTTCCTG
>JBEKPK010000451.1:0-3837 GCA_049520795.1 Bryobacteraceae bacterium
GGCTGCTCGACGGCTCGCTGGGATTCGGCGGCGAGGAGAGCGCCGGCGCGTCGTTTCTGCGGCTGGACGGCTCGGTGTGGACCACCGATAAGGACGGGATCGCGATGGCGCTGCTGGCGGCGGAGATGCTAGCGCGCACGGGAAAAGATCCGGGCGAGATGTACCGATCGCTCACGGAGGAATTCGGCGCGCCGGCGTACGAGCGCATCGATGCGCCGGCCACGCCGGAACAGAAGGCCATATTGAGCCGGCTCTCACCGGAGCAGGTCTCGGCCCACGAACTGGCGGGCGACCCGATCACCGCAATGCTCACCACCGCGCCAGGAAACGGCGCGCCCATCGGCGGGCTCAAGGTGACTACCAAACGGGGATGGTTCGCGGCGCGGCCTTCGGGCACGGAGAACGTGTACAAACTGTACGCCGAGAGCTTCGCGGGCCAGGAGCACCTGCGGATGATCCAGCGGGAAGCGCAGGAGATCGTGGCGCGGGCGCTGGTCTAAGGGCGAGTGGGACAGACCATCGCCTTGCGTGGTCTGTCATTCGGGTGGAACTCAAGAGGGCGGCTCCCCGACAGACGACAAAAAACCGATCGTCTGTCCCACTGTCCTACATATACATGCCGCCGTTGACGGAGAGGACGTGGCCGGTGATATAGGCGGCGTCGTCGCTCACCAGGAACTTGACGGCGTTGGCTATATCGGCGGGAACGCCCATGCGCGCCAGTGGAATCGACGCCAGCATTTTCTGCTTGAGATCCTCCGGCAATCCCGCGGTCATATCGGTCTGGATGTAGCCGGGGGCCACCGCATTCACGGTAATTCCGCGGCTGCCGACTTCCTGCGCCAGGGCTTTGGTCAGGCCGATGAGGCCGGCCTTGGAAGCCGCGTAGTTGGCCTGGCCGGGGCTGCCCGCCTGTCCCACCACGGAGGCGATGTTCACGATGCGGCCCCAGCGCGCCTTCACCATGCCGGGGAGCGCCTGCTGGGCGGCGAAAAATGCGCCGAACAGGTTGATCTTGAGCACCAAGTCCCAGTCCGCCTGCTTCATTCGCATGGCCAGGCCATCGCGGGTGATGCCGGCATTGTTCACCAGGACATCGATGCGGCCTTTTTCGGCGATCACCTTGGCGAAGCCTGCCTTCACCGCGTCGTATGAAGAGACATCGAGGTCCAGGGTCATGGCCGCGCCGCCCGCGGCGCGGATCTCTTCGGCCACCTTCGCGTTATTCTCGACTTCGGGAGACGCCACCACCAGGAACAGGCCGGTCCGCGCCAGCGTGAGGGCCGTCTCCCGGCCAATGCCGCGGCTGCCGCCGGTGACCACTGCTACGCGATCCGACATTCTTTCTCCTTGCCACGCCGTGGTATTAAACTTCAATCATAACTGATGGCGGAATGCCCCTTGACAGAGGCCTGTTCCGCTCGCGAAATGCCAGAATGGACGGAGACGATGAGTATTACAAGGCGGACCGCGGTAGGACTTCTGGGAGGGGCGCTCCCTTTCACGGCGCCGTATCGGGCATGGGCCGCCGCGCAGCCGCGGCAGGCGGACATTCCAATAGCGCCGGGCCCCTTCAAAGCTACGCGCGCGTCGTTGATGGAATTCCAGATCCCCGACTGGTATCGCGACGCCAAGTTCGGCATCTGGGCGCATTGGGGGCCGCAGTCGGCTCCCGAGATGGGGGATTGGTACGCCCGGCAAATGTATATTCAGGGCCACCGGCAATATAACTACCACGTCAGGACTTACGGCCACCCGTCGAAAGCCGGCTACAAAGACGTGATCCCGACCTGGCGCGCCGAGAACTTCGATCCCGATTATCTGTTGGGGCTTTATAAGAAGGCGGGGGCTAAGTTCTTCGTGAGCATGGGCGTCCACCACGACAACTTCGACCTCTGGGACTCGAAATACCAGCCGCGGTGGAATGCGGTCGCTACCGGGCCGAAGAAGAACATCGCGCGGATGTTCCGGGACGCGGCGTTGAAGCAGGGGCTGCGTTTTGGGGTCAGCCAGCACCTGCACGCCAGCTACGAATGGATGGCTACCTGCTTTGGGAGCGACAAGACTGGTCCTTATGCGGGGGTTCCATACGACGGCAACGATCCACAATACGCCGATTTGTACCACGAGAAGCACGAACCGGCGGCGCAGCCTGGGGACGTGAGCCAGGTTCCGGAGTCATGGAAGCGGCAGTATTTCCTGCGGCTCAAAGACCTGGTGGACCAGTTGCAGCCCGACCTGATGTATCACGACGGCGTGATTCGCTTCGAGAATTATGGATTGAGCCTGGTGGCGCACCTTTACAACAAGAGCGCGGAATGGCACGGCGGCAAAGTGGAGGCGGTCTACACCAGCAAAGGAGTGGAGGACTGCCAGGTGGGCTCCTGCGTACTCGATTTCGAGCGCGGAATCGCGGAGGGCATCTGGCCCAACCCGTTCCAGACCGACACTTGCATCGGCAACTGGCACTACGACCGGGACGCCCAATACAAAACGCCGAAGCAGTGCATCGACCTGCTGGTGAACGTGGTCAGCCGGAACGGGACCCTGCTGCTGAACTTTCCGCTGAAATCCGATGGCGCGCTGGATCCCAAGGAGACGACCATCCTTTCCGAGATCACGGCGTGGATGGCGGTGAATGGCGAAGGGATCCACGGAACGCGCGCGTGGAAGATTTGCGGCGAAGGTCCCAGCGTAGAGGGCACTGTCAGGGATACCAGCGTCTGCAAGCAGCTTCCGCCCATCCCGGATACATCGCCGGGGGCGACGCGAACCGCTGGCGCGCGCGACAGCGGCGGCCAGCCGTTCACCGCGCGGGACGTCCGATTCACCTCGAAAGGCAAGACGTTGTACGCGTTCGTGATGGGCTGGCCGGGACAGGAAGCGTTCATCGGCTCGCTGGGCGCCGGCAGCAAGCCGGAGGCGGGCAAGATCCAGAACGTGGAGCTGCTGGGATTCAAGGACAAGGTGCGGTGGGCGCAGGAAGCCACGGGCCTCAGAGTGCAGATGCCGGCGGAAAAGCCCAGCGATTACGCGGTGGCGCTCAAGATCGCTCTCGCTTGAGCCATAGCGGGCGCGGCCGCTATCAGATTCAACGGGCCGCCATATTGTCGGCCTGTTTCAGCGCAATGAGGGCGCGGGAGCCGGCTCCGGCGACGTCCAGTCGTCGGATCGGAACTGCGGCGCCGGCAGGCAATCGGCATTGTAGAGATTCGCGCCTTCGGGCCAGCGATTCCATGCATAGCGAACGGCCACCGGCGCGGCGACGCCGGGAGCGGTCACCACAATCGTATTGCCATCGATCTTGGCGCCCGCATCCACGAAGTTCCTATCCGCGCCGGCAATCTGGAACCACTTCAATTCCCCGCCCTTGGCGACCAATCCTCCGCCGACGTGGCTGAACTTGACGCGGATCGATTGGCCTTCGACCTCGATTGAATCGTACATCGGGCCGTAGTATTCGATCTTCTCGCCGTACGCGTTGGCCCGCGCGATGCGCGCCAGACGGTCGCACAAATCCTGCTTGTTCTTGGGATGCACGTTGGTCTTCTCGCCAATATCCATGGCCACCGCCATGGCGGTGTTGGGGACCTTCAGCGCTTGCGCCTGCGCTTCGCGCACCTCGGGGCGGTTGCTGGCGGCGTCCTGGGCCGCAAGCTGGACAACGTAGAAGGGGAAATCACCCTGTCCCCACTGCCGCCTCCAACTCGTAATCACGTGCTCCATCACCACCGGATAGAGCTGCAAGCCCTCGGTGATCGATTCGCCCTGGTACCACAGCACGCCCTTGATGGCGTACGGCTGGATCGGCTTGATCATGGCATTCCAAAGGACGTA
>JBEKPK010000452.1:0-3830 GCA_049520795.1 Bryobacteraceae bacterium
CCGTGGGCTAAGATGTTTGGCCCTCCGGGCTAGGTAGTAGGCGACTCCAAATGGATGGTGGCCGCAAGGCGCGGAGATCTCACGAAAAATGTAGAAACTGCAGGCCCGAGCTTCGCTCGGGTGGCACGGCTTGAGCCGTGCCGAAAAGATTCGCACAATCATGGGCTTTAGCCCCTGCGCCTGCCCGTTCCGCATCAGGGGCTAAAGCCCGACTCTCACTTGTATCTCTACGGCACGGCTCAAGCCGTGCCCTGATACGAAGCCAAAGGGCCTTACTTTAACGCTTATGGCGGACCAGGGGGTCCGCCCCAACAACGGCCAGTAGCCTTGAATTGGGCGCCTTACCCGCCTCCGATGCTACGATGAAATGTCGGGTCCCGGGCTCCGTGCGACGGGCGGCCGCAAACCCCGCCAGGTCCGGAAGGAAGCAACGGTAGCGGTGCGGTTCGTGCGCCGCGGATCACCCGGGGCCTGGCTGAGCTGTCCGTAAACGACCGGATTCCCGGCCCCCATGTACCAGGTTATTGCCCGAAAATACCGGCCGCAAACGTTCGAGGACGTGGTCAACCAGGAGCACGTCAAGACCACTCTCGAGAACGCCATCGCGCTCAAGCGCATCGCCCACGGCTACATTTTTTCGGGCCAGCGCGGAACCGGCAAGACCACCGTGGCGCGCATTCTGGCGCGCTGCGTGAATTGCATCGAGGGTCCCACGGCGCGGCCCTGCGGGGTATGCGCAAGCTGCCGCGAAATCACCGCCGGCGGCACGGTGGACGTGATCGAAATCGACGCCGCCTCCAACCGCGGCATCAACGAAATGCGCGAACTGCGCGAGAACGTGCGCTACCAGCCGGCGCGCGACCGCTACAAGGTCTTCATCGTGGACGAAGCCCACCAGATCACCTCGGAGGCTTTCAACGCGCTGCTGAAGACCATCGAGGAGCCGCCGCCGTGGGTGCTCTTCGTGCTGTGCACCACGGAGGCGCACAAGATTCCGGCCACCATCGCCTCGCGCTGCCAGCACTTCAGTTTCCGGTCGGTGGATTTCGAGGATCTGACCGCGCGCATGGCCTGGATCTGCCGGCAGGAAGGCATCGAGGCCGATGCGGAAGCCCTGGCCGTGCTGGCGCAGGCGGGCGAAGGCAGCGTGCGCGATTCGCTTTCGGCGCTCGACCAGGCCATCGCCTGCTGCGGCGCCAAACTGGTCGCGGCGGAAGTGCGGGCGCTGCTGGGCGCGTTCTCCCTGGAATCGCTCGAAACCGTGTCGGAAGCCCTGGCGGCGGGCGATTCGCGCCGCATGCTCGAAGTGGTGGACGAGCTCGAGCGCAACGGCCACAACCTCCAGCATTTCAGCCGCGAGCTCTCGCGCTACTTCCGCAACCTGCTGGTGGCGCGCATTTCCGGCGCGGAGACCCGTCTAATTGCCGCCTCGGCCGAGCAGCGCGCGCGCCTCGCGGAAGTGGCCGCAAAGTTCTCCGAAGAGGACCTGACGCGCTACCTGCAGCTCTCGCTCGACCTGTTCCGCGACCTCCAGTTTTCCTTGCAGCCGCGATTTCATCTGGAGATCGGGCTGGTACGGCTGGTGAAAGCCGGCCGGCTGCTGCCCATCGAGCAGGCGCTGGCGGATTTGGGCGCAACGGGCGGTGCGGGGCCGCGGCCGGCGCCTCCGCCGAATCCGACGGGTTCGGTTGCGGTTGCTCCGCGGCGTGCGGGGCCCTCGCCGTTTGAGTTGGATCGGGCCAAGAAAGCCCCGGCGCCCGATTCCGCAGGCTCCGGCGGGTTGGCGGGCGAAAGCGCCTGCCCCACAAAATCCCAGGATGCCCGCGCGCAACTGCACGCGCATCTGTCCCGAGGCGGGTTCACGCACCTGGCGGATGCGGTGGAGAACGCACGCGTCGAGGTTTCCGGCGGCGATCTGCGCATCGTGGCGGAGCCGGCCTACAAGATGTATTTCGGCGATCCGGCGTTCGCCAACGCGGTGCGCGAAGTGTTCGGCAGGCCTCTCCGCCCGGTGGTAACGGTAGGCGATGCGGAGGGCCGGCAGGCGCCGCTCGATTCGCCGGCGGAGCGGGAAGACGAGGCGCGCGGGCGCGCGCTGGCCAACCCCGAGGTCCAGCGGTTCCAGGAAGTGTTCGAGGGCAGCAGGATTCACAAGGTTCGAAACCTGAAGGAGTAGCGTGTGAGAGGACTACCCGGCAACATGCAGTCCATGATGCGCCAGGCGCAGCAGATGCAGGAGAAACTGCAAGAGGAGGTGGCGCAAATCAGAGTCGAGGCCACCGCCGGCGGCGGCATGGTCTCCGTGCAGATGGACGGCGCGAAGAACCTGCTGGCGGTGAAGATAGAACCGGCAGTGGCGGGCGACATCGAGATGCTGCAGGATATGATTGTCGCCGCGGCCAGCGAAGCCGCCAAGAAGGTGGACGAGGAAGTGGGAAAGAAAACGCGAGGCATGCTGGGAGGCATGGGCCTGCCGCCCGGGCTGTTCTAAAATGCCGGATTTCGCCGAGCCCCTGGCCCGCCTCATCGCGGAGTTCAAACGCCTGCCCGGCATCGGGCAGAAATCGGCGCAGCGCATGGCCTTTCACGTGATGCGCTCCTCGCGCGAGGACGCCGAGCGCCTCACCCAGGCGATTCTGGACGTGAAGGACAAACTCGGGCTGTGCCGCCTGTGCAATAACATCAGCGACGGCGAAATCTGCCAGTACTGCGGCGACCCCAACCGCGATCCGAAGGTGGTGTGCGTGGTGGAGGAACCGCACAACATCGTGGGCATTGAGGCCACGCGCCAGTTCGCGGGGCGCTATCACGTTCTTCACGGGGCTCTCTCGCCGCTGCGCGGCATCGGCCCCGACGCGCTCCGCATCAAGGGCCTGGTGGAGCGCATCGGCCAGGGCGAAGTCGAGGAAATCATCATCGCCACCAACCCCACCGTGGAAGGCGAAGCCACGGCTGTCTACCTGGCCCGCCTCCTCAAGCCGCTGGGAGTGAAAGTAACGCGCATCGGGATGGGCATCCCGGTGGGCAGCGACCTGGAGTTCGCCGACGAAGTGACCATCTCCAAAGCCATGGAAGGCCGGCGGGAGATGTAGGCCTGGTGGGGCAGACGATCGGTTTTCGTCGTCTGCCAACTCCGGGGCGCTCCTGGCGCCCGACAGACCACAAAAATCGATGGTCTGTCCCACAACTGAGTCAGGTGGACAGCCACCTCTGGAGATTGGTGTTCCCAGTGCCGTCGCACGCTATCATGGGTGCAGGAAGTGCGCCGTCCCATGCCGTCAAAACCCGATCCGGAGCTGGGCGTCAATAGCTGGTTTGAAGACGAGTTGTACCGAGAGTACCTGCACGACCACTCGGCGGTGGACTCGAGCTGGAAGACCGTGTTCGACCAGGGCAACGGCGCCGCGGCCGCAAGCGTTCGCGGCGAAATCGCCACTCCAGAGCTTGGCGTTCCCGTGGAATCCGGCGAACAGCTTCAGCCTCTGCGCGGGGCGGCCGGGCGGCTCGCCGAGAACATGGCCGCCAGCGTGGCCATTCCACTGGCCACTTCCCAGCGCACAATCGCCGTCAAGGTGATGGACGAAAACCGGCGCATCATCAACCAGCACCTGACGCTGCTCGGCCGCGGCAAGGTTTCCTACACGCATATTGTGGGCTGGGCCATCGTCAAGGCGCTAGAAGAAATGCCCGCCCTCAATGGCGCGTATGCGGAGCGGAGCGGGCAGCGCTTCCGCGTGGCGCCTCCGCGGGTCAACCTGGGAATCGCAGTGGATGTGGCCGGCAGGGACGGCGCGCGCAACCTGATGGTTCCGAACATCCGGAACGCCGGA
>JBEKPK010000453.1:0-3815 GCA_049520795.1 Bryobacteraceae bacterium
AAGGTCTTAATATCCCGAATTGATAGCTCACATATGGTATACGACTGACCGTCCACGATCAATCAATCGGAGCATTAAAATGCCTTAATTCAGAGCCCGCAGTATCCAATTTGCCCACTCGCCGCGACTGACGCATCGAGCGCGGACAAACTCGAAGCGCTCGAGATCGATAGGCCGGAGATCAAACTAATTTAAATCGGCGGAAGGGCGGAAAGTGCAGCCGCGAGTTTGGCGGGCCGTGGCTGGGTTTGGAGCTGTGCCAGCGATTGGGGCTGGTAGAGTTGGGCGATGGCCTTCGCGCCGACGTGACGACGCTGGAGGCGTGTGCCAATTACTTTCCGCGCCATACCAGGACTGCAGGTATTACGCAAAGGCTGCACCCCAGGGATAGACTTACCCCCAGCGCCGTTACGAGGCCCATCTCGGCCAGCGGCTTGAACTGGGAAGCCATGAGAGCGCCGAAACCGACCACGGTGGTCAGATTGGATTGGATCAGCGCGGCCCCGGAAGCCTTGGCTACATCCAGAATGCAATTGCGATCGGACTCCAGATACCGGCGTATCAGGTGGATTCCGTTGTCGATCCCTATGCCGATAATGAGTGGTATCCCGGTGATCGCCATGAAGCTGAACTTATGTCCCGCAAGAAGCAGCAGCCAGTAGGTGACGGTAATGGCGAATCCGATCGGCAGGAGGACCATGAGCGACATGCGAAAACTGCGAAAGCAAAGGTAGACGATAACGAGAATGCCGACAGCCGTCAGAAGCAGCGCCTGCCTGCTGTCGCGCAAGACGCGCACCTGCACTTCGCGACTCATCTTGTCGTAGGAGAAATCGACGAACGGACCGAATTCGCGCCTCCAGGACGCCATGACGCCCGCTGGAACCACGTCAACCGCGTTGGGATCCGCGGGATAGAACGCGATGGCCGCCAGATATGTGTTATCGCCGGTTCCGCGGATGCTGTTGTCGAGCAGACCTTGGGGCAGTTGCGCCATGGCGCTTTCGACCGTCACCGGTTCGACGGCTTTCCCCAGCTCGCGCAGCCGCTCGATGAAAGGCCCGAATGGCTCCGGGCGAAAGCCGCTTTCGACGACAGACAGTTCCAGGGCGCGCGCCGCCGCCTGAAAGTCGACGCCCGCAAACCCTCGGGCGCGCTCGAATTGCGTGTAGCGCGAAGGAACCAGGGTCGCGGGCGAGAAGACCGATTTGACGGCGCCCCGATCCTGGAAGCCCGCGAGCCCCGCCGTGAGTTGCTCGGCCCTGCGCAGAACCTCCTCCTCGCCGCCGGAAATCAGGAACACCCGCGGGCTTCCTTCGATTCCAAACCTCTCGGAAAGACGCTTCTGCGCGGTGATGGCCGGGTTCGCGGCGCCGAGCGCTATTTCGGTCCCCTTGTCTATCCTCACCGCCGGGAGGGAGCAGAGGGAAACGGCGAAAACCGAGATCCCCAGCCCCGCAACCGTTCGTGGATGTCTTCCCACGAAGTCGACGCTTTTCCGCGCAACCAGGGGCAGGAACCGAAAGGTAATCGTCTCGGGAGCCGCCGGTTTGGAGACGCGCCACCAGAGCCGCATCAGGGCGGGCACGGTGAGCACGGTTTGCAGCAGCATCATGACCAGCCCGACGCTGAGAATGAAGCCAAATTCCGACAGCGCCTTGAAACTCGACAAGGCCAGGGACGCGGTAGCGGTGGCCGCCGTCAAGGTGCAGAATAAAATGCTCCGCCCGGTGGTGTCGAAGGCGCGATACATGGCCTGCTCCAAGGATCCGCCCCGGACCCATTCCTGCGGCACGCGGTTGAAGAAATGCACGATCTGGTCGTCGCCAAGTCCCGCCAGTATGGCGATGAAAGAGAGACTGATCATGTTCAACTCGCCCGGATAATAACTTGCCACGCCGGTGGTCCAGAGTATTCCCAGGCTGGTGGGCAGCAGGGACAGCAGAAGAAGGGGGATGCGCGGGTAGATCAGCAGGCACAGTGCGAGGTTTCCGGCGATCGAGATCAACGAGATAAAGCGCATGTCCGTCTGGATGAACCGATGATCCTCCTCGGCGTAAACGTATGCGCCGGCGGGCGTGATGGTCAACTTGGAATCCCGGAATTCCGGATCGGCGGCCAGATCCCGGATGCGGCCGCGGGTCCACCGCACAACGGCGCCGGCGGATTCATAGTCGACCGCCGGCTGCCGGGGGGCGGCTACGATCAGGAGAGCCTTGTGGTCTTTGCTGAAGAAATGGTTTCCGCTTCCCCAATTCATGTCGAAGCTAGTGAATTCCGAAAATCCGCGGTTCCCGGCGGCGGCCACTTCCATAATTCCGAGGGGGTCGGCGACAAAGTAATTCGTTCCCAGGACGGAAAACGGCGTGACTAACTCCGCGCCGGCGCGCCGCACAACCTGGCGAATCCGCCGCGGCTCCAGCCGGCGTTCGATCTCCTCTTTCTGGGCCGGAGAGACAAATGCCGGGAAGTTCCAGGCAAAATACCGGACTAACTGGAGAATCTCCTCTTCTTCCAGGCCGCAGCGCGCGTACTTAAAGAGCCCGCTCCGGTTCATCTCCGACACCAGGCGTCCGGCGGCGTTCTCCATGGGTTCCGTCCGGTCTTCATCCCCCGGAGGAGGCTCGATCGTCACGAATAGCTGGTTTCCGTATCCGAGTTCCCTGCCTACCTGGCTCACGACGCGCCACTCCGGGTCCTTATCCCCGAACATGCCGGTGAGGTCGGTGCCCAGGCGCAAGTTATGAATATGGGAATAAAAGACCAGCGTCAGCGCAACGGCCGCCAGCACGACCCAAACGGGTTTACGCACCACCAGGCGGGCTACCAGTCCCATGATGCGGGCGCTCATGCGCGCGCCTCGGCGGCCGGGGACTTGGTCGCGACAATCAGAATGTGAGCCAGGGGCAGCCGGTTGCGGAACCTTCGCTCGACGATCGTCATGCCCGCCAGTTCCAGCGCCTGCCTGTAGCGCGCCAGCGGCAAGGTAAGTGGACGGAGTCCGTTCCGGTCCGCCAGGAATATCAGGCGGTCGAAGGCGCTGGTGAACCGCCAGAGGATGCCGCGCTCGCGGTCGTGCACGCGGAAAACGAGTTTGCCTCCGGGGTCCAAGGCCGCCGAACAGCGGGCCAGCAACTCCATTTGCTCGTCCGCGGCGAGGTACTGCAAGACGTCCAGGATCAACACCAGGCCGGCGCGCGGGAGGTCGAAATGGCGCACGTCGCAGACCGTGAGAATGGCGTTCCTACCCGTGAGCGCCCGGCGAGCCACGGCGATCCGGCGTCCATTCAAATCGCAACCTGCCAAGCGGCGGCTTGGATCCTCCAAAGCGGCGAAACCGAGGGCAATGCCATAGCCGCAGCCGAGATCCACCGCGCAGCCCGTGCCCAAATCTTCCGGCGGCAGGTAATCGAAGATTCGGTCCAGCCTGATTTTCCACCTGACGAAGCCGCGGTCGCGCCACGGCGCCTCCGCGAACAGACGGTTCACGGAATCCCGGCGGCGCGGCAGTTCGCGAGTCCGGCGCGCCGTAAAGCGCAGCAGGAACAGGACTCCGAGCGACGCCATGCCGCCGATGATCGCCCCGAGCGCCACGCTCCCCACCAACCAAGCCGCCAGGTCCGCCTTCAGCGCCTGAATTGTCATATGCGGCAATGCAAATCGCCAGCGCCTGCCGGTCAGAAGTACATGGCCGAGTTCCAGCGACCCCGCCACCATGAAGGGCTGAAACAGCGGATTGTTCACGAAGGTGGCGGCAAAAGTCAATGGCTTGTTGAGCCGGAACAGAACCGCCAGACCGATGGCCGCGACGGACT
>JBEKPK010000454.1:0-3811 GCA_049520795.1 Bryobacteraceae bacterium
ACGGAGGTTGCGCCGTCCACGTCGTAATCGCCGTAGATCAGGATTTTCTCGCGCGCTCGGACGGCCTTCTCCAGACGCGCGGCGGCGCGCTCCATGTCGCGCAGGGCGAGCGGGTCATGGAGGCTGTCGAGTGGAGCCTCCAGGTACCGGCGCGCCTCGTCCGGATCGGCGAAGCCGCGGTTTATGAGGACCTTGGCGGCGGGCGTTCCGATGCCCAGCGCGGCGGCCAGGCGCTCGGCGGCTTGAGGGTCCGTGGCGGGAAAGATCCAGCGGGAAAAGGCCGGCGTCATAGGGCTAAGGGGTTGTCATGAGATAACCACGCCAACCGCGCCAACCGCGCCAACCGCTCCCTGACGGTCGCGGCTCGCCAGACTGTTAACGAACGGACGGTCGCGGCTCGCCAAGCTGTTAACGAACGGACGGTCGCGGCTCGCCAGACTGTTAGCGAACGGACGGTCGCGGCTCGCCAGACTGCTAACGAGCGGTTGTGCGAAGTGGACACGTTGTTTCAAAACACGCCCTAAGTCTCGCGCGGGAAACCAAGCGTCGGCATGAGCGCCGACGCGGCACACTAAAGCGTGCGCCACGATGACTAGTTCTTGGAATAGAAGCCGCCCAGCGAGTCGTCGTCTTCGGCGTCGTTATCGGCCGTACGCGCCAGAATTTCCTCATCCAGGTCGCAAAACTCGTCGTACCAGTCGGGCTGCACGTCGTAAACGTAGAGGCGGGAATTGAGATCGAATGCCAGCTCGAGCGAACATGTGGCGCCCTTGTGGGAGCGCAACTTGCGGATGCGCGCCTCATATTCGCGCTGTTCTTCGCGGGTGAACTCGCCTTCCTCGATCTGCTCCGTCAGTTCGTCGAGGTCGTTGTCGTCGAACTCGGCGGCGCCGAACATGACCAGCTTGACCCCGGCTTTGCGGGCCACATCGAGGAACATCTGGTAGTCGGGGTATCGTTCCACATCCCAGAGAACCAGAGGCAGTCCTTTCAGCCCGCCGGGGTCGCTGTAGAACACGGCGAAGTCGGACGCCGCCAAGTAGGCCACCATCTCTCGTTTCAGCGTTTCCAGATTCAGATCCACGGTAAACCTCATCCTTGAACCGGCTTCAGAACATCGGCATCGCCGGCCAGATCGCGGGCGGAGGGCGTCACAATCGTCCTCGGCCCGATTGGAATTTTGCGTTTTTGCTCGATCGCGGCGCGCACATCGGCTTCGCCCACAAAATCGACCGGCCTGGGATTGGCAGGCGAAAGCGCCTGCCCCACCGGATTGGCAGACGGAACCGCCCGCCCCACCGACGCCAGGTAGCGGTCCACCGCGGCGGCCACCGTTGGACGGTCGAGCGGCGCTTCCTCGACGGCCGAGGCGGCGGCGCGATAATCGAGCGGCGTTTCGAAAGCCTCTTCCGCCCGGCGCGTCACATACGCCAGTCGCTTGATATTGATCAGGTGCAGCGGGCCCACGTTGTCCGATGTGCTGTTCCCCGCGACCGCGCCGCATCCCAGCGTCATGGAGGGAAACAGGCCGGTGGTGATGCCCGTGGAGCCCTGCGGCGCCGGCGTATTCACCAGCACGCGCATGGCCGGCACGCGCAGAGCGAACTCGCGGATGCGCGCGGCGTCCTGGGCGTGAATCACGGCAGTATGGCCCATGCCGCCGAACTTCAGCAGCGCGTAGCAGGCGTCCAGGGCCGCGGCGAAATCCTTGACGAAGTAGAGCGACAGCACCGGTGAGAGCTTCTCCGCCGAAAGCGGGTGCTGCTTGCCGACGCCGGAGATTTCGGCGCAGATGATGGAAGTCCCGGGAGGAACCTCGAAGCCCGCCATCTTGGCGATCTTGCCCGGCGCCTGGCCGACGCAGCGCGGATTCACCGTCCAGTTGGGCATCAGCAGCAGCTTGCCCAACGCCTGCTTCTGGGCGTCGTTGGCGATATACGCCTTGCGGGACCCGAGGGCGGCGAGCACGCGGTCGCGCAGTTTCTCTTCCGCCACCAGGGTCTGCTCGCTGGAACAGACGGTGCCGTAATCGAAGGCCTTTCCGGCGACGACGTCCGCCACCGCGGCTTCCACGTCGGCCGATGCGTCGACCAGCGCGGGGACGTTGCCGGGGCCTACTCCGAAGGCCGGCTTGCCGCTGGAGTAGGCGGCCTTGACAATGCCGGCGCCCCCGGTAGAGAGGATCACGGCCGTGCGCTCGTGCCGCATGAGGGCGTTGGTGGCATCGAGGGTGGCGTTGTCCACGCATTGGATGATGCCGTCGGGCGCGCCCGCCTCAACCGCGGCTTGCGCCAGCAGGGCCGCCGTGCGGCAGGTACTCTGGTGCGCGTGGGGGTGCGGGCTGATCACGATGGCGTTGCCCGCCTTTAGCGAAATCAGGATCTTGTAGATGGCGGTGGAGGTGGGGTTGGTGGTGGGCAGGATGGCCGCTACCACGCCCATGGGAACGCCATACTCCGCCATCTTCTCCTCGGGAAGCTCGCGCAGCAGCCCGACCGTCTTCATGCCGCGCATGCGGCGCGGCAGCCAGTCCGCGGCCAGCAGGTTCTTGACGCATTTATCCGCCGCGTTGCCGTAGCCCGTCTCTTCCACGGCCAACTCGGCCAGTTGGCGGGCATTGGCGCGGGCGGCCGCGGCCATGCGTTCCACAATGGCGTCCACGCGCTCCTGGGAGTAGTCGCGGTACTTCAGCCAGGCCGCGTACGCATCCTCGACTTTGGTGCGGACCTCCTGTATGGAAAGGAGGTCTTTGTCTTCCAGCATGGCCGCTACTTCTTACTAAGTTCGCCGGCGGGCAGGGTTTTCTCCACTTCCTCGTGCGGGTGCGGGATCACGTGAACGGCCACCAGCTCGCCCACGCGGCGGGCCGCGGCGGCTGCGGCGTCCGTGGCGGCCTGGACCGCGCCCACATCGCCTCGTACCGTGACGCACACCAGCCCGGCGCCCACGAATTCCTTGCCGGTGAGCGCCACGTTGGCCGACTTGACCATTGCGTCGGCGGCCTCGATTGCGCCGATTAGCCCTTTTGTTTCAACAAGGCCAAGAGCCTCCATGGGTTCCCCATCGCGGCGGAATCAATAAGCTAGCATAAATCCACCTGGAGACGGTGGCGCGCTTGTGGGGTCAGGCCTTATATCGAGTGCAGCCACTGCTCCTGCCGCCGCAGCAAATCGAGCGCGCGGTCGATCTCCACCAGCTCGAAGCGGACCTCGTCGCGCGGCCTTGCCTGCCCCAGCCGCCAGAAATCGGCCGAGATTACGTTGGCCGGTTTGGGATAGCCTCCGGTGGTCTGGTGTTCCACGAAGAGTATGATGGGCTGCCCGTCGGGCGGAATTTGCACCGCGCCCACCGAAACGCCCTCGGTGAGCATGTGGCCGGCGGGGCTCGGGATTGCGACGCCGCGCAGGCGCAGGCCCATGCGGTCGGACTCTTCCGTTACGGCGTAGGCGTGTTGGAACAAGTCGTCCGAGAACCACTCCGCTTGCGGCCCGGCGGTGACGCGCAGCACGGAATCCCGTGAATGCCGCGGCGCGTCGCGCGCCGGCGGGCGGGGCCGGCGAACGGCCTGATCGCCAACGGGCAGCACGTCGCCGGCGCGCACAGCGCGGCCTCCGAGGCCGGTGAGGAGGTGCGCCGAAGCGCTGCCCAGAGTCCTGGGAACGGCAATGCCGCCGCGCACAGCCAGGTAGCACCGCGCGCCGGCGCGTGTGGCGCCGCAGCGCAACAGTTGTCCGGCGCGGATTTCCATTGGCGTCCACAGCGGTACGTCCGCGCCGAAATCGGAGCCCGCCAGCGCCACCACGGCGTCCGC
>JBEKPK010000455.1:0-3798 GCA_049520795.1 Bryobacteraceae bacterium
CGGAAGCGGACCAGTGGACGTCAACTTCTCCCCGAACACTCCGGGAGATCCCATCGCCGGCATTGTCTCAATCGACGAGGGCGTGTTTGTGGAGGGCCGCTGGGTTCCCGGGCGGAGGCTGAACGGCGACGAGAACGGCCAGGGCAGATACGTCCGACTGCGCGGTGGCACGCTCCCCAACGGCAGCATTCAGCGAGTGAAGCTGTACCGCTACCGGTAGAGGGCGGCGTATGTTTCCGTGGCGCAGGTTCTCAGCCTGCCGGCTCGGCGCTCACGCCGAGTCTGACAGGCGGAAGCGCCTGTCCCACCTCGATTGTGCGCGGCACTATTCATCTCCCGAGCTTGGCGCGGGTTGACAGGCGGAAGCGCCTGTCCCACAATTCCTGAGAGGCTGCGCCACGGGAAGAGAGCAGCCATAAGGCCAGCGTTACTTCTTTACCGCTTGGGGAGCGCGCCCACCCGCGGCCGGCTGGCCGGTCACTTCGAACTTCATGGGGACGGAAATATCCCAACCAAGCCGTTTCAATTGCTCGACGTTCCTGACCAGGACGCCCTCCACCTTGACATTCTTGAACACGATCGGACCCATGGCCGTCCCGGAAATTTTGGCGGGCCGGCTGGGCTTATAGAATGTGCAATTGTCGAAGACGAAATTGGTCAGAGGCGAATCCCCGCCGTCGATGTAGATCTGCCCGCCGTCATGCTCCCACGTGCAGTTCTTGAAGTAGAAATCGTCCAACGGCTGCTTGCTGCTGGCTTTGGTGGGATACCCCCGTCCTGTAAAGTACGCGGGCGTGAATTGAATCCAAATGGCGAACTTATTCTGGGTGGAAATGAAGTTCACGTCCTCGAAGCGCACGTGCTTGGCCGCCGGGATGGAGCCGTACCCGAGAACCAGGCCCGAGGTGTAGCCGTAATCCACAAAATTCCTCACCACGACGTCTTCGAGGCCGGCACCGGCGCCGCCATAGAAGGCGAAAGCATCGTCCATGGTCATGGAGAATCCGTTTTCAATCAGGATATGCTTGCTGCCGCCGGTGATGTCGTAAGCGTCGTCGTGATACTGATTCTTGCGGCTGATGAGCTTGATGTTCCTGCTGGTGTAACCATCGGTGTTGCTGACGGTGGTGGTCCAATAGGAGGAGCGAAGGAGGAACAGATCCTGGAAGGTGACGTTCTTGCAGTTGGAGACCACATAGCCCTTGACCCCAGACCCATGAGGATCGTTCACCAATCCCTCCGCCGTTCTGGCCTTCCCGTCCCCCATGTCGGGTTGGATATCGTGCCACAACAATGGATAGCCCTGGGCATCGACGGTACCGCGGCCCATGATACTGGCATTCTCGACGTTGCTAAAGACAAATAGGGCCCGCTCCCTCCTTCCGCCGCCTCCCCCCGTGGCGGGCGGCAAGACATAATCGGCATTCTTGGTGGACCCCTTAACTACGGCTCCGGCTTCGATGTAAAACTTCACGTTGCTCTTCATCGCCACCAGGCCGGTCAGATAAGCGCCGCCCTTGGGGAAGAAAAGTACGCCGCCGCCGGGCTTGGCGGACACATCGCTGATGGCCTGGTTGATTTTGACGGTCTCGACGGTCTTACCGGTGTTGTCGATCTTGTAGTCCATGATGTTGACCACGTTGGGATCGCCGAGTTTGGGAGCGTTGGCCTCGGGAGCGTCGGCGAAGAGCATCAATCCGGTGCTCGAAAAGAGCGGCTCTTCGTTGATGAAGACGACCAGATAACGCGGCCGATCGAGATCGAAGCTGACCGTATTGCCCTTGATCTGAGGCTGGATATTGTAAGCCAGCGGGCGGATGAAACAGGTTTTCACGTCCCTCTCGCTGATCAGCGAAGTAATGGTGACATGGACCTTGCCGGTCATGCTGAAGCCGGCGTAGTCCATCCAATTGAACTGGTTATAGGTGGGATAGCGATAGGCAAACACGGGCTGGCCGTCCACGGTCACCTTGTAGGCCAGGCTCGGCGATGCGCCCGGATAGGGCGGCGTGGGGATGACCGTGGCGAAGCTGGCCGCCGGCCAAAACACCGATAGCATTACAATCAAGACCACTAATAATCTAGGCGTCATTGTGTTCGTCTCCTGGGAAGCAGTCCAGTCCGGCGGATACGGGATTATAGCCTGGGGCATCATTTACGCTCAGCGATAGCAACGCGAGGCGCCGCGCGGAAAACTGCGCTGATTATTCTACCGCGTGGCGCGGCATGGCGCGAGGGACGCCGGGCAAAAGGCCGGGCAGAAGGGCGCGCGGCAGCGCGAAGAACGCCGGCCAGAAGGCCGGCGGCAGGATGAAATCCCGACCCCACATCGGCAGCCGGGTTGGCGTACACGTACGCTCAGATTCCGGCAGCTTTTTGGCGCCACCGATGCTACTTCGGGTTCATCAGACGGCCGATGAAGAGGACGACTCCGGAGCGCGTGTCGCGGATCAGGAAAAGGAACGGGTGATCGGCGCGGAAGACGACGGGTGGTTCGGGCATGCGCACGGCCAAGGCGCGCATGGCGACGCCGGTGGCGGCGGCGGCTTCGGTTCCCTGCTCCGCAACACCGACGAACGCCTTGTGGACCACCTCGGAGATCGCGAGGCGCTGTTTCGGGTCGATGCCCGAGAAATCGGCTTTACCGGTGAAGGCGGTAGGCATGCCCATGGTGGAGAGCGCCTGGCGGAGGGAAAACGCCGAGTCGGCGCGGAACTTCGGCAGGCTCACCTGCACGTTCCGAGTGGTAAGGCTGCCGAGCCAGCCGGTCAGGCTTTCCAGGGTCAGCGATTTCTCAAGGCCGGGAAGGCCGGTGAGGGTCTTCGGGAGCAGGACGTCGAAAGCCATTTCCGTTCCGGCGTAAGGCATTTCCAGAACCTGGGCGGACGGCGTTTCGGCGTAGCCGAAGCGCGCGGTCTGGTTCATGAAGTTGGCCTGGGTGGTGGCGCCGGCCGGCAGGGTGAAAGGCGCTGCCTCGGTGCGCGAGGTGACGAACGGGCTTTGCCACTTGCCGTAGAAGTAGATCGCGCTGGTGAGGACAAGGCGGGTCTGGGCGTCGATCGAGCCGGCCGGGAACAGGTCCTTGATCTTCTCTTTGGTCTGCTCTTCGGTCCAGCGGTTGATCTGGGATCGCGAGGCCTCGGGATTAGCCATGAAATCGAGCGGCGTGGGTGGGGCGTGGTAGTTCTCAATGAGCGTGTTCTCGAAGGCCGGTTGGATGGCGATCCCTTTTTGCACCCAAAGTCCGTTCGCGGTGTGCAACTCGTTGCCTCCGCTATTGCCGGCCTGGGTGAGGCCGGCGAGCAGGGCGCCAAGAGATGCGTCGTAGGTGGAATCGTAATGGAGGCGCAGCACGGATTGGATTTCCTCGGCTGTCCGGCCGCGGGCGCCGGCCAAGGTCATGGAAAGCGCGGTGGCGATGTTGAAGGGGGAGAGGATCAGGTTCCCGCCGCCTCCCGCGAGTTGGTTGTAGGAGGCGGCGGTGAAGGCGTTCATCGCGGACGTTACACCGGAGTCGGCAGCCGACAGCGCGCCGGCGAGCAGGATCGGCAGAACCAGGCGTTTCATAAGACCTCACAACCATGATGCCGCGATTGTGGCGGTCCTTTCAGGCCATGCGGAGGTCAGCCTACTGTTTCAGAGTGCGCACGTAAGCAATCACGGCGTCCACGGATTGCAGCGGGAGACGATGCCGGAACCCGGATTCGTCGATTTCGACAGGATCCATCGCGCGGCTGCCCTTGGTGATGATCTCCCTCAACTCCGCGTCGGACTTGCCTTGCACGGCTGCTGAGTTGA
>JBEKPK010000456.1:0-3783 GCA_049520795.1 Bryobacteraceae bacterium
CAGCGTCAGCGCGCCGCGGCCCATGGCCTCGATCAACGCCGGGTGCGTGCCCCCTACCTCCGTGGCATGGATGTAGGCGAAGCAGTGCGAGCCCAGCTCGCCGTAGCGCTCGCCATAGATCGCCCCGGGCATCACCACGCGCGGGTCGCGCGTGTCGCGCACGCGGCGGATATACTCCGGCGCGTAGGGCGCGTCGCCGATGAGCGCCAGCTTCATCGATGTGTCCACGCGCTCGAAGGCCTGCCGCACCTCGAGCGGATGGTTTTCCGGCTCCATGCGGCTGACATACAGGAAGTAGGCGCCCGGCTCCAGGCCCAGGTCCCGGAGCGCGCCCGCGCCGGCCGTTTTACCAATCTCCGCTCCGTAGGGAATGAAGACGCTCTCCTTGTGGTAGCGCTCGCGGTAGTAGCTTTGGATGGCCAGCGCATCGGTAATCACAATGGTGGGGCAGAAGGTGGCCAGGCGCTCCGAGACCAGGTACCACGTCCGCGCCAGGCGATTCCACTTCTTCCGCTTGCGCTCCAGGCCGTCCACGTTCAGCGCCACGGGCATTCCGAACAGGCGCGGCCAGAGCGTGAAGATGGCGTTGGCGCCATTGCAGTAGAGCGCCGCATCCACACGATGCGCCAGAAGATGCAATGTGCAGAGGAAAGCGTGCGCCAGGGTGTCGAAGTACTTGTGCCGGATGGTGGGGAGATACCGCAGCCGCACTCCGCGGTAGCGGCTTTCCGAGTGCCTCTCGCGGCAATAGACGGCGACCTCGTGCCCCCGCGCCGCCAGGCGAATCGAGAGTTCCTCGGCGAAGGTTTCGAATCCGCCGTAGCGGGCTGGAATGCCGCGCGTGCCGAGAATGGCGATGCGCATAGGCGCGCCGCCTACGTCTTGGCGGTCTCGGAACGCGAAAGCAGGCGCACCATCTTGCGGGACGCCTTATGGCTTACCGGCGCGTACTGGAACCAGGAGGCCATGTAGCTGTCGTCCACCCGGCGGCGAGCCTGGATCTGGCGCCGCTTGTTCACCACCCGCCCCAGGTTCCGGGCCAGGTACCAGAAGGCCTTGAGCGAGGTGTGCTCCCACAGCAGGCACCACGCCACCACCAGCGCATCCCGCGCCGTGATGGAGAACCAGTTCCGCCGGTAAAGGTTCGGCGAGATGTTCTTGATGCGCATCAGGAACCGGTTCTTCACCGAGTGCATGTTGATCACGGCGGGCAGGGCGCGCCGGTTTCCGGGCAGCGCCTTGCGCACGTGGTATCCACGCGCGTAAGGAACGTAAAGGCACTTCCAGCCCATCAACTGCGCCCGCCACGCCACGTCGGCGTCTTCCCGGTAGGCGAAGAAATCGCTGTCGAAGAACTCTCCGTCGATGGAGACGTCCTCGATCATGGCGCGGCGATACAGCGCCGCGGCGGCGGTGGCCCCGAACACGTACTCGTATTTCAGGTAGTGGCCGTTATCTACTTCCTGGCTCCCGCGGTCCAGGTGCCGCAGCATAGGATTGAAGTAAATGCCGGTGGAATCCACCACCGGACGCTCGGGAATCTCGAAATGCTGCGACATGGTCAGCAGCTTGCCGCACACCGCCCCGATGGAGGAATCGAACTGGCCGGCATCCACCAAAGACTGGATGAAGTTCGGCAGCAGCAGCACGTCCGGGTTCAAGGTGAGCGCCCAATCCCCGTTGGAGAGCTTGATAGCCTGGTTCTGCGCCGCCGCGAAACCCACGTTCTCGTCGTTGTAGTAGACCTGGCAGCGGTCCTCGAACTGTTCCAGGATATCGATGGTGCCGTCGGTGGATGCGTTATCCACCACTACGATCTCCTTCAGCCGGTACCGTTGGGCGAGCACCGATTCCAGGCAACGCTTGATGAAGCGCCCGCTGTTATACGTGACGATGGTGACCGAGACGAAGTCGTTTTGCGCCATGAACGAGAACCTGAGAACCGTATTCCATCAATACCCGAACAACCTAGCTTACGGGGCCCGGAACAACCACTTCGTCTCTCCAGCCGAACAGCAGGCATCGGCCGGCGAACCTTGCAATCTTGCCGTAAGCCCTCAGAGGCTTCAGGCTGCGATTGTAAGCCGATTCGGCAAGCACCCTCACCGAAGAGCCCACCAACACCGCCAGACACACCACCCGGAATGCGGCTGGCCCAAAATGCGCGGCTGAATACCTAAGTAAACTACGATACCAATAAACGCGACGCATCTCCACTGTTATCTTTGCGATGGAATGCGCCCCCGCGTGCTGGGCAACGGCCTGAGGCTCATAGTACCAGGAATAACCCCGATCCACCGCCCGGCGGCAAAAATCCACATCCTCGAACCACAGCGGGTAAAAGCGCTCGTCGAACCCGCCCAACTCTTCCCACACCTGCCGGCGGATCATCAGGAACGCCCCCGCCGGCTGTTCCACCCTCATGCGATGCGCGTAGTCCAGCCCCAATCCGCGGTAGCGCCGGTTCACCGGATTTGCGGGCCAAATACGGTTTAGCAATAATGCTTCCAAAACGAGCGAGGCGGGGGTAGGCAGCGAACGGACCATAAAACCCACCTGCGGACGCCCATCGGCGCCGAGCAGCAGTCCGCCCGCGCCGGCCGCGCCCGGCAGGTCGCAGGCGGCCCGCAGCGCGTCCAATCCCTGGCGGAGAACGGCATCCGGGTTCAACACCAGCACATACGTTGCGTCGAAAGCGGCGAACCCCTGATTTACGGCCGCCGCGAAACCGCGATTGGACGAATTGGCAATCAGCCGCACGCCGCGATGAGCGACCTCGGCAATGGTGCCGTCCGAAGAGCCGTTGTCCACCACTACGATTTCCGCCTCCTCGCCCAAAACGGCGTCGAGGCACGCGCCGATCTCCGCTTCCGAATAATAGGTGACGATGACGATTCCAGTCCCGGCCATGTGTCACCTTGCCCCAGCGCCGGCCAGGAGGAAGTACATTTTCCAGAACCGGTCCAAGCCGTCCGGCGCCTGCAACTCGTAAATGGCGCGTTCATTTTCGCGCAACAGCGCATCGAGGCGCATCTCCGTCCAGGAGACTCGCGCTGCGCGGGCGCGCCGCCAGCCGCGCCACCCCTGCCACTGGCCGTGCAGCCAGGCGGCCGGGGCGCCATGCCGCAGGGCCAGCGCGCCCCATAGACAGTGGGCCGCCAGCACGGGGCGCCAGTTCCTCCGCAGCGAGGATCCCGGATAGTGCCGCGCCAGCAGCCAGACCTGGTTGCGGGCGATAAGCCGCACCGTTTCCGCGCTCCATCTGCCCAGCGCGGCGCTGCCCCGATGCCACGCCACCGCCTGCGGGATATAAAGGCCCGAATATTCCGCCAGCGCGCAGCGCAACCCGAAATCCACGTCTTCCAGGTACGATTCGAAGCTCTCTTCCAGCAGCCCTATGCGCTGAAACAGCTCCGCGCGAAACAGCGCGGCCGTCCAGGGGGCGGACCAGATCCGCCGTTCCATCGAGAACCGCGGGCCGTCCGCGCGCCCGTGGCCCGCGCGCCACGCCGCGCCGCCGCGGCACACAACGTCGAAGGCGCCGTCCACCACGCCCGTCCGGCCGGGGTCCAGGATCTTACCCGTGGCGAACCACGCGCCCTTCGCCTGGGCGGAGGCCAGCAGGGTCGCGAAGTAGTCCGGGACCAACTCCACGTCGGTATTGAGCACGGCGATCCAATCGCCGCGGCTCTCGCGAATGCCGCGATTCACGGCCGGCGCGAAACCGGCATTGCGTCCCATCGGGATCACCCGCGCGCCACGCGCGCGAGCCACATCGGGCGC
>JBEKPK010000457.1:0-3767 GCA_049520795.1 Bryobacteraceae bacterium
CGTCAGCTCCAGATCTACGACCCCGATAGCAGCCGGACCGAGATTATGACGCCAGGGCAGCCGGGGAGAACGTCCTCGCCGGCGCCCCCGGTCCGGTAGCGAGTGGTTCAGCCTTTGACCGACTGCCAGCCTCGCCGCCCGGTCCATGGAAGCGAAATTGCGGAACGAAGCCAATCCTAGGCCCGCCCGGCCCGCAGAAGCGCAATTGCGGAACAGTGTACCGCGGCGCAAGAACTGCCCTTTATCCTCTACCGGCCGATCATCGGGATCGATCCGTAGAGCGGCCTTCCAGGCTGCCACGTCGGCATCCTCGCCGACGTTGGCGGGACGCCCGCTCTACGGCGCGCTCGATAGTGCGCATCATTTGCGCCGCGGACCACTACGCCCGAGCCGCCGCCGGGTGCACGGAAGCGTAGTTGCGAAACGAAGCCAATTTGAGGGCCTCTGCTGAGTTGCGGAACAAAGCCAATTCACGGACATTCCCCGGTCCATGAAGCCGACCTATGCGGCCCCGCGCGGCGACGGACGCGTTGACGAGCGCTTACCGGCGAGCGAGCCGAGTCTTTTCGAGTTCAGAGTAGCAGGCGGGCTGGGCGGGTTTTGGGCGTGGGGCCGGCAAGTGGACTGCACCCCTTGCCTGAGACGCAAAAACTAGGGACAGGTTGGACTGCACTGGACTGCACCCCAAAACTGAGACACAGGAACCAGGGACAATTTTGGACTGCACCCCTTGCCTGAGACACGGAAACTAGGAAAAACTGCATCGACCTGACCTTCGCGCGGGCCCGGTCACGTGCGGTGGTATGGCGCCGGCGCGGACGGGCGGAAGCATTCCACGCGCCGCCAGGTGAGGCGGGCGGGCAGGGCGGCGAATTCGCGCTCCACTGTGGCGCGTAGCGATTCGGGGTCGTCGAGCGCGCGCAGGTTCAATAGAATTTCGTGCGTTGCGGATGGCGAGGCATCGAGCGCGCCTTCCACCATCGGCTCCTGGCCGTTGCCGGTGAGCGCGGCTTTCAGGCAACCCGCGTCCGATTCCATAAACACCTTCAGGTGCACGATGCGGATTTGCGGCTCCAGGCGGTCGAGCAGTGGCCCTATCAGCATGGGAGCGGAAATGGGCGGCGCGGCGCGCGCGGTGACGCGGGCGTTGAGCCATGCCAGCGCGGCTTCGGCCTGGGCGTAGCGCGCGTAGTCGATGTCCAGGGCCTTGGCGCCGGCCGGAACGGCGCCGGAAAGCAGCCGGTCGATCCAGGTTTGTACGCTTTCGCCGCGCTCGAAAAGGAGGTCGGCCTCGGCCAGTTGATTCCGGTGGAGGAAGTCCAGATCGGGGTCGTCGAAGCTTCGCCGCGGGTGTAGGACCACGGTCAGCGGCGCGACGCGGAAGCGGTCCGCGTGGTCGCGGAGGAGCGGGCGCAGGGTGGTGGCCACGATGTCGGTGCAACTGCCCACGGCCTCGGCGAAAATCACGTCGGGCTTAGATTCGAGCAGGCGGCCGGCGGCTTCGACGAGGTCTGGGAAGCGGCAGCAAAAGCAACCGCCGGTCACTTGATCGCAGGCCACGCCCGAGGAGCCGGCGTAGTGGGTGTCCACCAGGTCGTCGCCCTGATCGTTGAAAATGGCGGCCACGCGCAGGCCGCGCTGCTCGAGAAGGCGCGCGGCCTGGAGAATAAGGGTGGTCTTGCCGGCCCCCAGAAAGCCTCCGACTACCGCGATGACGGGCTTCATAGAGCCAGGTCTTTACCCTCGGCGACGGTGGCGTTGGGCTTGGACTTTTTTCCGTTGACGGTGGCGGTGCGCACCGCGAGCGAGCCGTGATCCACGCGCAGGATAGCTCCCGCGGCGGTGACGCGGAAGGTTCCCCACCCCGTCGCGCTACTCCAGAAACAGCGGAAGCCCGGTGCGGCCTTGATGGTGACGGACTGCTCGCCGCCGTGATAGCGGAAGCCGCTGGCGGCCAGCAGCGTGCTCCAGCTCGACATGGCGCGCGCGTAGTGGTGGCCGCACTCGGGCTCGTTCCAAGGGTTGCGGCGCTCGCCATCGTAGCGCGCCCGCACATTGCGCACGGCTTCCACGCCTTCGCGGGTCATGCCGGCGAAGAGCAGGTGGGCGGCGGCGAGGTACTCCAGGCCGGTCCAGGATTCGGCGTAGTAGGGGAAAGGCACGTGCGGGCGCTCGGCCGTGCCGTAGTCGCAAACCATGAGGGCAGGCTCGTCATTGAGAACGTAAGTGCGCTCGACGCTATCGTGGCCCACGAGCGTGCGCTTGTAGTTGTAGCGCCAGATGGATTCCAGGGTTTTGAGGATGTGGGCCGGGGAAACCAGCGGGCCGAGACCGGCGACTTCGGCCAGATACTGGCCGATCAACTGATCGAGCAGACAGCCGCCGCCGAGCTGGTATTCGGGGGCTTCGGTGTTGGCCGCGCCCATGTCGCCGGCCAGGTTGGGCGCGATCTTGTCTTTGGCGATCCCGCGGATTTTCTGGATGTAGAATTCACCGTTGAACAGGTTGGCGTCGATCCACCGGCTGCCGCGCTCGAACAGCGCGCGATACTCGGCCGCGCTCGAGGCGTCGCCGGTGGCGCGGGCCATTTCCTCACCGGCGCGCAGAGCCCCAAGATAGAAGATGCCGCATTGCGGGTTGGGCCCGTAGAACTCCACGTCGTAGGTGTTGTGCTGCACGCCTGTGAGGACGCCTTCTTTGCCGGCGTCCCAACCGCCCGGGACCCAGGCGAACTCGATGGCCTTCTTGATGCGCGGCCACATTTCGCGCAGCCAGGCGGTGTCGCCGGAAACCAGCCAGTCGAGGTAGGCGTGCATGATCTGGCCCATCTGGCCATCGGCGGCGGCCCAGCCGGAATTCTCGCCTTTGTGGGGCAGGCGCTCGCGAAAGCGAATTCCGCCGGCGCTGTCGAGCTGATAGCCGAAAGCGGAGCCGCGCAGCGAGCGGGCGAAGCTGGGGAAGATATGGCCGGTGGCCGTTTCGTAATTCCAGACATGGGCACAGCTTCCGTAGCAGCAGCCGCCCTGGTCGTTGGCCCCTTCGAAGCCGTGGAATTCGCCGTCGGCGGTGCGAAAGCAGACAGGGGTCACCAGGGTGGAAAGGTTGGCGCTGGCGGCATCCTTAATGACGGCGGGGATGGTGGATTCGCGCATGGCGGCCGCGAACTGGCGGGTCTTTTTCTCAAGGGCATCCAGGTGTTCGGCGGCGTACTCGGCGGCGGCCCAGGCGTCGGGGAAGCGCGTGGCGTAATGGTTGCCGATGAGGGTATCTTCATCGCCGCGCGCGGAGGTCCAGCCGCAGCGGCGCGGGGTGCGGTTGGGAAAATGCCAGGCGAGCAGGAAGGTGTAATCGGCGTGGGCGCCGGGCGCTATGGCGCGGCCGAGCGAGAGCGCGCCCACGGGTCCGGGGTTCGTCGACTCGGGGCCCAGTTCGCCATCGGCGGAAAAGTCGTCCCAGAAGAACATGGGCGAGTTCCACCAGCGGCTGCGCTCCCAGCCGCGAAGGTAGGTGACCCCGGCGGCGGAATCCAGCACGGAGAGGAGAAAGCTGCCTTTGAGCGGATCGTTGGCGGCCAGATCCGGGTTGGTCATGAGAATACCGGCGAGCCGTTCCGAAGTCTTGTACTGGTTGACGCGCGTGTCCCTGGACTGGGTATGGCCGGTGGGGTTTTCGATGGACCAGGCGATCGAGACTTTGGCGGGCGCAGTGCCGGGGTTGGCGACGCGGTAGCGCAGAATGGCGACCGGCAGGCCCGATTCGTCGGGTTC